>NZ_JBELIE010000096.1:0-12352 GCF_042091075.1 Sphingomonas sp. | reverse complement strand
AGTTATCTATTGTTGCATTAGCTACGACTCCATTAGGTATGGAGACAATGGAGGAAAGCAAATATACCAGCCAGCCGTTCCCGGAACAGCGCCAGGCCTGGCCCGCGCTCCAATCGAAGATGACGCCGCGGCCGGACTGTGGCGAATCGAGCTATCGCGGGTCCGGGCGGCTCGCGGGGCGCAGGGCGCTCGTCACCGGCGGCGATTCCGGTATCGGGCGGGCCGCCGCGATCGCCTTCGCGCGCGAGGGCGCCGACGTCGCGATTAACTACCACCCCAGCGAGGAGCCCGACGCGCGCGAGGTGAAGACGCTGATCGAGCAGGCGGGGCGCAAGGCGGTGCTGTTGCCCGCCGACATCCGTTCGGCAAGCAATTGCGAAACGCTGGTGGCCAGCGCGATCCGATCGCTGGGCGGGCTGGACCTGCTCGTCAACAACGCGGCCTATCAGCAAAGCAAGGAGAGCATTGCCGACATCACCGACGAGCAATTCGTTCGGACCTTCGAAACCAACGTCTTCGCGATGTTCCGGATTTGCAAGGCGGCGATCCCGTCGATGCCGCCGGGCTCGGTCATCATCAACACCGGCTCGGTCAACAGCTACGATCCCGGCGAGGAGTTGCTCGATTATGCGTCGACCAAGGGCGCGATCCTGATCTTCACCAAGGGCCTCGCGAAGCAGCTGGCGAAGAAGGGCATCCGCGTAAACATGGTCGCGCCCGGCCCGATCTGGACACCGTTGCAGGTCGCCGGCGGGCAATTGCCGGGCAAGATGGGCGAGTTCGGTCAGGACACGCCGCTCGGCCGGGCCGGACAGCCCGCCGAACTGGCACCGCTGTACGTGATGCTCGCCGAGGATGGCACGAGCTTCTCCACGGGCACCGCGGTCGGGGCGCATGGCGGCAAGGGCAGCCCGTAAGGAATGGCGGAATGACCCGCCGCGCTTCAGTCTCCCGCAAACCCCCAGGCCGACACCCCCCGCTCCCGCTCGTTGATCAGTAGCGCGCGCGCCGCTGGCGGGGCGGAGCGTTGCGGGCAATCTCCGCGCTCGCACATCCGGCATCCCAGGCCGATGGGCGTGGCCACACCGCCGGGATCGACGCCTCGCGCCGCCGCCAGCGCGGGGGCCTGGGCCGCCGCCACCCCCAGCCCGATCGCAAATTCGGCCGCGACCGCCTGCGACGCCGATCCCACCGCGCCACCCTGCGCGCGAACACAGCGTGCCAGTGTAAACCAGCGCTCGCCGTTCTCCAGCTCCACCAATTGCGTCACCGTTTCGCCGGGGCGATCGAAGGCATGGTGCAGACGCCACAGGGGGCATCGCCCTTCCGCCTCGATCAAGGCCGACTGGCTTGCCCCGGCATAGCGTTTCGACGACTGACCGGCCCGATCGACACGGATCATGAAGAAGGGCAGGCCCCGCGCCCCGATCCGTTGCAACGTCGTCAGACGATGCGCGACCTGCTCGAACGCGGCGCCGAACCGGCGTTGCAGAATGTCCACGTCGTATCCCGTCGCCTCGCAGGCGCGGAGGAAGCGGGCGTAAGGCATCATCGTCGCGGCGGCGAAATAGCCCGTCAGGTGGCGACGGAACAGCCGCCCGGCCGCGCGATCCGCGAACCCCGCCCCGCGAACGAGCGAATCGATCTCCGTGCGTGCTTCGAGCTGGGCCAATTGCACCGCGATGGCGAAGGTGCGCGACGCGACTCCGAGCCGCTCGCTCAATTGCAATTGCCGCGCGTGCAGGTCGAGCCGGCGGAGCAGATCGGGCATCACCTCGACTGGCAGGATGCGGATCGCCAGTCCGTGCCTGACGCGCAGTCGCTCGACCAGCGCGCCATAAAGGTCCGCCGCGATCAATCGCAATTCGTCGGCCAGCGCTTCCGCAGCCGCGTCGAGATCGGGGAAGTGGTTCCGCCAGCGGGCAATCTCGCGACGAACCGCCGCGGCGGGATCGTCGCCGGCCCCGGCCACCACATCGCCCCCGCCTCCGACCCGGTCGAACGCGCGCGCGAACGCCTCGGCGCCGCCGGGCGCCGCTGCCAACCACTCCTCCACTTCCCCGCGATCGACTTCCAGATCGGCGAACATCGGGTCACCCAGCCGCCGCCGGATCGCCTCGGCGCCACCCCCCGGCTCGCCTGCGGACAGCGCCCGCGGATCGAAATCGAAGCGCTCGGCAAGCTGCACCAGCAGGCCGGTCGGCAAGGCGCGCTGGTTGCGCTCGATCAGGTTGAGGTAGCTCGCGGAGATACCCAGCGCCTCCGCCATTGCCGCCTGCGTCAGCCCGTTGCGGCGCCGCAATCGCCGTACCGCGTGGCCGGCCAGCACCTTCTCTCTCGCCATATGCCCCTGTAAATATCTTTACAACATTACCTCTATTTACCGAATTCTACCCGACGAAGCGACACGAAAGTGTGAAGACACCGCTTCGCAAAAGCGATTTTAGTCGATTATCACACTCCTATCAGGCGAGCGATCGCCGGCATCCAACAAGGAGAGTGACCATGACCACCGAGCCGCAGCGCAGCCGCGCCGTCTTCTCCACCGAGGATTTCGGTCTGATGAAGGAAGCCGTCGCGCACTATGTTCGCCAGATCGCGGACGATCCGCGCTCGTCGAAATTCTCGAACCTCTATCACCGGCTCGGCCGCCTCGGCTGATCGGACGGCTCGCTTCGGCCGAGCCAGCACTTTCCTGGGGAGGAAAGGTGTCCGTCGGCATGCTTCGGCGTGTCGACGGACATTCCCGTCCACTCCCCCGCCACCACCGCTATCAAAAAGGGATCCGCCCGTGACCTATCAGGACAATATCACCGCCGCCGCGCAATTGATCGGCACGTTCAACGGCACGTGGGACGGGATCGACGCCGAAGCGGTGGCGCGGATGAAGTTGCAGAACCGCTTCAACACCGGAATCGACATCGCCAAATACACCGCCGCGATCATGCGCCGTGACATGGCGGCCTATGATGCCGATCCGGCGCATTACACGCAGTCCCTTGGCTGCTGGCACGGCTTCATCGGCCAGCAGAAGCTGATCAGCATCAAGAAGCATTTCGGCACCACCAAGGGGCGGTATCTGTATCTGTCGGGCTGGATGGTCGCCGCGCTCCGTAGTGACTTCGGCCCGCTGCCCGACCAGTCGATGCACGAAAAGACCAGCGTCCCCGCGCTGATCGAGGAACTCTACACCTTCCTGAAGCAGGCCGACGCGCGCGAGCTGGGGATGATGTTCCGCGAGCTGGACAAGGCACGCGAAGGCGGCAACGAGGTCGAAGCGCAGCGCTTGATCCACGCGATCGATCATTATGAAACGCATGTCGTGCCGATCATCGCCGACATCGACGCCGGTTTCGGCAATGCCGAGGCGACCTATCTGCTCGCGAAGAAGATGATCGAGGCCGGTGCCTGCGCGCTCCAGATCGAGAATCAGGTCTCCGACGAGAAGCAGTGCGGGCACCAGGACGGCAAGGTCACCGTGCCGCACGAGGACTTCCTCGCCAAGGTGCGCGCCTGCCGCTACGCCTTCCTCGAACTGGGGGTCGACGACGGCATCATCGTGACGCGCACCGATTCGCTCGGCGCGGGCCTGACCAAGCAGATCGCCTTTTCGAGCCGGCCGGGCGATATCGCCGATCAGTACAACAGCTTCCTCGATTGCGAGGAAGTGACCGACGTCACCTCGCTGCGCGGCGATGTTGTGATCGAGCGCGACGGAAAGCTGATGCGCCCGAAGCGGCTGGCATCGAACCTGTTCCAGTTCCGCGAGGGCACGGGGGCGGATCGCTGCGTCCTCGACTGCATCACCTCGCTGCAGAACGGCGCTGACCTGCTGTGGATCGAAACCGAGAAGCCGCATATCGAGCAGATCGCGAGCATGGTCGATCGCATCCGCGAGGTCGTACCGAACGCCAAGCTGGTGTACAACAATTCGCCGAGCTTCAACTGGACGCTCAATTTCCGCCAGCAGGTGTACGATCGCTGGGTTGAAGAAGGCCGCGACGTCTCCGCCTTCGATCGCGCGCGATTGATGAGCGTCGACTATGATGACAGCGAGCTGGCGATCGAGGCGGATGAGAAGATCCGTACCTTCCAAAAGGACGCCGCGGCGCGCGCCGGCATCTTCCATCACCTGATCACGCTGCCGACCTATCACACTGCGGCGCTCAGCACCGACAATCTCGCGCGGGAGTATTTCGGCGAAGCTGGCATGCTCGGATACGTCAAGGGCGTCCAGCGGCAGGAGATCCGCCAGGGCATCGCCTGCGTGAAGCATCAGAACATGTCGGGCAGCGATATCGGCGACGATCATAAGGAGTATTTCGCCGGCGAGGCCGCTTTGAAAGCCGGCGGGGTTCACAATACGATGAACCAGTTCGCCGCCTGACCTGATCCGATAACGGAAATCACCACCTCGGCGCGCGAGCGCCGGGGTGGTTAACCGTTATGAGTACCATCTGTCCGAATGCAGCAATATTACGGTGCGCGTAAAGCATGCATTATGAATGACTTTCGGGCAATCGCCTTTCACATACCTGTCATCGCAACGGCGTTGCACAATGGAACAAGCCGTGACATGTACCGCGCTCCTGTACAGGGAGAGTAATATGAAGCTCGGAACTTATCTGCTCGCCGCTGCGGCCGCCATGATGGCGACGGCGCCGGCGATGGCTGCGCCGGCCAACCCGGCCGCCAGCCTCTCGGTCGCCAAGTCGGCTCGCGCTGGTTCGCCGTCGGCGAAGAAGAACGAACTGGCCGGTGGCGGCCTGATCGTCGCGGTTCTGGCGGCGGCGGCGGTTGTCGCCGGCATCGTCATCATCGCCGACGACGACGATTCGGACAGCAACTGATCTTGCTGAGGGGAAGAGGGTTCGCCCTCTTCCCCGACCGATCACCGGCGCGACCATCGCGCCACTGCGGGCCGCATGGTCCGCCCGGCCCTCTGGCTCTCCACCATTGCGCCCCCGGCCATTCGGCCCCCCCCCGCCATTCGGCGCCCGCCATCAGACGCTCCGCCGTCAGGCCCCCGCTATCATGCCAGCGCCTCGTCCCCGTCGACCGGGTGACCCGCCTGCCGCACCACCGCCTGGCGCTCCGCCTGCCCAAGATCGGTGACGAAGATCCGGCGATGCGCCGCCCAGCGGCCAGCCTGTTCGCTGGCTGTCCATTGCACGATCCACGGCGCCAGCAGCCAGCCCGCCGTTACCGGCACGAGCCACGCCGCCGCGACCGGCATCAACGGAGACAGGATCAGCAACACCGCGCCGGCGGCAATGTGCCAGCGATAACGCGGCAGGATCTCCGCCATCGACAAGCCCTGGCTGCTGCGGTTTTGCGGATGCCATTCCGCCCGCCGCTGCCGCGCGATACCGATCAGATCGATCGTCTGCGTCAGCGCGATCGTGGGCGCCGCAAGGATCGACAAGGGCACGTCGAGCGCCACGGAGCGGAGGATCGCGCGCGCACCACCCAGATCATGCCGCCGCTGCCGGTCGCTGACGGCGTGGATCACGCCCAGCAGCTTCGGCCCGAACAGCAGCGCGATCGTCAGCGCGAGCACCGACCCCGATGTCGATGCGGAGATCAGCCCCTCCTGCCCCGTCACCGCCAGCAAGACGCTGATCGCGATCAGCAACAGCCACAGCGGCGAGGCGATATAGCCCGCCGCGCCGAGCAGCAGTTGCAGGCGGTTGATCCAGTGGAAGCCAGAGGCGTGCAACAGGCCGAGATGCTGGAGATTGCCCTGTGCCCAGCGCCGGTCCCGCACCGCGGCATCGATCAGCGTGGGGGGATATTCCTCGAATGTCTCCTCCGTCATCACCATGTGCACACGCCAGCCGCGACGCCGCAGCAGGGCGGCCTCCACGACATCGTGGCTCATGATCGTGCCACCGAACGGCGGCTTGCCGGGAAGTTCGGGCAGACCGCAGCTATCGGCGAAAGCACGCACCCGGATCAGCGCATTATGCCCCCAGAAGGTCGCTTCCGACCCCGACCACCACACCAGGCCGGCGGTCGAGGGCGGCCCATAGACGCGGCTGGCGAACTGCATCCAGCGCTGGAACAATGTGTGCGCGCCGATCACCTGCGGCACGCTCTGCAACAGCGCCACGGCGGGGCGGCGGTCCATGATCTGGGCCATGCCAATGATCGTATCGCCGCCCATCAGGCTGTCCGCGTCGAGCATCAGCATATAATCATAGGCGCCACCGAAGCGGCGCAGCCATTCGGCGATATTGCCCGGCTTGCGGCCGATATTGCGCTCACGCCGACGGTAATAAATGGCGCACTGCAACCGCTGCGTCAGCCCGCGCCAGATCGCGACCTCGGTTTCCTCCGCCTCGGGCGCCGAATCGCTGAGGATGAAGAAGTCGAAGGCGGGTGAGGCACCCGCCGCCGCGATCGCATCGGCCATATATGCGAGCCGCGCGGCGACCGCGTGCATATCCTCATTGTGCACCGGCATCAGAACGGCGGTGCGACCGCTCAGCGGTTCGGACCAGCGCGGCACCGGCATGAAGCCGGGGTGCATCCCGGTGGCGAGCACGAAATACCCGATCACGGCATTGATGAACCCGAACGCGATCAGCGCGAACAACGGCGAAAAGATCGTCAGCAGGATCGCATCGCCGAAACCGAAGCCGTCGGCGAGCACCGACTCCTTGAGCGCCGTCGACGCCGCCATCGCCAGCACGCCGGTCAGCAGCACCAGCAGGATCCGGCGAGTCAGCATATCGGGGACGCCATGCGCGGCGGTCGGCGCGGTCGGCACCGGCGGACGCCCTTCGAACAATTGCACCGGCATGTCGAGCGGTGCTTCGTCGGGAAGACGGAAGGGGCGCATCATCGCAGCGTCAGCGGATACAGGAGGGTTTCGCTCAGCGCGGCTTCCCCGCGCTTGAGATAGAGCCGCACGTCGGCGGTCGCCCCCGCGTCCGGGGCGATATCCGCGGTGACACGCCAGCGATCGCGCGTCCCTACCACGGGGTAGGCCGAGCTCGTCAGCACGCGCCCGCGCGCGACGTCGATCTGCGGCACCACCCCGCTCTGCCGGGTCAACCCCGCCAGTCCGTCACCCTGAAAATCGGTCACCAGCTTTATCGCCCCCGCGACGATCGCCGCGCCCGGACGCCCGGCGGTGCCGAGCCGCGTATCGATCACGCGCGCGCCCTGCGCGACGCTCGGATCCGCGGAGGCCCAGCGCAGCCGATAATCGAACCCCAGCCGCTCGCCAGCGCGCACGGGCGCGTTCGGCACCCAGAAGCAGGCGACATTGTCGACCGTCTCGCCGGTGGTGGGGAAGGCATATAGCATCACCTGCCCGTCGCCCCATGTGCCGCGCGGCTCTACCCATAGATTGGGGCGGCGATCATAAAAGGCGCCATCATCCTGATAATGATCGAAATTACGGTCCCGCTGGATCAATCCGAAGCCATGCAGGTTGCTCGCCGCGAAGCTATCGGTCACCGGGCTCGTCGGGTTGATCAGGGGGCGCCACAGCCGTTCCCCAGATGCCGTGAGCAGCGCGAGCCCGTCGGAATCGTGGATTTCCGGGCGCCAGTCACCCGCCCCGGCACCCGTCCGGTCGCCATACCAGAACATGCTGGTGATCGGCGCGATCCCCAAACGCTCGATGGCACGGCGCGGAAACAATACGCTCGACACGTCCTGCACGACGTCACCGTCATGGCGCGAGGCGAACCGGAACGCGCCGGTCACGCTCTCGCCGTCGAGCAGCGCGTAGATCACATAGGCACGCTCTCCGGCGCGTTCGATCCAGAATTCGGTGAAGCGCGGGAATTGCTCCCGATCCGCCAGGCCCGTGTCGATCGCCAGTCCGCGCGCGGACAGGCCATATTGGTCCTGCGCGCCGGCGGCACGAAAATAGGCAGCGCCAAGATACGCCAGCCAATCGCTTTCCCGTCCCGGCTCCATCGCGCGAAATCCCGCGAAGCCCGGCGCAGCGGCTTTCCCCGCCGGCACATCGAAAAGCTCGGGGGCGAAGGATATCGGACGCGCCCGCCCCTGCTCCACCACGTTGATCGCGACGGGTGTTGCGGCCACGTTGCCGAGTGGAAACAGGCGGATGTTATCCAACAATGCATTGTCGGCACGATACCGGATCGCCCCGATCGCATCGAAATCAATCGCTTGCGCCGCCGCTACCGGCTTGGCGGGGCGATAGGCGCGGCGCGCCAGCGCGGCGGCGCGCTGCTGCACGCCCTCCCACGAGAAAGCGGCGTCACGGGCGGGGGCGCCCGTGGCGATCAGGGGCCAGCAGGTCGCGGCGGCGCCCGCCAGCATAAACTCGCGTCGATGAGTGGTTCGCATGGCTACGCAACCGGCTAGTGTCCGCTTTGTTGCAATACAAAAGCCGCGCGACCATCCGGGCGATCAGAGGGACTGACCGTCGTCGACATCCATCACGCAGCCGGTGAGATGGGCGGAGCGATCGGAGGCGAAATACAGCAGCATGTCGTCCAAGGCATCGAGCGGCAGCAGCCGTCGCCGATGGAAACCGGCAATCTGCGCCTGCCCTCCCTCGGTCATGAACCAGTCACCGTTGATTTCTGTCTGAATGTAACCGGGTTGAATGACGTTGACGTTGATCCCGGCACGAACCCACTCACGCGCGAAATTGCGGCCGAGATGCGCCACCGCCGCCTTGGAAGCCGCATAAGCGACATCGCCGGTCGCGGTTTGATGCGCGGTAATCGATCCGATCAGCACGATCCGACCCCGCCCGGTCTCTCGCGACGCGGCCGCGATGAGCCGGCGTGCGCCCTCGCGCGCGGTGAGGAACACACCGGTCAGATTGACGTCGATCGTCGATCGCAACGCTGCGGCGGTGATGTCGGTCGAACGCCCCGGATTGCTCTGCCCGGCATTCGCCACGATCGTATCGACGGTGCCGAAGCGCGCTTCCGCGGCATCGAACGCGGCCGCCACCGAAGCCTCGTCGGTGACATCGACCGCCACCGCCAGCGCCGCTTCGCCGAGCCGCTCGGCAAGCGTGGCAATGCGGTCGACACGTCGCGCCCCGATCACCACCTTGGCCCCCGCCGCGACGAAACGCTCGGCGAAATGCGCCCCCAGCCCCGAGGATGCCCCGGTAATCAGTGCGACTCGCCCTTCCAGTTCGTTCACCTATTTTCCCCCCGCGCGATCCATGCCGTCGCGGTGCCATGGGCGGACACAGGCGACAAGCCCCGGAGCGAAGCGTGCCCCGGCGGCGTTATGGCGGGAACGATCGATGAAAGGGCCCCCGCCATGCTCCGCTCCCTCCTTCTCGCCGCCGTGGCGGGCACGCGCGCGATGACGCCGTTCGCGGCGATTGCCCATGCCGCGCGCCGGGGTGAACTACCGGCGGACAATGGCGCCCCGCGGCTGCTGTCGCACCCCTTGGTGAGCGCGGGCGCCAGCGCGATCGCGGCGGGCGAGTGGGCCGGCGACAAGATGCGCAGCGCACCCGACCGGATCATCGCCCCTGGCCTTGCCGCGCGCGTCGCGACGGGCGCGCTGGCAGCCGTCAGCCTCGCGCCCCGGCGGCAACGCCCGGCCGCCGCCGCGCGGGGGGCGGTGACCGCGATCGGATCGGCCTATCTCACCTTTCGCCTGCGGAAGGCCGCGATGCGGCGTTTCGGTCAGACGTGGACGGGCGTCGTCGAAGACGCGCTGACGCTCACCAGCGCGGCACTGGTGGTGCGGGCGATGGCGGCGCCCGCTACATTTCCCCCCGCGCATGGCGGATCGCGTACCATTTCCTGACATTGGCGTTATGCGCGGCCAATGTGTCCGCGAAGACATGCCCGCCGGTGCCGTCCGCGACGAAATAGAGCGCCTTCGACGCCGCCGGATCGAGCACCGCGTCGATCGACAGCCGGCCGGGGTTGGCAATCGGCCCGATGGGGAGGCCGGCGCTTGCGTAGGTGTTGTACCCATTCTTCGCGCGCAACTCGGATTGCCGGATCCGCCGCCCCAGCGGACGCCCCCTGGTGATCGGATAGATGACGGTCGGATCGGCCTGCAACGGCATGCCCAGCCGCAGACGGTTCGAATAGACCGCCGCGACCATGCGCCGCTCGGACGGCTTGCCGGTTTCCTTCTCGACGATCGAAGCGAGGATCACTGCCTGTTGCGGCGAGGTAACGACGGTGGCCGGTTTGCGGCTCTTCCACGCCTTCGCCAGATAGCGGGTCATGGCGGTCTGCATGCGATGCAGCACCGCCGCGCGTGTCTCGCCACGCTCAAACGTATAACCGTCTGGCAATACGGACCCTTCCGCCGGCACCGGCACCGTCCCGGTGAGCGCGGCGGCCTTCATCAGCTCGGCATGCACCAGCACCGACGGGTAACCTTCGGGAATGACGAGGACGCGCTGCGTCGCCTTGCCGCCCTGCAGGATCGCCAGCACGTCCGACGCGCTCGCCCCGGCGGGGAAGGAATATTCCCCCGCCTTGATCGCGACGTCGGAACCGAACAACCGCGCTTGTAGACGAAAACGGCTGGCGGAGGCGATCACCCCCGCTTTCTCCAGCGTGCGCGCCGCACCCGCGAGGCTGGAGCCCTCGGCGATCTGCACGATAGTCGGCCGCTCCGCCGGGCCATGCCCCTTCCATCCGCGCGCCGCCCACAGACCCGCCGCGATCAGCAGCAAGCCGGCGATCAGCCCGACGCAACCAAGCCTGCGCATCGCCGATCCGTCCTAGATCGACTTCATCACCAGCGACGCATTGGTGCCGCCGAAACCGAACGAATTGTTCAGCACCGCGCGCACCGTGCGCTTCTTCGCGGTGTGCGGCACCAGATCGACGCCCTCGGTGCCCTCGTCGGGATTGTCGAGGTTCAGCGTCGGCGGCACGATCTGATCGCGCAGCGCGAGGATGCAGAAGATGCTTTCGACTGCGCCCGCGCCCCCGAGCAGATGCCCGATCGCGGACTTGGTGCTCGACATCGACGCCCCCGACAGATCGTCACCGAAAACGCGCTTCGCCGCCGCCAGCTCGATCGTGTCGGCCATCGTCGAGGTGCCGTGGGCATTGATATAGTCGATATCGGCGGGCTCCATCCCGGCCTTGCGCAGCGCCATGCGCATCGCCAGCTCGGCTCCCTTGCCTTCCGGGTGAGGCGCGGTGACGTGATAGGCGTCGCCCGACAGGCCATAGCCGACCACCTCGGCGTAGATTTTCGCGCCGCGCGCTTTGGCGTGCTCATATTCCTCGAGGACGACCACACCCGCGCCCTCGCCCATGACGAAGCCGTCGCGATCCTTGTCATAGGGGCGGCTTGCCTCGGTCGGGCGGTCGTTCATGCTCATGTTAAGCGCCCGCGCCTGCGCGAATCCGGCCACGCCGAGCGGGTTGACGGTACTTTCCGCGCCCCCCGCCAGCATGATGTCGGCATCGTCGTCGCGGATCATGCGCGCAGCATCGCCGATCGAGTGCGCGCCCGTCGAGCATGCGGTGACGACCGCATGGTTCGGCCCCATCAATCCATATTTGATCGACACCTGCCCGCTGATCAGGTTGATCAGGCGACCGTGGACGAAATGCGGACTGACCCGGCCCGGGCCGCGCTCGTGCAGATTGACCGATTCGATCTCGATGCCCGGCAGCCCGCCGATGCCCGAGCCGATCGACACGCCCGCCCGCAGCCGGGTCGCCTCGTCCATATCGACGAGCCCGGCGTCTTCGAGCGCCTGGCCGGCGGCATCGATGCCATAGATGATGAAGGGATCGACCTGCCGCTGCACCTTATGGTCGACCCGCTTGTCGGGATCGAAGCCATATTCGTGGCCCTTCGGCTTCACTTCGCAAGCGATGGTGCATTTCTGCCCCTGCGTATCAAAACGTGTGATCGGACCAGCGCCCGATTTGCCGGCGATCAAATTCGCCCAAGCTGTTTCCACGTCCGCGCCCAATGGGGTGACGAGGCCGAGACCGGTGACGACGACACGACGCATAGACATTTCCTCTTCACCGCGGCGGCGCCATCTCCTCGGCCGTGCGGCGCTTTCAAAGTAACCTTCACCAAAATGAAACGGCCCCCCGCCCTCTAGCCGAGGATGGGGAGCCGCTCAATTCCGGCTCTGACGAGCGGGGCCGAGGCCCGCTCGATCAGCCCTTGTGCTCGTCGATATAGGTGATCGCGTCCTTCACGGTCGAGATCTTCTCGGCAGCGTCGTCCGGAATCTCGACGCCAAATTCTTCCTCGAACGCCATCACCAGCTCGACGATGTCGAGGCTGTCCGCACCCAGATCGTCGATGAAGCTGGCATCCTCGGTCACCTTGTCGGCCTCGACGCCGAGATGCTCGACGACGATCTTCTTCACGCGGTCGGCGGTCTCGCTCA
>NZ_JBELIE010000095.1:10650-12370 GCF_042091075.1 Sphingomonas sp. | reverse complement strand
CGACCCGTCCGCCTTCACGCGGGGCTTCACATTATAGTCAAGCACGCGCTTGACGGGCACCAGCACCTTCATGGGTACTTCCTCTGGCTATGACAGGCGCGGAAAGCGCGTGATGAGATAGACGTTCGCCAGCGGCCACACCGTGAATACGGCGAGGAAGGCGAGATAGGGCGGAGATCGGAACGCGGGAGCGATCAGCATGAACGCTGCAGAAAGGCTCCACAACATGACGATCGTTGCCAATTGCATACCGATCGATTGACCGACCCGCGATTGCCGACGCGACATTATCGCTGTGTGGAGCGGCACCGAAAAAACCGCCGTTATCGCAAAGGAGAAGAAGAATAGCGGGTCGTCGATGATCGACTTTATCAGCCACCACAATGCGCCGATACCCAGCGTTCCTGCCAACGTCATGGTGCCAAACATCTTCCGCGATGCATCCGGCCAAAGTTCCTCACGCCCATATCGGAAGACGGTCCACAGCAGCACCATTTCAAGTACAACGGCGACGCATAGAATGTACCACCACATTTCGACCCACCAGTGGCGATAGACATCGAACCATAACCTGTGGCGCAGAACGAACGTCAGATCGTGCCAGAAGAAAAGGGCAGATCCACAAAACGGAACGACATAGACTTTCTGCCGGAAGGTCATGCGCAACGCTGTGAAGAAATAATAAAAATGCGGTGACGGCCGTGACGACAAGGCACAAGGATATCGGCACGCTGTTGATGTCTATGGCGCGCAGCGCCGTGGTCGCGTCGTACATGGATGGCCGCCTATGCTAATAGGCTGCGGGCAATGATGGTGCGTTGGATCTCACTCGTCCCACCAAAGATCGACCAACAGCGCCCATAAAGGTAATGGTGCGCGATCGAGCTGGGCCACTCGCTGTCTGTTTTCAGACCGCGCAGGGCGGCGGGATCGTGCACCGCGCCAACGGGTCCCTCGATTTCCAGCGCGATTTCCGAAAGGAGCTGCAAGATCTCTGTGCCGCGCAGCTTCAGGATCGACGCCTGCGGCCCGTTTCGGTCGGCGCCTTCGGCCCAGTCGCGAACATAGGCCGCCTCCAGGGCACAGAGTGACGCAAGCTGAACCTCGGCATCAGCCAAGCGATCCTGGATGACGGCCATCGTCCTGGATTGGCCATCGCGTTCCACCCGTGTTGCGAACATCGCCTTTATGTCCGCAAGCAGCTTCAGCTTCGGTCCAGTGTCGGCGATTGCGACACGTTCATTGGCAAGCAGGAATTTGGCGATCTCCCATCCCTGCCCCTCCAGACCGACCAGATTGGCGACCGGCACGCGCACATCGTCGAAGAATACCTGGTTCGTGTGATGCTGCCCGTCGATCGTCACGATCGGCCGCACCTCGATACCGGGCGATGTCATGTCGATCAGCAGGAACGAGATACCCGCCTGCGGCCGCGCATCACGATCGGTACGGACGAGGCAATGCATCCAGTCGGCCCAATGTGCCTCTGTCGTCCACATTTTCGTGCCGTTCACGACATAATGATCACCGTCACGCACGGCCAAGGTCTTCAGGCTGGCGAGATCGGAACCGGCGTTCGGCTCCGAATAGCCCTGGCACCACCATATGTCGGAAGACAGGATGCCGGGCAGATGCCGGGATTTCTGCTCCTCGTTGCCGAAAGTATAGATCACCGGCCCGACCATATTGACGCCATAGGGGATGATCATTGGTGCACCCG
>NZ_JBELIE010000095.1:0-10640 GCF_042091075.1 Sphingomonas sp. | reverse complement strand
CGCGCCCAACCTCCTGCACGAAGGCGAGCTGGCGTTCGAGATCCCACCCGCGGCCGCCGTGCTCGACCGGCCATGCACCAGCGAACCACCCATGCGCCCGAAGGACCTTTTGCCAGGCGACAAAGTCATCCTTGCCGAACTCCAGACCACGCGCGGCCTTGTCCATGATATCCGGTGGCAGGTGTCCGGCCACGAAGGCGGCGACCTCCTTCCGAAACGAGTCTAGGGGATCATTTGGGTCGACGATGCCAGCAAGATCGCCAACCTGCGCGCGATGCGCCGCCGCGCCGCCGTGACTTGCCCGAATAACAGCCAGCCGTCGAAGGTAGTGGCTGATGTCCAGTTCGTCCGACACGCCCATCCCGCCGTGCATCTGCACAGCCTCGTGGGCAACAAGCCTGCCGCTATCGTCTGCCAGCGCCTTGGCGGCGTAAGCCGCGCCTAAGTGCAGCCCGCGATCCACGAACCCGATCGCGCGCTCGACCAGGGCGGTCGCCCCTTCCAATGCCGCCTTCATGTCGGCGACGCGATGCTGCAGAGCCTGGAACGTCGCAAGGGGAACGCCGAATTGCTTTCGGACAATTAGATAGGCGCACGTTCGTTCGAGCATCGCCGCGGCGATCGCGACCGTTTCTGCCGCCAGTCCCAGCGACACGCGCGAGATCGCCTCGCCGAGATACCGCGGATCGAGGTCGAGCCGCTGTGCGCGACAGCGATCGAGGTACACGGTTGCCGTGGACGCGCCGTCCATCGAGCGCATCGGTTCACGCCGGACACCGTTCGCCACGGCATCCACCAGAAAGAGAGCGTCCTCGCCGTCGACCGTGGCGGAGACGATGAAGGCGTGGGCCAAATCGCCATGTCGCACAGCGGGCTTCTCGCCACTGATCCGCCAGCCATCTGCATCGCATTCGCCGAGCGTGCCGCGCGGTGCGAACGGGTCAACCCCCTCGTCGTGCGCCAGGACGACAACGCGGCCCCCCGCGACGATCGTCTCGACATCGTGTCCGGCAAGATGCAGCAAGCGCGCGGCTACCGCCACGGCGAGCAACGGTTCGACCACGAGGTGACGTCCGGCTGCCGCCATCACGACGGCGAGATCGCGCGCTCCGCCGCCGAAGCCGCCTGCCTCCTCGGGTATCAATGCACCCAGCAGCCCCTGCTCCACCAATGTGGGCCACAGGGCCATACGGTCGGGGTTCGCAGTGCCCAACCGTTGGCGGCGCGCCTCGAAATCATTGGCCTCGGCCAGCAGCCGGTCAGCCATATCGGCGAGCATCAATTGCTCGTCTGTCCGGGCGAAGTTCACTGCGCCTTCTCCTCCATGGCCATGAAGGCAGAACGGAGAACGCCGCGCTGAACCTTGCCAGATGCGGTGCGCGGCAAGGTCACGCCGAAGGCAATCCGCCGGGGAATCTTGAAGGCGGCCAGGCGCGTGCGGGCGAAATCAATGAGATCCTCCGCGTTTATGCTATGTCCCGGCCGCAGTTCGACCGCCGCCGTTACCCCTTCGCCCCATCTCGCGTGCGGCAAACCGAATACCGCGCAATCGGCTACCGCCGGATGGTCGCGCAATGCCGCCTCCACCTCGGCGGGATAGACATTCTCGCCGCCGCTCACGATCATGTCCTTGATCCTGTCCGTCAGGAACAGGAAGCCTTCCTCATCCAGGCGGCCACCGTCGCCGGTACGATACCAGCCGTCCACCATCGCCTCCGCATCGGCATCCGGGCGACGCCAATAGCCTGCGGTCAGACTTGGTCCGCGGATCCATATCTCGCCGGGCACGTCGGGCGGAAGCAGCGCGCCTTCAGGGTCCCGGACGCTCAGCTCGAAGCCCGGCAGCGGTCGCCCGACTGAACGCAGGAGATGCGGTCGCGCGGGATCGTGCAGCGCCGGCCCCAGTACGGTGGCGCTGCCGCCGACCTCGGTCATGCCGTAATATTGCAGGAAACGACAACCGAGCGTCGCGACCGAGCGATCGAGCAATTGAGGGTCCATCGCGGCCGCGCCATAATGGATGCCGCGCAAGGTGGACCGGGTCAGGCCGCGCGCATGCATTTCGTCGATCAACCCACGCACCAGCGTGGGCACCATGAATGCGCGCGTCACCCCTTTCTGGCCGATCGTATCCAGCATGGCAGCGGGGGCGGGATTGTCGCTGACGATCAGTGGCACGCCGCGCACGAAGGCGCTCAACGCCCAGGACAAGCCGCCGATATGGAAGTTGGGGAGTGGCGACAGCAGGATTTCGTCGTCACCCCAGTCGTCGAAATGACCGCTGCATCGCTCCGCATGGCGCTGCGCGGCAAGCGCGAACTGGCTCGCCAGCGCGCCCTTCGGCCGCCCCGTCGTACCACTGGTATACAGCAGCAGCGCCGGCGCATGCGGATCGCTCGGCGTAGCGTCCGCCGGAATGCTGTGATCCAGCAGGTGCTGCAATCCATCCGGCCCGGCTCCGTCGACGAGGATCACCGGCACCTGTCCATCGCTCGCCGCCTCGACCACCGGCAGGAATTCGGTGTCAGCGAACACCAGGCTCGCGCCGGAATCGTCCAGCACGTGGCGGGTTTCCGCAGCAGTGTTGCGCCAGTTGACCGGCACCAGCACCACGCCAGCACGCATCGCCCCGAACAGCACGGGAAAGAACAGGTCGCGATTGCGCCCGTGATAGGCGATACGATCTGCGCGCGCGATACCACGGTCGCGCAACAGGCGGACGACGGCATCGCTCGCACGATCGAGGGCGGCGTGCGTCCATCTCCGTCCGTTGAACGACATTGCTGTCGCGTCGGGCGCGCGCTCGGCATTGATGCGCGGATAATCCGCCGGCAACCGCATGGAGCCCGTCTCCAACAGACCACCTGACGATTGCGCCCCCGTCATATGAGCAAGGCCGGATCGGCGAAGGCGCGACCGATCGATTGGACGAAGCGTGCCGCATCGGCGCCGTTGATCACGCGATGGTCATAACTGAGCGACAGAGGCAGCCGCTTCGCCCAGGCGATGTCGCCGTCGCTGCCGCGAAACGGACGCTCCTGAATGGCCAAGGCGCCCAGCACGGCAACCTCGGGCGCGTTGATGATCGGCGTGAAGGCCGTGCCACCGATGTGACCGAGTGACGATAGGGTGATGCACCCACCTTCCATGGCGGCCATCGGAAGGCCCTTGTCACGCGCCCGGGCAGCAAGCTCCGCGAGTTCGGCACCGATCTCACGCACCGTTTTGCGATCGGCGTCACGGATGACCGGGACCAGCAACCCGCGCGGGGTGTCAACGGCCACGCCGATATGAACGTAGCCCTTTCGCACGATCTGCATACCGTCCGCCGAAAGCGCGGTGTTGAAGCGCGGGTTCTCCGCCAGCGCGATCGCCATCGCCTTCACCAGCGGCGCCACCGGCGTCAATTTCGCCTCGGGGTGCGTCGCATTCCAGGTCGCCCGCCGCTCCTCCAAGGTCGTGACGTCGACTTCGTCATGATGCGTGACGTGCGGGATCGTCACCCAGTTTCTGCCGAGGAACGCGCCGGTGAGCCGCTGTATCTTGCTCAGCGGCTCCAGCTCGACCGGGCCGAAGGCCGAAAAGTCGGTATTCGGCATGGGGCTCAGCCCCGCCAGCATGGACGGGACGTCGCGCATCAGTCGATCTCGCCCAGGACGGTTCCAACGGGATAGGTCTCGCCGACCGGCTTCAGGATACGGAGCGTCCCGCTCACTGGCGCCTCGACTTCCTGGGTCGACTTGTCACTTTCGAGCGCGAACAGCGGCTCCCCGGCGACCGCCTGCCCGCCATCGGGAACGAGCCATTCGACCAGTTCCCCCTCGTTCATGGAAAAGCCCAGTTTGGGCAGCAAGATCTGCGTTGTCATGGTGTCGCCCGCCTCTTTGTCAGGGGTTGAGCCAAGTGTTTCGGTCGATGCCCGCGTTGGCCCGCGCGAACCCCGTGATCCGCAGCACATCGGCACCGATTGCGGCGGGATCCTTCGACGCCTCCATCTGTGGACCATGCTGCCAGCTTTCGATCACCGAATAGCCATAGCCCCATGCCTCGAAGATGCGCCCCGAAACGCTGCTGGCTTCCGGGCTGGCCAGCCACGCGACCAACGTTGCGATCCACTCGGGGTCGCGACGCGCCATGCGCTCTTCGCTTTGGCCCTGGCTCAGGCCGGCCGTCATGCGGGTTTCCGCGCGAGGGGCGATAGCGTTGACCGTCACGCCGATCCGGGCAAGCTCGCGCGCGGCGAGTTGCGTCAGCGTGGCGATACCCCCTTTTGCCGCCGCGTAATTCGCCTGCCCGATATTGGCGAACAGGGCCGAATGCGAGGTCGTGTTGATCACGCGGGCGTCGACAGTCCGGCCAGCCTTGGATTCGAGCCGCCAGTGATTGGCAGCATGATGCAGCGGGGCGAATGTACCCTTCAGATGCACCTTCACCACCAAGTCCCATTCATCCTCGCTCATATTGACGAGCATACGGTCGCGCAGGATGCCGGCGTTGTTGACCAGGATGTCGAGCCGCCCGAACGTGTCGACCGCCTGCGCGACCATCTCCTGCGCGGCGTTCCAGTCCGACACGTCAGATGTATTGACGGCCGCGTCGCCGCCCATCTTGCGAATGGCCGCGACGACTTCCTGCGCGGGGGTTTCATCCACCCCCTCGCCGGCAGCCGACGATCCAAGATCGTTGACCACGACCTTGGCGCCCTGCTCCGCCAGCTTCAGTGCATGCGCGCGACCCAGCCCACGGCCAGCGCCGGTCACGATAGCGACCCGCCCTTCCAATAGTTTCATGTCTCTTCCCCTGTTCAGCGTGAGCGCTTGTAGAGCATCCGCGCGGCATGCAGTTTCGTGCCCGCCGACATGATTCCCAGCGCTTTGCGGATCTCGGCTGGCTTGACGATCGCGCGGATCGGCATCGCCCCCATGATCGTTCCTTCCACGACGAGATTGTCGCCATCGGGATAGATGGCGCTGACTTCCATCAAGTCGGAATTGTCGGTGGCGTAGAGTTTCATCGTTTTGCTCACGTCGCGCATCCTTAAAAGGCGGGGAACATGGTTTTGAGATCCATGCGCATATCCATGGCCATACGCATCGCCGTCGCGCGCCCGCCGAACGTCACCGTACCACCGGGATGCATGCAAGGGCCGGCGAGGTAGAACCCCGTAAAGCCGGGTACCCGATATTGCGCCAGCTCTGGCGTCGGGCGACGGCCAAGCAACTGGCCCACCGTCGAGCCGATGCCGAAAATGTCGCCGTTCATCATGCTCGCGGAATGATGGTGATGATCGAGCGGTGTCTCGATGTGTCGGGCGATAATTTTGGAGCTGTCGATATTGGTGACGTTCTTCAGATACTCATCCAGGATCGCGTCGGCATAGGCCTGCCCGTTCTCTGGCCGCGCCCATGCTTCCAGCCCGCCGTCCGCGAGTGCCAGAGGCGCGAAATGATAGAGATAGAGGGCTGACTGCCCGCTGGGCGCGCGCGACGGATCGCGGCGGGTGTGGTTGATCGCCAGTGGGCTGAGACAGCCCTGTGGGATACGCCCGTATTTATACTCGTCGAAGACGCGGCGCACACGTTCGACGTCCTTGTGGACGAACTCGACGCACATCACGTCGTCGAACTGGTCGCCCGCGGCGAAGCGCGGCGGCTCGGACAAAGCGATCTGCTGGTTGATCGCGCCATGGTTGGACAGATGAACCCGCCGCGCCGCGCTCGCGATCTCGGGATCGACATCCGGCAGCCAGGCGCCGAGCTTCCATGGATGAACATTGGCGACCACGGCATCGCGCGCTTCGATCAGCTCGTCGCCGACCCATACGCCGCGGACTTCACCCGAGCGGATTTCCAGCTTCGTCACCTCGCTCTCGGTCCGCACCTCGCCACCATGCGCCGCGATGCAACGCAAAAGGCTGTCGACGATCGCCCTCGCCCCCCCGACCGGGGCCGCGCCGTCCTGGGTATGCGCCATGCCGAACAGGTTCCACAGAACCGCGCCGGTCCCCTTCACGTCCGGCCCCTCCATCATCTCCGCGCACCATTTCAGGATGTGGAGCTTGACTTCGGGTGTCTCGAAGAGATCGTCGATGACCTCGTAGAAGCTTTTGAAGAAGGCAGCGGCGATGCGTCGCCCCAAAGCGCTGGATTCCAGCATCCCGAGAAAGCTGGCCGTCGGCATCGGTGGGGTGGCCGCACCACGCGACAGGATCGGCAGCACGCTGATCGCATCCAGCGCAAAAGCCCGATAGGCATCGGCATCCTTGTTGGAAAACTTGGCGATTTCCGCACAGCTGCGATCGAGATCGGTGAAAGCCGTGATGTGCGTGCCGTCGTCGTAGATCGTGCCGAACCCTGCAGGATATCTGACGAATTTCAGGCCGAACCGCGTCGTCAATTCCAGTTCATTGTCTTTGATCGCCGGGTTCGACATCATCGGATAATAGCCGGTCGAATGCGGATCATGGATGAAGCCGGGCGCGATCTCGATCGACACGACGCCGCCGCCGCATTGATCGTTCTTCTCAAGAACGAGCACCCTCTTGCCCGCCTTCGCCAGATAGGCCGCGGCCACCAGGCTGTTACTGCCCGCCCCAACAACGATGATGTCGTATGCCAAAGCCACCCTCTTCCCTCATTGCCGACACTGCATGCCATCTACATAGTACGCAGGCAAACCATTTCGCGCGCGTTCTGGATCGCGCTGCCGCCCGCTCAGACGTCGAGCAGGCGACCAAGCCGCGCATGGAACGCCCGCAGTCGACATTCCTGATAGGCACCGAAATGCACCTGACCGCGCCCCGGGTCGCCGCCTTCGACACCCCGCTGGATCAAAGGCAGATTGCCCATATCCTGGTCGAACACCTCATCGAACAGACCGAACCCGGCCTGCCGGTCACGATAGGTCTCGTCGAAGTCGAGTTCGAGCATCGGCGCCTTCGGCGGCCGCTGGCCACCGGCCGGCAGCGGTAGCAAGAAGCGGACGTCCATCACGCTTTCGCGCGGATCGTCGCCGAACGGCATGAACTGATACCAGAGCGGCGCCCCCTCCCCAAGCCAAGGGAAGAAGTTGGGAAACATGAAATACTGGACCGCGTCGAGCATCCACGCATCGGACGCGGCGGACGCATCGTTGCCCGTCATCGCCTGCAGCACCTGGCGACGATAATCTGCCGCGAAGGCACGATCGAGCGTCGGGATGGAGTCAAAGTCGGGCAGCGGCATCCCCGGGGGCGTCACCGCGATGATCGTCTCCATGATGGCACGCCGGACGTCGGCCTCATCGCCCAGCTCGGGACTTGGCACGGCGGACGGCGTGATCGACCGACTGATCTGACTGCCTGCATCCTCCCATATATCGTACTGGGTTGAGCTATCGCCGTTCCAGGCCTGCGCCTGCGGATGGGTTTCGGAAAGATGCCAGCCCTCCATGAAGGCTTCCATCGCGAGTTTCCAATTGGCCCGCACCTTCTTGCGCACATGGACGGCGGTCCAGCGATTGGCATAATCATAATCCGCGAAATGCTGCGGCAGGACACCCAGGGCCGTTTCCAGCGGCTCCGCCGCCGGATCGGGATTGATGAATATGTTTCCACCCCAGGTTGCGCAGCGCACCTCGGTCAGCGCGAGCGCAGCATCGGGAACGCCGGAAAAGTCCCATCGGCCGGGGATCACCGAGGGAGCGCCGTCGGGCGTCCAGCTCCAGCCGTGAAATGGGCACCGGATATGCGCGCCCTCACCCCGTCCCGTGCACAGGCGCGTTCCGCGATGGCGGCAACTGTTGTAAAATGCCCGGATCGTGGTCGCATCGCTGCGCACGATGATGAAGGACAACGTGCCGACGTCATAGGAGAAGCGGTCGCCCACCGCGGGAATGTCCTCGCTGCGCCCGACGACCTGCCAGGTCTTCTTCCAGAGATGCTCCATTTCCGCGGCAGCGAATGCGCGATCATAATAGCGGCTGCGATCAACGCTCGGCGCGTCGACGCGCCATTCGCCGACTGCCGCGAACGCCTCGGGAACCGGGCGCGTATCGTTTCCGAGCAACACCGGGTAAAGCGGGCTCACGGCTGTTGCCCGGCCTTTGCTGACACTGTCGGTTTCGAGTTGCACACCCGCTCTCCTCATCGCGACGGACCTGCGCCCGCTCTCATCGAATCAAGTACCCTAGCATACGATATTGTGCAAGCATGAGTGTCGCGAGATTTGACCGGAGGCGCTTCCTTCGGCTCCTATGCCCGGCACGTTGTACCCACGGGAGAGCTCTGAAACCGACTTGCCAAAACCCGGATAAGTTAGCTATCGTACCATTAGGGTCCAACGCATCAACCCAGGACCGGACTGAGAGGATGATCCGACGGTGACGATCCGGCCGGCCAAGCCACCTTCGCTCACGCCACGGATCCCCGGCGATCCTGGCGTATGGGTGCTGATTTTCGGCGACCTTTTTGTGTTTGCGCTCCTCTTCGCGACTTTCGCTTATTATCGCGCGCAAACTCCCGCGGTCTTCGTTCAGTCCCAGCGGACACTCAGCCAGGCTTCCGGCATCCTCAACACGCTGCTGCTGCTGTCCAGTTCATTGCTCGTTGTCTGTGCGATAGCGTTCAATCGTCGGGAGAATTTCCGCGCGGCTCAGCGGTGCGTCGCCGGTGCGATCGGCCTGGGATTCGGTTTCGTCGCGTGCAAGGCGATGGAATATACCGCTAAGATTTCGTCGGGCCATTACCCGGTAACTAATGACTTCTATATGCTCTATTACGCGCTGACGGGCATTCATCTTTTTCATGTATTGGTGGGTTTGGGTGGGCTTGCCTATCTTCGAGTCCTGATCGCAAAACCAGCGACGCACAGTCCTTTCACGGAATCCCTTGCGTTGTTTTGGCACATGGTCGACCTGCTATGGGTAATACTTTTCGCAATCCTGTACATGCATCGATGACGATCCACGGCGCTATCACCACATGGCTGCTCCTCTTGCTGCTGACGGCCTTGTCCTATGCCACCTGGCTCGACACGCGTTGGGCTGACCAGCGGTTGGCAGGATCACTCGTGATCGCCCTGGCAATGGCGAAGGCGTGGCTGATCGCAAGTCGCTTCATGGAATTGCGCGATGCTTGGTGGCCGCTACGCCTGTTGATGATGATGTGGTTGCTGCTCGTCGGTGGCACGCTGATATTTTTGTTTGGCTGGGCATCATGATAAAGGGGAGGATGACGTGACGGTATCGATTTCGGCGCAGCGAGCACTGATCTGGTGGTCGCTCACATTGTTGTTTATCTTCATGCTCAGCTTCGTCTTCCTGTTGAGGATGGTCCCGCTTCCACCGGCGACGTTGACGGCAAGCCAGGTCGCGGAGATTTACCGCAACAATAGTGGATCGATACGGATCGGCGCTGTAATATGTAGCTGGGTCGCCGCGTTCATGGTGCCGCTGGCCCTGGTGCTATCGATTCAGATGAAACGAATGGAAACCGGGTGGCCGATTTGGTCCGTCCTTCAATTCGCGGGCGGCTGCCTCATGTCAATGTTTCTAGTATTTCCTCCGCTATTGTGGGGCGTTGCCGCGTTTTCACCAGATCGTCCCGCCGATATAACACTGATAATACATGAACTGGCCAACTTGACGCTGGTTACGACGGACCAATATTTCATCTTTCAGTTCGTCGCGCTGGCGGTGGTGAGCCTTACGGCACCGCAAGATCAACTCTCCGCCTTTCCGCGGTGGTTCGGCTATTACACGATCTGGACGGCCTTCATGTTTGAGCTTGGCGCCTTCGGCTTCATCCCCCGCACCGGCCCGTTCGCGTGGAACGGCCTGTTCGTATTCTGGATTCCGCTATCGATCTTTTGCGCATGGATCATCGTCGCCAGCACCTTGATGCTGAAGGCCATCGGGCGTCAGTCCCGCGCCTTGACAAAGGGGATCTGAGCCGTGCCGACCATTCTGATCACCGGGGCCGGCAGCGGCATGGGTCGGGAACTCGCGCACCGCGCCGCATCGCGCGGCGATCGTGTGATAGCGGCACTGCTGCCAGGAGAGCGATGCGGTCTGGAGGGCAATCCCGCCGTCTCGATCATTACCATGGACGTGGGCGATGATGCGTCGGTGGAGGCTGGCTTCGCGAATGCCCAATTGAGCGAGTCCGGGCTGGATTGTGTCGTCCATTGCGCCGGCATTTCGCTATCGGGTGCGGTCGAGGTTGAGCCGCTGGACACCCTGCGTCACGCATTGAACGTAAACACGGTCGGCTCCGCGCGGGTATTGCGCCAAGCGCTGCCGCTGATCCGGCCGACGCATGGCCGGATCATCCTGTTCGCCTCGCTTTGGGGACGGGTCGGCGGCCCGATGCTGTCCGCTTATTGTGCGTCCAAACACGCCATCGAAGCGATCGTCGATTCGGCTCGTCGGGAAACCCGCGGACAGGGTATCGACATTATCCTGATCGAGCCAGGCGTCGTACGGACCAACATGGTCGAGCAGACAGTGACCGGCTCAAGATCGGGCGCCAATTCGCTGCCTGAGCGCTATCGCGCGCTTTACGGCGATCTGTATCAGAAGTTCGCGCGCATGATCGATCGTGAATCCACCTGTCAATCGGCGTCCAAAAAGGACCCCCTATCGGCGTGCAAAAGGGACCCCCT
>NZ_JBELIE010000094.1:0-12397 GCF_042091075.1 Sphingomonas sp. | reverse complement strand
TCGCACAAACGGTCGACCAATGCCCCCGCCATGGCCTCGTAGTGCTCGTCGGGCGCTTCCCAGGATGAGCGCTGCTTGCCCTCGCGGAGGGATTTCACCTGCCAGTCGCGGATGCGCTGGGCGAAAGCGGCGTCCGCGCCTTCCGCGGGCCATGCGCCAACGAGCGTCTGGAGCAGCATATGAAGGTCGCGCCGATCGACGCCCTCCGCCCCGTACCGCTCCATCCAGGCGGCGGCGGTATCGTGCCACGCGGCCGGATCGACCGTCAGCGCCGCCAGCCGTGCGCGCGCATCCTCGCCACGCTTGTGATCGTGCGTGGCGGTGGTCAGCATCGCTTGCGGCACATCGCGCGCGCGATCCTGCATCAGCTGATGAAAGGCCGCGATGTCGATGCCGATCGTCGTGAAGTCGGAACCCACCTCATTGCGCGACAATAGCGGCGCGTGCCGGTAGAAGGCCGTATCCTCCAAAGCCTTGGCCGCGATCGGGGCGGAAAGTTGCTGAAGGCGACGCACCGCATCCGCCGCATCGCGCGGGCCATCCCCTGCGAGGCAGGCCAGCACGAAATCGGTCACCGGCGCCTCGCCGGGCGGGATCAGCGCGGCCACCCTGTCGCGCACGATCGCCCGGATGGCGGCATCGCTCTCCGGTGCGTCGGTGCCGATGCCATAGGTGCGATAGACGGGAAAGACCCATAACAGCCGCTCGATCGCGCGGCGCAGCATCGCCGGCGTCACGCCGTCGGGCGCGATCGTCACGAACGCGCTGACGCACCGTTCGAGTTGCCCGGTGAACTGCCACGCCAGCAGCTGTTGCCGCGCCTCCAGCTCGATCGCGGTGGTGTCGCGCGTGTCGCCGGTGAGGACGCGCCAGCTGTCGCGCAGCGCCGCTTCGCCGGCGGGATCGTGAAGGAGAAGCGACAGCTGCTCCATCGCATCATAGCCGCTGGTGCCGTCAATGCCCCAGCCGTGCGGTTGCGGCTCGCCCGGCGCGAGGATCTTTTCGACCACGATCCAGGCATCGGGCCCGAGCCGCTGACGCAATCGATGCGTATAGCCGACCGGATCGCTCAGCCCGTCGACATGGTCGATGCGGACCCCGTCGATCAGCCCTTCGTCGTGAAGGCGCAGGATCAGCGCGTGCGTCCGCTCGAAGACCGCCGGATCCTCGATCCGCACCCCGGCAAGCTCATTGATCGAAAAGAAGCGCCGCCAGTTGAGTGTGTCGTTCGCGGCGCGCCACCATGTCAGACGGTAATGCTGCCGGGCCAGCACCTCGGGCAGGGGATCGCGGTCGGGCGCGTCCTGATCGGCGTCGCGTAGCGGAAAGCGATGCTCGCCATAAGCGCAGACATGCCAGCGATTGTCGTGCCGCTCGATCGACAGATCCTGCCGCTCGATCGCCTCCGCCAGCGGCGTGCCGAGCACGGGCAGCACGATCGGCTCGCCCCAGTCGATGTCGAACACCGTGGAAAAGGCGCTGTCGCGGCCATGCGTCAGCACGTCCTCCCACCATGCGTTGGTGCCGGTCGCGACGCCCATGTGATTGGGGACGATATCGATGACGATGCCCATGTCGTGCGCGTGCAGCGCCGCGACGAGCGAGCGAAACGCGGGCTCGCCGCCCAGTTCGGGGTTGATCGTCGTTGGATCGACCACGTCATAGCCATGCGTCGATCCCGGCGCGGCGGTGGTGACCGGAGAGGCGTAGACGTGGCTGATCCCTAACCGCTCGAAATAGGGGACCAGCGCCTCGGCATCGGCGAAGGTGAAGCCGGCGTGGAATTGCAGTCGATAGGTCGCGCGGATCGGGCGTGTGCCGGTCATCCTGGCCTCCGGGCGGTGAGCATCTGGGTTCGCCGCGCGACCGCGCGGCGGGCGAGCAGCGCGCCGGTCTCACCCGGCAGGCGACGACGCCAATTGGGATGTGTGTCGACCGTCCCCGGCAGATTGGGCTGCTCCTCCAGCCCGAGCAAATCCTCGACCGGAACGATCGCGAGCGGCGCGGGCGCCTCCGCGACCGCAGACAGGATCGTATCGAGCGGGGCATCGGCGGGGGGCGGTCCGTCCTCGCCCAGCATCGTCCACAGCCCCGCCTTGTCGCGCTCGCGCGCGATGCGGTCGGGACGGCCGCCGAGCCGCTCGCGCCAGTCGAGATCGCGCCCCCGCCACCAGCCGACGACGGTCGGCGTGTCGTGCGTGCCGGTCATCGCCACCGCCTGCGCATCCCAGTCGCGTGGCGGAACGAACGCGCCGTCGGCGTCGCGTTCGAACGGCAGCACGCGCATGCCCAGCATGCACCGTGCCGCCAGCCCGTCGCGCAGCCCCGGCGGAACCGTGCCCAGATCCTCCGCGATGACGATCGCCTGGGCGCGATGCGCCTCGATCGCGACGATTCGTTTCAGATGATCCGCTGGCATCGTCAGATAGGCGCCCTGCGTCGCCTCCGCGCCTTCCGGGATCACCCACAGGCGATCGAGCCCCAGCGCGTGATCGATCCGCAGCCCACCCGCATGCGCGAAGGCGGCGCGCAAGGTCGCGATAAAGGGGCGGAATGCGGAGCGTTCCAGCGCGAAGGGATCGAGCGCGGTGATCCCCCAATTCTGTCCGTCGGGACCGAGCGAATCGGGCGGCGCGCCGATCGTCAGCCCCGCCAGCAGATCGTCCGGCGCGCTCCAGGCGTGGCTGCCGTCGCCGGTCATCCCCACTGCGAGGTCGGCGATCAGCCCGATCCGCATCCGATCCCTGGCGGCGCGCTGCGCGGTGGCGAGCGACAGATCGGTGAGCCACTGAAGGAAAGCGAAGAAGGCGATATCGCCCTCCGCTTCGGCGGCGAAGCGGATCACCGCCTCTCCACCCGCATCCTGATAAGGGAGCGGCCAGTCGCGCCAGCCCTCACCGCCGAAGCGCGCGTGCAGCGCGTCGAAGCGGGCATGGGCTTCCAGCTCCGCGCCGCGCTGCCGCCGCCATGCCTGCGCGGCCGCTTTGGCGGCATCTCCGGCGAGCGCATAGGCGGAGCGCAACGCTTCCAATCGTCGCGCCCCGGCGGCGGGCCAGTCGATCAGCTCGTCGCCGCAGGCCGGGGGGACCGGCACGCCGATCAGCGTCGGATCGGCGAGCAGCACGTTGCGGAACAGCCGGGTCGAGGGCGAATAGGGGCTGATGCGATGCAAGGCACCGGGGAACAGCGCGTGTGTGGGGCTGATCGCGATCGCCTGCGCGCCGGCGTGGCCGAACGCCGCTGCCGTCTCCGCCAGTGTGCCCGCGTCGCCGAACGGTGCGGCGGGAGTGCCTCGCAACGCAGGGATCTGCAGCGATACTCCCCAGGCGTGGCGCGGCACCTCCGGGCAGCGGCGCGGCGCGACCGCGAGCATATAGGCTCGATCGCCGACGATCAGCTGGTGATAACCGATGCGATCGGTGGCCGGGATCGTGCCGTCGTGATCCACGGTCGGGGTGGAGCGGGCACCGTCCTCAAACAGCAGTTCGACGGGGCCGTGGCCGCCGGGGGGCAGCGGGATCGGGCGGCCGGCATCCGCCGACAGAAAGGGGCTGTCGGGCGCGCGGGTATCCAGACGCGCCTCGATCGCGGCGATCACCGCCGGGTCGACGCGCTGCGGCGTGCCGCTCGCGTCGACCCAGTCGCGCAGTAGAGGCCCGCTCATTGGGCGATCCAGGCGATCAGGCGGCCGTCACAGGTGAACAAGGGATCGCCATCGGGGGCGGGCAGCGCGGCGGCGGTTTCGGCCAGATCGATCGCGATCGTCAGGATGCATCCGTCGCCCAGACGCCAGCGCGCGGTGACCGCCGCCTCGCCGGTCGCCTCCGCCGCGATCGCGACCGCGCCGGCGAGCCGTGGGATGATGTGCGCCCGGCGCAGGCCGATCAGCTCGCGATAGAGGGCGCGCCATCTATCCGCATCAGGGCCGGGCCGCGGGATCGAGCGTTCGAAGGTCGTCTGGTCGTTGGGGTCGGGGATCGCCGCGCGCGCGCCTTCGTCGGCAAAGGCATCGAACTTCGCGAATTCCTTCCGACGGCCGTTGCGCACCGCGTCGGCCAGCTCGTCGTGAAAATCGGTGAAGAACAGGAATGGCGTGTCGCTGCCTTCCTCCTCGCCCATGAACAGCAACGGGATCTGCGGGCACAGCAGCAGCAGCGCGGTGGCGGCGCGCAGCTTCGCCGGGTCGGCCAGCGACAGCAGCCGCTCCCCCAGCGCGCGATTGCCGACCTGATCGTGGTTCTGCAGGAACGAGACGAACGAGGTCGGCGGCAGATGCCCGCTCACCGTACCGCGTGGAGCGCCATCGTGATTGGGGGAGGGATCGCCCTGGTAGATGAAGCCTTCCGCCAGGCAACGCGCGAGCCGCTCCGCCGGGCGATCCGCGAAATCGGCGTAATAGGCGCTCGTCTCCCCGGTCAGCAGGACATGCAGCACGTTGTGGAAATCGTCGTTCCATTGCGCGTCATAATGATGGGGACGCAGCCGGGGGGCATCATTGTCCTCGTTTTCCAGCACGAGATGGACGTGCCGGTCGGGACAGGCGGCGCGCAATTCCGTCGCCATCCGATCGAGGAACGCAGGGTCAGCGATGGCATGGACCGCGTCGAAACGCAGGCCGTCGATCCGATAGTCGCGCAGCCACATCAGCGCATTGTCGATGAAGAAGCGCGCCACCGGCTCCCGCCGTACCGCCACTGCGCCGCCCCAGGGCGTATGCACCTCGGCATCGAAGAACGCGCTGGCGTAGCCGCCGAGGTAATTTCCGTCGGGACCGAAATGGTTATAGACCACGTCCAGCAATACCGACATTCCCACGCCGTGCGCGGCATCAATCAGCGCGCGCAGCTCGTCCGGCGATCCATAGGCCTCGTGCACCGCATAGGGGAGTACCCCGTCATAGCCCCAGCCGCGCTCCCCGGCGAAGGCGGCGACCGGCATCAGCTCGATCGCGGTAATGCCGATATCGGCCCAGCCGGGAAGGCGCGCGGCGATCCCGGCGAACCCGCCGAGCGTCCCGGCATGCATCTCGATCGCGACGGTTTCGTGCCATGGCCGGCCGCGCCAATCGTCATGCCGCCAGGCGTAATGATCGCCCACCACCACGCTCCAGCCGTGCACGCCGCCCGCCTGCCGCCGGGATGCCGGGTCTGGCACCGCTTCGCCCCCGATAAGGAAGCGATAGCGGGTGCCCGGAGGCGCGGGCAGCACTGTCTCGTACCAGCCTTCGGCCGCGGCGGTCAGCGTCGTCGTCGCGCCGCCGTCCAGCTCGATCGATACCGCATCGGCATCGGGCGCCCACAGGCGGAAGCGGGTGCTACCGTCGTGCAGGCGTTCCGGACCCCAGGTCATGCGTCGGTTCCGCTGTGCCAGGTGATGATCGCGGCGCTCTGCGGGGCCATCTCATAGCGATCGCTGATCGCGATCTCGCCCTGGTCCGGCCTGCCGCTGTCGATCAGCACGATGCGATCGGCATGCGGCGGCGGCAGATCGAAGGTGATCGGGTCAGCGCAGGCGTTGAGCAATAGCGACACGACCTCGATCGCACCATCCGGCCGCCGCGCGGCCCGACGCATCATCAACGCGCGGCCGTCGGGATTGTCCCAGTCCTGTGCCGACAGGCGCTCGCCGCGCTCGTCCCACCATTCGATATCGTCGACGCCGTCGCCGGCCTTGTCCTGACCATAGAGGAATACCGGGCTGCGCAGCAGTTCGAAGCGGCGGCGTAGCTCGGTCAGGCGCGCGGTGAAATCGATCAGCGCCTGGCCGTGCGCGGACGCGGCCGCGGACCAGTCGAGCCAGCTGATCCGGTTATCCTGACAATAAGCGTTGTTGTTGCCGTCCTGCGTGCGGCCGAACTCGTCGCCGGCGACCAGCATCGGCGTGCCGAGCGAGGCCAGCAGCGTCGTCAGCATCGAGCGCATCACACGCCCGCGCGCATCGTTGATCGCCGGGTCGTCGGTCGGGCCCTCCGCGCCCCAGTTGCGCGCGTAATTCTCCGAATGGCCGTCGTTATTGTCCTCGCCGTTCGCCTCGTTATGGCGCTGTTCGTACATCACGGTATCGGCCAGCGTGAAACCATCGTGCGCCGCCAGCAGGTTGACGCTGGCCCAGGGGCGCCGCGAGCGACGATCGAACAGATCGCCCGAGCCCGCCAGCCGCGCCGCCAGATCTCCACGCTGCGCCGGGTCCCCGCGCCAGTATTTGCGCACCGTATCGCGATATTTGTCGTTCCACTCGGCGAAGCCCGGCGGAAAGTTGCCGAGTTGATAGCCGCCCGGGCCGACGTCCCACGGTTCGGCGATCAGCTTCAGCCGGCCCAGGACGGGATCCTGCCGCAGCACGTCGAAGAACGCCGCGCCCGGATCGAATCCGGTCACCTCACGCCCCAGCGTCAGCCCGAGATCGAAGCGAAAGCCGTCGACGCCAAAGCTGGTGGCCCAGTAACGCAGCGAATCCGCCACCATCTGGATGACACGCGCCTTGCTCATGTTGAGCGTGTTGCCGGTGCCCGTGTCGTTGATCGTGTAGCGCGCGTCGCCCTCGACCAGCCGATAATAGCTGGCATTGTCCAGCCCGCGCCACGACAGCGTCGGCCCGCGCTCCGATCCCTCGCACGTGTGGTTGTAGACGACGTCGAGGATCACCTCGATCCCCGCCTTGTGCAGCCGGTGGATCGCGCGGCGCAGCTCGTCCTGATGCGCCGACGACATATAGCTCTGTTCAGGGGCGAAGAAGCCGAGCGTGTTGTATCCCCAGTAATTGCGCAGGCCCTTTTCCTGGAGAAAGCGATCCTGCGTGAAGGTCTGGATCGGCAACAGCTCGATCGCGGTGACGCCGATCCGCTTCAGATGGCGGATCACGGCGGGGTGGCCCAGCGCGGCATAGCTGCCGCGTTCGCGCGCGGGCACTTCCTCCATCAATTTGGTCAGGCCCTTGACGTGCGCCTCATAGATCACCGTCTCTGACCAGGGTGTGTTCGGGCGCTGATCGCGTGACCAGTCCCAGTGATCGTCGACGACCACCGCCTTGGGCATGGCCGGTGCGCTATCGCGCTTGTCGAACGACAGATCCTCGCGGCGATGCCCGATGCGGTAGCCGTGCAGCGCATCGGTCCATTTGATCTGCCCCTCCAGCCGGCGTGCATAGGGATCGAGCAGCAGCTTGTTGGGATTGAAGCGATGCCCCGCCTCGGGCTCGTATCGGCCATGCGCGCGATAGCCGTAGACCAGACCCGGCTCGGCATCGGGCAGGTAGCCGTGCCACACCTCGTCGGTGCATTCGGGCAGGGTCAGCCGGCTCAGCTCGCGCTTGCCCTGCGGATCGAACAGGCAAAGCTCGATCCGGTCGGCGTTGGCCGAGAAGACCGCGAAATTCACCCCCAGCCCGTCGAACGTCGCGCCGAGCGGATAGGGCGAACCGGGCTGGAGCCGGTCCGGCAGAGCGTTCAGCATTCGCACCCCTTTTATATGTTCGCGGTCGCACAACTCGCGACGGGATCGATCGTCGCAGCGCGGTCAGGAAAATTCGCTCGATCGGAGACGGCACGGGTGGATGGTGTGTTCAGCCGGGGCTTATGTTTCCGGCGCGGCGGGCACGATCTCCAGCCGCTGCGGCACGGTGCCCAGCTCGATGCCATCTTCCCGGAAACGGCGCAGCAGGTGCGCGAGCAACTCGCTGCGCGCGCGGTAGGCGGCGCGCGGGTTGTCGACATGCGCGAAGCAGTTGAACAGAATGCGCCCGTCCGCGATCGAATCGATGAATACCGCCGGCGCCGGCGCGTCGAGCACCGCCTGATGCTCGGCAAAGGCCGCGGTGACGATGTCGCAGGCGTGATCAGCATCCTGACCGATCGGGATAGAGAACTGGATCTGGATCCGCCCCAACGGGCTGGCGAGCGTCTTGTTGTGGACGGTCTTGGTGATCAACTCGGAATTGGGCACGATCAGCGTCGAATGATCGGGCAGCTCGATCTCGGTCGAACGCACGCTGATCCGCTTCACATCACCTTCGTCGGGTCCGATCCGCACGAGGTCGCCGATCTTGATCGGCCGCTCCGCCAGCAGGATCAGGCCGGAGACAAAGTTCGACGTGATCGCCTGCAAGCCGAAACCGATGCCGACCGACAACGCCGATAGCAGCAGCGCAATCCGCTCGATCCCGATCCCCAGCGACGCCAGCGACCAGATCGTCGCCAGCGCGATTCCGACGTAGCGCGCCACCAGCGTGACCGAATTGCGGCCTGATCCGTCGAGATCGGTGGCGGGAAGATATTTGCCATCCAGCCAGCGCAGGAAGCCGCGCACCAGCGCGAGCCCGACGAACAGCACCAACAGGCTGCGCAGGATCGCCCCCGGCGATATCGCGATTCCGCCGACCTGCACCCCCTGCGCCAGCGTGGCGAGGCGCCCGAACAGCGTCACCACGCCGCCGCCCGCGCCGAACGGGGCGAACAGCAGGCCCAGCGCGGCGAGCCCCAGCACCAACCGCATGACGCCCGATGCCAGGATGCCGAACTGATCGACGACGGTGCCGCGCACGCCCAGCGCCCGGGCGAGCCCGCGCCCGACCGCGCTGTCGCGCGTGAAGACGGTCGCGGTGACGTCATCGACCGCCGCCATCAACAGGAAGACGGCGCTGCCCAGCACCGCAGTCCACGCCACCAACTGGACGACGAACAAGGCAAACCCGAGATAGCCCGCCAGCAGCGCGAGCAACGCGGCGAGGACGATCAGCCAGGCGAACAGCGCGGTCGCGCCCAGCCCGGCCCGCGTCGGCGCCAGCTCCGCCGCGTCGGCGCGCGCGGCCCGCAGGCGCGCCACGACGACCAGCGCCCCTGCCAGCATGCCGAGATGCAGCACGGTTTCCACCGCCTGGGTCGCGCTCAGCGCCGCCGCGCTGACCCCGACGGCGGCATTGAAGGAGTCCCACAGGATCGTCACGAAGGCGATCGCCGCCAGCAGCCAGGTGAACGGCCGCAATTGCTGTGCGGCGTCGTCGGGAATGGGCGCGACGCGCCAGGTGGGCTGGTGCCGCATCAGCAGCGCCCCCGTCACCGCGGCAGTAAAGCCGGCATAAGTGGTGGCAACGATGAACGCATCGAACAGCGCGCTCCAGCCGGCGGGCTGCAACTGCGACCAGCGCATTCCCTGGATCAGCGCGCTCGATGCAATCAGCGGGGCGAGCGTCCCCACCAGCACGCGCCACATGGCGTTGGCGGACCGCCGCACGCGATGGCCCGGCGCGCCATCGATCAGGAAGCGGAGGCCCAGCCGTTGCGCCGCGGCCCGCCCGGGGATCAGCGCCAGCAGGGCGACCGACAGGCCAAAGATCGCCGGCCATGGCCACGCGGCTCGGGGGTGGCCGCGGATCGTGTCGACGCCGCGCGCGATGAAGGCGGAGACGCGGCGCAGGTCGCGCGGCGCGTTGTGCAGCACCGCGCTCCAGAAGGTTGGGGCGAGCGGGGAGGGCACTCGCGCCGAGATACGCTGCCCGAACTGCTCCGCCTGGCTGTCGGCGATCTCATCGATCAGTTGCTGCGCCTCGACGCCCAGCAGCTTGCCGCGCTTCACCGCCGAATCGAGGATGGCATGCTGTCGTGTCAGCCGGATACGTTCCGAGCGGATATCGGGCGCCTCGCCGGGCGCGGCCGTGGCACCGATCTCCGCCAGCCGCGCGTCGACGAGCGCAAGTTGTTCCGCCAGCGTGGCGGTCGCGTTGGTGGCGGATGCCCTCGCGGCCAGGGCGGTATCGCGCAGTTCCGCGCGTGCGTCATCGTCGACCTTGCCGTCGAGCGCGCGGTCGACGCCGTGCAGATCGCGTTCGATCTGCACCAGTTGCGCCGAGGCCGCGCCGACGGGCGAGGGCTGCGCCTGTACCAGCGGCGCGGCCAGGCAAGACAGCAGCGCGATCCAGCAGCGCAGCAGGAGGACGAACGAACGACACCGCATCATGCCACGCGCCCTAGGCGATCGATGCGCGCGGGGCGATAGCGGCGCCCCCACGCCGCCGGCTGGCCCGTCCCAGCATGGGTGGGCGTCGCCGGGACGCGGGGGAAGGCGGCAAGCAGACCAGCATGGATCGATGCGGGCTAGCGGATACGCTCTTCCACCAGCACCTCTACCACCCCCGGATCGGCCAGGGTCGACGTGTCGCCCAGGTTGCCGACGTCATCCTCCGCGATCTTGCGCAGGATCCGCCGCATGATCTTGCCCGAGCGGGTCTTCGGCAGGCCGGGCGCGAATTGCAGCGCATCCGGCGTGGCGATCGGGCCGATTTCCTCGCGTACCCATTGGCGCAGTTCGGCGCGCAGATCGTCCGATGGCTCCTCACCGGCATTCAGGGTGACGAAGGCATAGATGCCCTGGCCCTTCACCTCGTGCGGCATGCCGACCACCGCCGCTTCCGCGACACGCGCATGCGAGACGAGCGCGGATTCCACCTCGGCGGTGCCCATGCGATGGCCGCTGACGTTGATCACGTCGTCCACCCGCCCGGTGATCCAGTAATAGCCGTCCGCGTCGCGGCGGCATCCGTCGCCGGTGAAATATTTGCCGGGATAGGTGGTGAAATAGGTCTGAAAGAAGCGCTCATGGTCATTCCACACGGTGCGCATCTGCCCCGGCCAGCTGTCGATCAGCACCAGATTGCCTTCTGCGGCGCCATCGAGCACCGCGCCCTCGGCATCGACGAGCTGCGGCTGTACGCCCGGCAGCGGTTTGGTCGCCGATCCAGGCTTCAGGTCGGTGGCATAGGGCAGGGGGGAAATCAGCATGCCGCCGGTTTCGGTCTGCCACCAGGTATCGACGATCGGGCAGCGGCCATCGCCGACGATGCGATGATACCAGCCCCACGCCTCTGGATTGATCGGCTCGCCGACGGTGCCGAGCAGGCGCAGCGACGCGCGGCTGTGTTGACTGACCCAGCGATCGCCTTCGCGCATCAGCGCACGGATCGCGGTCGGCGCGGTATAGAAGATGTTGACGCCGAGCCGGTCGATCGTCTCCCACAGCCGGCCGTGATCGGGATAATGGGGGACGCCGTCGAACATCACGGTCGTCGCGCCATTGGCCAGCGGCCCATAGACGACATAACTGTGCCCGGTGACCCAGCCGATATCGGCGGTGCACCAGAAGACCTCGCCGTCGCGATAGTCGAACACGTCGCGAAACGTCTTGGCGACCCACAGCAGGTAGCCGCCGGTGGTGTGCAGCACGCCCTTCGGCTTGCCGGTCGATCCGGAGGTGTAGAGGATGAACAGCGGGTCCTCCGCGTTCATCGGCTCGGGCGGGCAATCGTCGCCGACGTGTTCCAGCGCCTCGTGCAGCCAGATGTCGCGCCCCGCGGTCACCGGCACGTCGGCGCCGGTGCGGCGGATCATCACGACGTGACGGACGCCGGGACAATGCGCCAGCGCCTTGTCGACGTTCGCCTTCAACGGAATGCGCTTGCCCCCGCGGCGGCCTTCGTCGGCGCAGATCACGATCGATGAATCGCAATCCTGGATGCGGTTGGCGAGGCTGTCCGGCGAGAAGCCGCCGAAGACAATCGAATGGATCGCGCCGATCCGCGTGCACGCCAGCATCGCGGCAGCGGCCTCCGCGATCATCGGCAGATACAGCGTTATCCGGTCGCCCTTCCTTACCCCGAGGGATTTCAGCACATTGGCGAAGCGGCACATGTCGCGATGCAACTCGCGATAGCTGATCCGGCGTGTTTCACCGGGTTCGTCACCCTCCCAGATGATCGCGGTCTGCTCGCCGCGCGCGGCGAGGTGGCGGTCGACGCAATTGACCGAGACGTTCAGCACGCCGTCGGCAAACCAGCGGATCCGAAAGTCGCTCTCGTCGAACGACGTGTCCTTCACCTGCGTGAAGGGGGTGATCCAGTCGAGGCATTGCGCCTCGTCACGCCAATAGCCATCGGGGTCCTCGACCGAGCGGCGCCATGCTGCCTCATAAGCGGCCGCATCGATGCTGCCAGCGACGCCGGCCGGGGCGGGATAGATTCGATCGGTCATGCGCTCTCCTTCGTCGGCGCGGTGTGAGACGACCACCCGAAGGGGTCAAGCCATGGTGGCGCAGCGAACACCGCAGCGGGGGGTGCGGCGGCGGAGCGCGTGATGCTGCGCCCGTCCCGTTTCAGCCTGTTGACGCGGGGATGACGGAAAAAATGCAGTGCCGCCAAAAAACTGTCATCGAATCGCTTGACCACCCGGAACGACCCCCATATATGCCGCTTCACCGACGGGGCGCACCGACACGGAGCGCTTCGGAAGTCAGAGCAAATCAGGCGCTTGCAACCGCCCCGAGAAAAAGGGGATGGGTGAAGGCGTCGGTTTTTGCCGCTCTTTGACATTGTGATTTGATGAAGGGACATGTGGGCGGTGGTCTGCGGGTCT
>NZ_JBELIE010000093.1:0-12663 GCF_042091075.1 Sphingomonas sp. | reverse complement strand
AGCGAGGATACGTTCACCCGCCCGATCTACGCCGGCAATGCGATCGCGACGGTGCAGACGTCGGATGCCAAGAAGGTCATCACCGTCCGTGGCACCGCGTTCGACAAGGCGGCCGCCGAGGGCGGCGCCGGCACGGTCGAGGCGGTGGCGGCGACGGGTGACAGCGGCCTTGCCACCTTCGAGGGCCAGGAAATCGCCGAACTGACCCGCCCCGAACTGACCAGCGCGAAGATCATCGTGTCGGGCGGTCGGGCACTGGGATCGAGCGAGAAGTTCCACGAGCTGATCGAGCCGCTGGCGGACAAGCTGGGCGCGGGGGTCGGCGCCAGCCGCGCCGCGGTCGACGCTGGCTATGTGCCGAATGATTATCAGGTCGGCCAGACGGGCAAGATCGTTGCCCCCGAGGTCTATATTGCGGTCGGCATTTCGGGCGCGATCCAGCACCTGGCGGGGATGAAGGACAGCAAGACGATCATCGCGATCAACAAGGACGAGGACGCACCGATCTTTCAGGTGGCGGACATCGGTCTGGTCGGCGACCTGTTCAAGCTGGTGCCGGAGCTGACCGAGAAGCTGTGACGTCCGTACGGCCGGCGTAACGACAGGGGGCGGGGCCATCACGATGGCCTCGCCTTTTTGCTGGGTCGCGCTACGCTCGGCGTTGGCCGCCGATATAGATGGGGATGAGGGTTCGCCGATGATCCGCCTGCGCCACGTCCTCGCCGCGCTGTTCGCGCTGCTGGCCCCCGCCGCCGCGTCGGCACAGGCGACCGCGGTGACGATCGCCAACCCCCGCCCCGCGCCCGCCACCACCTGGCCGATCAGCGAGCATGATGCGACCTTCCGTGACGTCGCGTTCGGATCGGGCGAGCGCCTCGCCAGCGTGCGGATCCATTATACCACGCTCGGCCAGCCGCACCGCGACGCGGCGGGGGAGATCGACAATGCGGTGATGGTGCTCCACGGCACCGGCGGCACCGGCAAGCAATTCCTCGCGCCGCCCTTCGCGGATCAGCTCTATGGCCCCGGCCAGCCGCTCGACATCCGCCGCTACTGGGTCATCCTGCCCGACAATATCGGCCATGGCGGTTCCTCCAAGCCCTCGGAAGGGCTGAGGGCCGGGTTCCCCGCGTATGATTATGACGACATGGTCGCGTTGCAGCACCGGCTGGTCACCGAGACGCTGGGGGTGAAGCGATTGCGCCTGCTGATGGGCACGTCGATGGGATGCATGCATGCCTTCGTCTGGGCGGAGACATGGCCCGATGCGGCACGCGCCGTCATGCCGCTGGCGTGTGAGCCGGTGGCGATCGCAGGGCTCAACCGCATGTGGCGGCAGTTGGCGATCGACGGGATCCGGCAGGATCCGGCGTGGAGCCAGGGCCGCTATAGCGTGCAGCCGACGCAGGGGCTGCGCACCGCCGCCTCACTGCTGTTCATCGCCGGCGCGGCGCCGATCTGGCTGCAGCAAACCTATCCGACGCGGGACGCGGCGGCCGCCTATGCCCGTCAGCGCGTTGCCGCGTCGATCGCTGGGCTCGACGCCAACGACCTGATTTATGCGCTCGATTCGTCGCGCAACTACGATCCGTGGCCAAAGCTGGAGGCGATCCGCGCACCGATGACATGGATCAACTCAGCGGACGACTTCATCAATCCGCGCAACCTCCCCTTCCCCACCGAGGCGCTGAAGCGGATGCCGAGCGCCACCTTCCGGATGATCCCCGAGTCCATCGATTCGCGCGGCCATGGCAGCCACACCTGGGCGCGGCTGTGGCAAGCCGATCTCGTCGCATTGCTGGCGCGGACCGCGCCACGTTGACTTGCACCACGAGGCGACACGGCTAAGCCGGGCGCATGATCCGCTTGTCGCTCGCCCTGTTCGCCGCTCCGACACTGCTCCTGTCGCTGGCCGCCCCCGCCATGGCACAGCGCGCGGATCGGGCGACGCCGGGGTGGGTGCGCGTCCGACTGGAGACCGCCGACGGCCCGATCGTGCTCGCGCTCGACCACAAACATGCACCGCTGACCACCGACAATTTCCTGCGTTACGTCGATGACGGGCGTTTCAACGGGGTCAGCTTCTACCGCACCGCGCGCAACAAGCGGGCGCCGCAATTCGGCTTCATCCAGGCGGGCATCCGCACCGATGCGCGGCGCTTCCTGGACATGATCCCGCATGAATCGACCCGGAAGACCGGGATCAAGCATCTCGACATGACGATCTCGATGGCGCGCAAGGGCCCGCCGGGATCGGCCAACGGCAATTTCTTCATCACGCTGGGCGCGATGCCGTCGATGGACTGGAGCCCGCGCGACCCCGGCTATGCCGCGTTCGGCCGCGTCGTTGGCGGGCAGGCGACGGTGCGCCGGATCCTCGCCGAGCCGACCGGGCAGGCGATGAAGGGCACGCTGATGCTGGTGCCCGTGCGCGTCAACCGCGCGGTGCGGATGGACGGCGTCGCAAAGCCGACCGGCCGCCCGCGCCCGTGGCTGATCGAGCGGCGGACCGAGGGCTGACGACCTGCGGCGCGCGGTCCAGCGGGTCGATGTCAGCGCATGGCGCCGCCGCCTCGATCACGTGGTCGACAGCTTTTCTGATCCAACAGATCGGCACGCGTGATGTTGATCGACGGGAACGCCCTGGTGCCGGTATCGTCGGCGGGAGCCAGTCGTCGGGACAGACGCTCCGCTCCCGGCAAGGGATCGGGACGGCATCGCCGGTCGATGCGATGTGGCCGATACTCTCGGGGGGCCGCGCAGGTCTTCCCATCCTGGTGACGACGCCATAGGCGAGGGCAATGCCCCTGCCCCCGATCGACCCCTCCTGGGTGCCCGCGCTGAGCGCCGCTATCGAAACGGCCGAGTTCGCCACGTTGCGCGCATTCCTTTCGGCCGAGGAAGCCGCGGGCAAACGGATCTTTCCTCCCGCTGGGGATCGATTCCGCGCGCTGTCGCTGACCCCCTTCGACCGCGTCCGCGTGGTCATCCTGGGGCAGGACCCCTATCACGGCGCCGGTCAGGCCCATGGTTTGTCCTTCTCGGTCCAGCCCGGGGTCAAGCCACCCCCCAGCCTGGTCAACATCTTCAAGGAGCTGGCGAGCGATTGCGGCATCCCGCCCGCGTCACACGGCTATCTCGAGCACTGGGCGCATCAGGGCGTTCTACTATTGAACACCGTGCTGACGGTGGAGGAAGCGCGAGCAGCGTCGCACCGGGGACATGGCTGGGAAGCGTTCACCGATGCGATCATCGCGGCGGTCGCCGCGCGGCCGGAGCCGATCGTCTTCTTGCTCTGGGGCAGTCATGCGCAGCAAAAGGCCGGCATGATCCGCGACGTGACGCGGGGCGGGGTCCACCTGGTGCTCACGGCGCCGCATCCGTCTCCGCTGTCCGCCTATAAGGGCTGGTTCGGCAGCCGGCCGTTCAGCCGGACCAACGCCTTCCTCGAACGCCACGGCCGTGGGCGGATCGACTGGGCGCTGCCGGCGGCGGCCTGAATCGAAGCTGGTTCAGGCCGCCAAGCGGTCAATCATGCTCCCGATCACCGGCACCCATGTACAATTCGCGGCCGGTCTTGTGATACAGTTCACTCATCGCCGCCATTCCTGCCTCGGCCTCTTCCGCCGCGACGAAGGTTTCCACCGGCGCATTCTGCTTCGCCGCGAAGTCACGCACTTCCTGCGTGATCTTCATCGAGCAGAATTTGGGCCCGCACATCGAACAGAAATGCGCGGTCTTGGCGCCTTCCGCGGGCAGCGTCTGATCATGGTATTGCTCGGCCGTCTCCGGGTCGAGCGACAGGTTGAACTGGTCGCGCCAGCGGAATTCGAAGCGCGCGCGGCTTAGCGCATCGTCGCGCAGCTTGGCGGCGGGGTGACCCTTTGCCAGATCGGCGGCATGCGCGGCGAGCTTGTACGTCACCACGCCCACCTTCACGTCGTCGCGGTCGGGCAGGCCCAGATGCTCCTTGGGCGTCACGTAGCAAAGCATCGCGGTGCCGTACCAGCCGATCATCGCGGCGCCGATGCCGCTGGTGATATGGTCGTAGCCGGGCGCGATATCGGTGGTGAGCGGCCCGAGCGTGTAGAAGGGTGCCTCGCCGCACGCCTCCAGCTGCTTGTCCATATTCTCCTTGATCTTGTGCATCGGCACATGGCCGGGGCCCTCGATCATCACCTGCACATCCTGTTCCCAGGCGCGCTTGGTCAACTCGCCGAGCGTGTAGAGTTCGGCGAACTGCGCCTCGTCATTGGCGTCGGCGATGCTGCCGGGGCGCAGCCCGTCGCCGAGCGAATAGGCGATGTCATACGCCTTCATGATCTCGGTGATCTCGTCGAAGCGTTCGTACAGGAACGATTCCTTGTGATGCGAAAGGCACCATTTCGCCATGATGCTGCCGCCACGGCTGACGATGCCGGTGACGCGCTTCGCGGTCAGTGGCACATAGGGCAGGCGCACGCCGGCGTGGATCGTGAAGTAATCGACACCCTGTTCCGCTTGCTCGATCAGCGTGTCGCGGAAGATCTCCCACGTCAGTTCCTCGGCGATGCCGCCGACCTTTTCCAGCGCCTGATAGATCGGCACGGTGCCGATCGGCACCGGCGAATTGCGGATGATCCATTCGCGCGTGTCGTGGATGTTGCGGCCGGTCGACAGGTCCATCACCGTATCGGCACCCCAGCGGATCGCCCAGACGAGCTTGTCCACCTCGGTCGCGACATTGCTGGCGACCGCGCTGTTGCCGATATTGGCGTTGATCTTCACCAGGAAATTGCGGCCGATCGCCATCGGCTCGGTTTCGGGATGATTGACGTTATTGGGGATGATCGCGCGGCCGCGCGCCACTTCGTCACGGACGAATTCGGGGGTGACGTAATCGGGAATCGCCGCGCCGAAGCTCTCGCCGTCGCGAACCTGATCGCGGAGCATCGCGCGCCCGAGATTCTCGCGCGTGGCGACATATTCCATCTCGGGGGTGATGATGCCCCGGCGGGCATAGTGCATCTGACTGACGTTCGCGCCCGGCTTCGCGCGCAGCGGGCGTTTCACGACATTGGGGAAGGGCTGCACCCCGCCCGAACGATCGGGGCCGAGCTGGCCGTTATCCTCTGGCCGGATCACGCGCGCGTCATAGCTTTCGACATCGCCGCGCGCGACGATCCAGTCGCGCCGCAATGCGGGGAGCCCCGCCATGATATCGATGCGGGCGGCGGGGTCGCTGTACGGGCCCGACGTGTCATAGACGTTGAGTGGCGGCTCCCCGCACGACGGCTCCAGGTCGATCGCGCGCATCGCGACCTTGAGCGGGCCGACATGGATCTTGCGGCTGCCGCGGATCGGGCCGGTGGTCACGCCGATTTCGGTACGTGCGGGAAGGTCGGCCATGCTTCGTCTCCTCTTGCCGGGAGGAGCACGGACGTGAAGTAACGCGCCGCTTCCCTCCCTACGCCGGTGTCAGCCGGATCAGGTTCAGCGGGTCGGAGGCTGCTGCCCCCCTCTCAGCCGCGCGTCAACGGCCCCCCGGGGTGGAGCACACCATAAAGGATATGGCGCGGAAAGAAAGGGCTGCCCGCGCCATCTTGGTCGATCGTCGTCGGTTCGTGGCCTGATCGGGGTCAGGTCGCGGTCGGGGTGGGGCTCGGCGTCGCGGTCGGAGTTGCGCTGGTCCGCAGCGACTCGAGCGAATTGTTCGTCCCCGCCGGGAAGAAGCCGCCGCCGATCCCCGCGTCGGTGCGCAGATAGACGACATTGTGCACCTGCCCGGTGGAGCGGCTGTAGGCGAGGCCGTTCGAATCCGCGGGCGTAAGGTTCGGGCCGGTCACCGCGCCGGTGGCATCCACCGTCGCCAGCCTGCCGTCGCGCACGCCAGGGCCATCGAGCGTATCGCGCGCGTCCGCCAGCTTGTTCGCCTTGAGCCGCGCATCGTTGCCGCGCAGGTAGATTTCATTCCGGATCAGCCCGGCGTGATAGGCCTCCGCGGCGAGGATACCGGCCGCCGCCTCCAGATAGACTGCGCTGGTTATCAGCGGCGAAGCGCCCTTATAGGCGCTGACGCCGACATCCTCGAACAGGAACGCGGCCAGCAGGAAATTGTCGACGCTGGCATAGGGATCGAACGTGCCGTCGGCGTTGGCGATGCCCGCCGCCTGCGCCGCTTTCGCGAACGCGCCGGTGGCGCTGCCATCGATGTTGATCGCGGGCTGATTGATGACGAGCGCCGGATCGGCGGCGCTGATCACGCTGCGCAGTGCGTTGACGTGCGCGATCTCGTCATTGGCGATCTCACGCGCGAACTGGCCGATGATCGGCTCGCCGGCGAAATTGACCTGCCGCCCGCCAGTGACATTGCCACGCGTGCCGACGCTGCCCGTCAGGCTTGATTCGGGCAAAGCGCGCCCCAGCACCGCGATCGAATAGAATTGCGCCTCCAGATATTCGAGGTTCAGCGCCAGTTGCAGGATCGCGATGTCGCTCGCCACGCCGGTGCCGCTGGCGGTGGGCGTCGGCGTCGGGGTGGGCGTCGGTGACGGATCGTCACTCCCACCGCAGGCGGACAAGAGCGCGAGGCTGCCCGCGACGGCAGTGGAGCCGGCGGCCAGCTTGATGAAACGGCGGCGCGCGGCGCGCTGCTGGTTGGCGACCTCGATGGCGGCGAAGACGGAGTCCTTGATCATGACAGCATTCCTGAAAACACGGGGGAGACGGTGATCGGCGCGGGCAGGCGCGCGATCAGATCGAAGCTCCGCTGGTCTTGAACGTGCCGTTGACCCCGGCCGGGAAGAAACCGCCCGCGGTGGCGGCGGAGGCGCTGAGATAGGCGATGCTCAGCACCTGCGCCGGATTGCGGCTGTAGGTGATGCCGTTGGCGTTGGCGGGCACGATGTTCGACGCCAACCCGTCCGCGGTGGTGACGGAGGCGATGCCGGGATCGTCGTTGGGCGCGATGCCGCGCACCAGATCCTCGGTGGGCGTGCCGTCCAACGAGTCGCGGGCCGCAGAAATCTGCCCCGCGCTTTCGACCAGCAGCGCCGACGGGGTCTGCAGCCCGCGCCGATAGAGCAGCGAGCGCACCGTGGCGGCGTGATAGGCCTCGACCGCGAGGATCCCCGCCGCCGCCTCAAGGAAGGTCTTGTTCGAGATCAGCGGCGCCGCGCCCTTGTACGCGGTAACGCCGAGATCCTCGAACAGATAGGCCGCGAGCAGGAAGTTGTTGGTCGAGGCGTAGGGATCGAAGACCGCCGACGCCCCGGTGATCACCCCCGCCGCACGCGCCGCATTGCTGAACGCGCTGGTGGCGGAAACGCCGAGGTCGATCGCCGGCTGCGCGATCGTCACCGTGCTGCTGCTCAGTTGCGCGCGCAGGAAGCGCACGTGCGCCAGTTCGTCGGCCGCGATCTCCGCCGCATATTGCGCGATGATCGTGTCGCCGCCGAACGCCACCTGGCGACCGCCGGTCGCCGCGCCCGCCGTCCCGACGCCGCCGCTGATATCGGCCGATCCCAGCGCCGATCCGGTGGCGCAGAAGGAATAGAAATTCGCCTCGAGATATTCGAGGTTGAGCGCGAAATTGAGGATGTCGATATCGGTATATGTGGTCGTCGAGGACGGCGTCGGTGTGGGGGTGGGCGTCGCGGTTTGCGCCGCCGCCTGCCCGGCGAGCATCGTCGCCCCCGCGGCCGCGCCGATCGCTTGCGTGAAGAAGGCGCGCCGCGAATCGCGCCGCTGCACGCGGGCGTCGAGCGCCTCCATCATCCGTTCGCTATCGCTCATCGCCCACCCTTCCCTGCACCGTTTCAGCCGCCGGCCTGCCGCGCCCTATCTGAACATGCGCTGTCCGGGCGAGGCAGGCCGGCAATTCCGCCAATGGCAGCGGATGATCGATTATCGCGTCGCTGCCAAGGGGGCATGGTGGCGGCACGCCCGGGGATCGGGCGATCGGGCGATCGATCAGAACGTATAGCCGACCCCGAGCGCGCCGAGCCATTGCGTCCGCGAACCAGCGATCGCTACCGTCGGCGAGTCCGCGAAATCGTTGAGCATGCGCTTGTAGGTAACGCCGCCGATCAGCTTCCAGCCCTTCAGCAGATTGCCGGTCAGCGCATAGGTGCCCGCCACGCCGACGATCCAGTGCTTCCATCCGCCGCGCGTCGTGAACACCGGCAATCCGCTCGCGACGGAGCCGGCGGCATCGACGTCGAAATAGGTTTGCGCGAAGCGGCGTTCGACTCGTTCCGCCGCGCCGAAGATGCCGACCCCGGCCTTCAAGCTGAGCGGCGTGAAATAGCTGACCGAAGGGGTGAAGATACCGCTGCTATGGACGCCGTTGATATCGCGGCGATAGCTGACCGCGACGGTGAGCTTGTCATAGTCGCTGGTGACGACCCCGGTCTTGCCCACGCCCACATAGCCGCCCAGCTCGATCGCGGTGCCGCGCTCGCCGAGCGCCTTCACGCGCGGATCGCTGATCGAGCCCAGGCTGCTGCGGTTGAAGTTGAGGACGCCGATCGGACCGGCCTGGAAATCCCAGGTCGGACCGGGAGCGGAGGGGATCAGATCGACCGACGCCCGATTGCCGAGCACTTGGAACGAAAGGTTGCGGAACGTACCGATCGCCGCCGGGCCGGGCACCAGCCGATAATCGTCGGATCCCTCGTAATCCGGCAGCAGCGCGCCCGCCACCGCGACCGTGATCGTATCACCGATCGCGCCGGCGTCCGGCGTGGCGGCCGGCGCCGCCGGCAAGTCGCTGTTCTGTGCCAGCGCCGGTATCGCGATCAGCGCCAGCGAAACGGCCAGCGGCGCCGCGGCGTGACGCCGGATGGTCAACAATGTCATACGCACCAGAAATCCCCAATGTTCTGGGTGCGCAACCAGTCACCGGGCGATTTGTGTCCGTAAATCAGGTCAGAGGATGTATCGCATCGTCACCTGTTGCTGTTCGGCATCACCCGCCAGCGTGAAGCGCGCGGCGGCGAAACGCGGCGGGCCGAACCGGATCGGGGGATTGCGCGAGAAGCCGAACCCCTCCTTCGGAATGCCGGCGAACGTATCCAGCCGGGCATTGCCATTCTCGTCATGGATCACCGCCACCGCATAATCGCCCGGCGGCAGCGCCGCGAAGCGGAAGTGATGCTGGCCCGCCGGGATCGTGCGGGTCACCGCGTCCCGATCGTCGACGCAGTTCGGAAAATTGGCGGGATCAGCGGTGAGGCAGACCCGCATCAGCCCCTTCGCGGAACGCACCTTGTCCAGCGTCACGTCGAGCGACCCCACCGGCGCGGCCCCGATCAGCGACGCGATCATCGGCCCCGCCGCGAGCGCGATCCACCCCGCGCGCGCCCGTCCCTCGCGCTGGCGCCCGCGCGCGCTCCCTCGCGAAGTCGCCGAGACCGTCGTCCGTTCCGCACAGCCGGTCCCAGAACCGGAAATAGAGGCCATAATTGCACCCATACCGCTCATGATGCCGCTGATGATGGCTGGCCGTGATCAGCCAGCGTCCCACCGTCCCCCGCCACATAAAGCGTGGGAACATTTCCCAGCCCATATGGTTGGTCACCCCCATAACCGTCATCACCGTCAGCACCAGCCCGAGTGCGACGACATGGATCGGAATCACGAAGACCAGTAGCGGAATGGCCACAGCGCCGGTCAGCGCCTCGACCGGATGGAAGGCCATCGCCGCCCAGGCGGTCGGCGGACGACTGGCGTGATGCACCGCGTGGGCGACGCGGAATATCCTGGGCCGGTGCATCCAGCGATGCGTCCAGTAAAACCACGTATCGTGCGCGACGAGATACAGCAGCACCGAAAGCGGCGCATACCACAAGGGATAGGCATGGATATCGCCGTAGATCCGCGTCCAGCCGCGATTCTGCCAGCCCCAGGCGATCACCCCCGCCGGTGCGCCATAGATGGCGGCGGAGGCGAGGCTCCACGCGATTTCCCGCCGGATCTGCGGATCGAGCCCGCGATACAGGCCGCGATGCCGGATCCGCGTCGCCAGCGCGAACCCGCCGCTCGCCAGCAGATAGCGTGCCGCGACGATCACCGACATCGCGACGGCGGACAGCAGGATGGCGAAAACGACCGGCATGCCGCCCATGTAGCCGATCCGGCGCGCGGGCGCACGGGAAGAAGCGCGATGAGCCCCGTTCGTGCCGCCCGGGTAGCGGCGCCCCCTGAACCTTAGCCCTTCGTTCATCAGGCTTCCGCCGGGCGCGGCCATGGTATAGCGCTGTCCTATGCCCGCCCTTCTGAAATGCGATCTGGCTATCGTCGGCGGCGGGCTGGCCGGTGCGTTGATCGCGCTGGCGGTGGCGCAGCGGCATCCGGCGATGGACATCCGCCTGATCGAGGCGGACGACCGGATCGGGGGCGACCATTTCTGGTCCTTCTTCGAAGGCGACGTGACCAGCGCGGCGCGCGCGTGGCTGACGCCGCTGATCGAACATGTCTGGCCCGCCTATGACGTGCGCTTTCCGACGCTGACGCGCACGCTGCCCCAGGCCTATCATACGATCCGGTCAGAGCGGCTGGACACCCATGTGCGCAGCGTGCTGCCGGCGCGCGCGATCATGACCGGGCGGCGCGCGCTGGCGTGCAGTGCGACCGCGGTGGTGCTGGCGGACGGCGACCGGCTCGCGGCGGGCGGGGTGATCGATGCCCGCGGCATCGCCGACGTCGCCGCGCTGGAATGCGGCTGGCAGAAGTTCGTCGGGCACGAACTGCCGGTGGCGCACGGCCATGGCGTCGGACGGCCGGTGGTGATGGACGCCACCGTCGAACAGGTCGATGGCTATCGCTTCGTCTATCTGCTGCCGTTCACCGCCGACACGCTGCTGATCGAGGACACCTATTACAGCGACCATGCGACGCTGGACGTTCCCGCCATCAGCGCGCGGATTGACGCCTATGCCGACGCGCGCGGCTGGCGGACCGGCGCGCCGATCCGGCGCGAACAGGGCGTGCTGCCGGTCGTCACCGGCGGTGATTTCGAGGCCTATTGGCGCTCGGGCGGCAACAAGGTCGCCAAAGCGGGGGTGCGCGCCGGGCTGTTCCATCCGACCACCGGCTATTCGCTGCCCGATGCTGTGCGGCTGGCGCATCTTATTGCCGCGCAAAACGATTTTAGCGGTGGGGCGCTTCACGCGCTGACCCACGATCATGCGGCGCGCCTGTGGGAGGAGCGCCGCTTTTACCGGATGCTCGACGTCATGCTGTTCAAGGCCGCCGACCCCGACCAGCGCTATCGCGTGCTGGAACGTTTCTATCGCCTGTCGCCCGCGCTGGTCGCGCGTTTCTACGCCGGGCAAACCAGCGCGTGGGACAAGCTGCGCGTGCTGTCGGGCCGCCCGCCGGTGCCGATCACGCGCGCGATCGCTGCGCTGCGCGGAGGGGTGCGATGACGCGCGCGATCGTCGTCGGCGCGGGGTTCGGCGGGCTGGCGCTGGCGATCCGGCTGCAATCCGCCGGGGTGGAGACGCTGATCCTGGAAGCGCGCGACAAGCCGGGCGGGCGCGCTTATTACTGGGAACGCGACGGCTTCACCTTCGACGCGGGGCCGACCGTGATCACCGATCCGGCGTGCCTGGAGGAATTGTGGGCGCTGTCGGGGCAGCGGATGGCGGACGATGTCGCGCTCGATCCGGTCCAGCCTTTCTATCGGCTGCACTGGCCGGACGGATCGACGTTCGACTATACCAATGACGATACATTGCTGCGCGCCGAAATCGCGAAGCTGAACCCGGCGGATGTCGCGGGTTATGCCAGGTTCCTCGACTATTCCGCGGGCGTCTATCGCGAGGGATATGAGAAACTGGGGCATGTCGCCTTCCTCGACTTCGCGTCGATGATCAAGGCGGCACCCGCGCTGGCCAAATATCAGGCATGGCGCTCGGTCTATTCGATCGTATCCAGCTTCGTGAAGGACGAACGGATGCGCCAGGCGCTGTCGTTCCACACCCTGCTGGTCGGCGGCAATCCGATGACGACCAGCGCGATCTATGCACTGATCCACAAGCTGGAGCGCGACGGCGGCGTCTGGTTCGCGCGCGGCGGCACCAACCGGCTGGTCGCGGGGATGGTGGCGCTGTTCGAGCGGCTGGGCGGCACGCTGCGGCTGGACGATGCGGTGACGCGGATCGAAACGCTGGGTGATCGCGTGACGGCGGTGGACACGCGGCGCGGCGCGCGGATCGAAACCGACATGCTCGCCGCCAACGCCGATATCATGCACGTCTATCGCGATCTGCTGCCCGGATCGGGCGCGGCGCAGCGGACGGCCGCGCGACTGGAGCGCAAGCGCTTCTCGCCGTCGCTGTTCGTCGTGCATTTCGGCGTGAAGGGATCATGGCCGGGAATCCCACACCACATGATCCTGTTCGGCCCGCGCTATAAGGGGCTGCTCGACGACATCTACGAACATGGCCTGCTGGGCGAGGATTTCTCGCTCTACCTGCATCACCCGACCGTCACCGATCCGTCGCTGGCGCCGGAGGGCCATTCGACCTTCTACGTGCTCGCCCCGGTGCCGCACATGGGCAAATATGCCGGGGATTGGGACACGGTACGCCCGATCCTGGAAAAACGGATCCTCGACGAGGTCGGGCGGCGGCTGATCCCCGACATCCATGAGCGGATCGTCACCAAATTCAGCTACGC
>NZ_JBELIE010000001.1:38838-54743 GCF_042091075.1 Sphingomonas sp. | reverse complement strand
ACGCCAACAACTACCGACGCCGATCAACCCGAGATCTTATCCCGGGTCATCGCGCGTATGCCCGGACAACAGAATCAATCCATGGTCGAGCAAGCCGACGATATGCCGCGACTACCTGCATGGAAAGAGGATTCCGGGGTTTCGTGGCAATCTAACACTTTAGAGCTATGACGATCCCTTGCGGCTTCTCAGGGAGAGCGCGTGACACTTCTGTGGCGATTTGGACGGATAAGCAGACGTGAAACCGTCGGTGTGGCTCGCCGCCGCCGCTGGCGCACCCATGCTCGAATGGGCGCGCCGGCCCGATTTCCGGCGCTGGGTGAGAGTCGTTTTTGACACACCGCGCCGAACCTGAAACCCAATAACCTGCAATTTCACGATTTTCTGTTTGCCTACACTCTGTTATCTGCTCCCCAAATAGGGGAGGCATGTTTCGTGTCATTACGGGTGCTCGTAGCCGACGATCATCCGATGTGCAGGGCCGTCGCGCTCATCGCACTGACGTCGATCGATCCCGACGTCCAGGCGACCGAAGTCGCTTCGCTTGCCGACGCGCGCGGCGCGACCGGCCCGTTCGATCTCATCGTCCTGGATCTGAACCTTCCCGACAGCCGGGGCGTGTCGACATTCGTCAACGTCGCCAGCACGTTTCCCGCGGCGCCCGTCCTGGTGATCAGCGGCAGCGAGCAATATGCGTGGGAAGACGACATCGCCGCTCTGGGGGCAAGCGGGTACGTGTCAAAGTCAGCGCCCATTCCGGACATCACTGCGGCACTGCGCACCGTACTCGATGGCGGACGCGCTTTTCAGCGTACTGCGGACGCGCCGGCTCCCCGGGCGACATCGAACGCCGCCGCGCGGTTGGCGTCACTGACACCGGCAGAACGCCGCGTCCTCAACGCCATGGCGGGCGGGGGACTTAACAAGCAGATCGCTTACGAACTTGGCCTGTCGGAAATGACCATCAAGCAGCATGTCCGTGCGATTTTGCGCAAACTTCAGGTCGTGAACCGAACGACGGCTGTTCTCATCTACCGTGAGATGGCCCGGTAACCGGATAGCGACCCGCTGTGATCAGCCGGGCATGGGAGAATGCCGTCGGTATTTTGCGATGATGGTCCTATGATCCCGGCTCATCGGTGAAAAGCGGTTACCAGGGCACCGTCGCGCCATGTCGATCGATGAAGCGCAGCCCCTCCCGCCCTTGTTGGGCGATCAACGTATCGACCAGCTCGGGGATGGTTTCCTCCACGCTGAAAGGCGCCTCGGGGCCGCCGAGTTCGGTGCGGATCCATCCCGGCGCCATGAGCGCCAGTGCGCGCCCGTCACCTGCATGACGCGCGGCATAGCTGCGCATATATTGGTTGAGCGCCGCCTTGCTGCCGCGATAGACCTCGTGGCCGCCCTTTTCGTTATTGGCGATACTGCCCTGGCCCGACGACATCACGCCGATCACGCCATCCGCCCGAACGAGGCCCTGCAACCCTTCGACGGCCCGCATCACGCCGAGGGCGTTGGTGACCATCACGCGCACGAATTCTTCGGTCGACGTGTCGGCGATCGTTTCCGACTGATCGTGGTTCGCTGTTCCGGCATTGACGAACAACATATCGAAGCCGCTGCCAGCGAGCCGCCGGCCGAGCGCGGCGATCTGATCGGGATCGATGATGTCGAGCCGTTCGATCCCGACCTGATCGGGATGATCGCGCGCCAGTTCACGAAGGCCGTTCGGGCTGTCGTTGCGCACCGTTCCGACGACCCGCCATCCCCGCGCGACGAACACGTGCGCCATCGCCTCTCCCAAGCCACGCGACGCTCCGACGAGCAGGATGCTCTTGCTTTGCTGCTGCGGCATTTCGCTTACCTCTCCGATGCTGCACGGCGGCTAACGACATAATGGCGCATGGCTTTGCGTAAAGGTGGCGCACCGCGTCCAGCCCCTCCGGTCGCTACATTGCTCGCTCGCCGCGTATCGAGATGGCGCCATACCACCTGACGCGGCGCAGCGACCCCGGCCTGCGCTGGCTCATCGAACGGATCAGGGCGGCCGGGTGAACGTCGGTCGCCGTCGGTTCAGCGATCCCCCGGCAACACCGCGTGCCTCAATTTCAACGACCGGCGATCGATCTTCTCGTTCGCCAGTCGTGGCAGTGGTTCGACGCTTGTGGCGACATACGCAGGCACCTTGAAGCGCGCGAGCAAGGCGCCACAATGCGCGCGAATGGCATCCGCATCCGGGCCACCATCGCGGACGGTGACGCAGGCAAAGGGCACCTCCGCGAACTTTTCGTCCGCGACGCCGAAGACCGCGCATTCGACGACACCGTCGAGCCGCATCAACACCGCCTCTATTTCGGATGGCGAGACGTTGAAGCCACCCGATTTGATCATCTCCTTCGAGCGGTCAAGGAACGTGAAATAGCCGTCCTCGTCCGCCATCCCGATGTCGCCGGTGTGCATCCACCCGTCCCGGAGCGCTGCGGCCGTCGCTTCGGGTTCGCGCCAATAGCCGGTCATCATTCCGGGGCCTTGCAGCAGGATATGCCCCGCCTCACCAGGGTCGCAGGGCGCTCCGTCATCCCGCACGATGCGAAAGCGCGAGAAGGCGAGACCGCGCCCGCAGGACATGGGGCGCGTCCGCGCCTCCTCCTCCGTCGCGATGATCGAACCGCCACCGACCTCGGTCATGCCGTAAAGCTGGCGGACGATGACGCCCTTCGCCCGCCACGCGGCGAGCATCTCCGGGGTCGGCGTCGCCCCGCCGACCCGTGCGAAGGTGAGCGCCGAAAGGTCCGCGTCCGCAAACTCCGGCTCGCGTGCGATCTGTTCGTAGATCATCGGCACGCCCAGGAAGAAATCGATCCGCTCGCGTGCCAGCGTCGCCAGGGTGCGCGCAGACTGATACTTTCGCGTCGCGTAGAGCGTGCCGCCCAGCGTCGTGGTGAAGAAGATGCCCCATGGCGTCCCCGGCGACGAATGCATGCCCAGCGGCATCAGCGATCGTGTCGTCGCACCCAGCCGGCCATCGAGCAGGCGCATCTCCGCGAATTTGGCGAGATAATTGCCGTGCGTCATCATCGCGCCCTTTGGCCGCGCCGTCGACCCGCTGGTGAACATGATCAGCGCGACGCTTTCGCTGTCGACGCGGACCGGCGCCCAGCCTGCGTCCGCGCCGCCGCGATCGCCCTCGACCGTTTCCAGCGGCAGGATCGGCACCGTGACCCCAGCGCCCTCGATTAACGCGCGCCGCGCATCGTCCGCGACGATCACGCGCGGCTCACTGTAGCCAGCGAGATAGGCGAGTTCGTCGCCGAGCAGCCGGTCGTTCATGGGGGCAATGATCGCCCCGGTCTTCAGCACGGCGACCGCCACGGCGGGCCACGCCAGACAATTGGCCGCCGCGATCGCGACCCGGTCGCCCGGCACCACCCCCATCGTCTGAAGGCGCGCGGCGATGCCGTCGCTCCAGCGTTCGAGCGTCGCATAGTCGAGCGGCGGTTCGTCATCGAGAACCACCGCCGCCTTCTCGGGGCTACGCCGCGCCCAATAGCGGATGCCGTCGTGGAGGAGTCCGTTGCTGCTCATCGCGTCAGCGTCTCCTCGGAACCGAACAGGCAGGTGCTGGTGCATGAATCGCCCGGGCCGCCCGCCATCATCGACAGCTTCGCCCCCGGCACTTGATTGGTCGAGGTGCCGCGGATCTGTCGCACCGCCTCCAGCACCAGCCCCATGCCGTGAATGAAGCCGTCGGCGATGTTGCCGCCCGATGTGTTGATCGGCAAACCGCCATTGGGGGCAACGAGATTGTCGAGGCAGATGAAATCACCCGCCGTCGCTGCGGTGCAAAAGCCGTGATCGATGATCGAGCCCACCGCCATGCCGGTGAAATTCTCGTAGATCTGCGCGACGTCGACATCCTCCGGCCCGTAGCCCGACTCCGCCCACATCCGCTCGGCGAGTTCGATCATACCGACGCTGGTATAGGGTTCGTGATTGTCCTCGCGCGAACCCTGCCGGGCCGACGCGCCCATTGGACAGGAGAGCAGATAGGCGGGTTTCTGCCCGAGCGTCCTGGCGCGTTCCGCGGAGACGAGGATGACGCAGGCCGCGCCATCATTCTCACGCGAGCAATCGTAGAGGTGATAGGGCTCGGAAATGAAGCGCGAGCCCGCGTATTTTTCATGGGTCAGGGGCGTGCCATGCCCCGCCGCGCCAGGATTGTTCTGCGCGTGGTGATAGGCCGCCGCCGCGATCGCCTCCAGCGTGGAGGCGGGAACGCCGTCCACTTCGATCATGCGCTGGGTGCGCATGGCGGAGCGTTGCAGCACCATGTCGATGCCGTTGGCCAGGAACTGTGCCGGCGTATCGTCCTGCGTGACGGCGACCTGAAGCCGCTGGTTGCTCCCCTCCGCCATCGCGCGATAGACCGCCACGATCTCGGCTTGCCCGCTGTGAATCGCCATCGCGGCGAGCCCCACCGCGGCGGGAATACCGCCGCCATGGGTCCAGGACAGGCCGGCGAACCGCATCGACTTGGTCCCAAGCGCGGGCATCAATTTCTGCCCGGTATTACGCTCCGATCCGTAAGAGACGAAGCCATCGATGTCGGAGGGGTCGATGCCGGCGTCCTCCGCTGCCGCGACGATCGCACGCAACGCAAGCTTCATCTCCGGATCGGGCGACGTGCCCCGCTTGTAATAGGGCGTGGCGCCGATACCGACCACCGCCGTGGCACCGCGGAAGCCGCTCATGCCGCCGCCTCCCAGACCATCGTGGCATAGCCACGCGAGCGTTCCTCCGCCGGATGGATGGTGCCGTTCACCGGCATCCCGCATGCCAAATCCGGCGGATCCCCGACCAGCATCCCCGGCACCCGCACGCCGCCGGCGTGAGGAAGTTCCACCAGCACGGTGACATAGGGCAGGTCGCCGCGCCGTTCCTTCAGCACATCGGACACCATGTGGTTGCGGGTCCAGGCATAGACGACGCCCTTTGGCGCGACCTCTTCCCAGCCGATCTCCCATGACCCGCAGGTGCCGCAGCGGAAGTGCGCCGGCATCATCCAGGTGTGGCAATTGCGGCAACGCGCGATGCGAAACTCGCCATTTTCGAGCGCATCCCAGAACGGCCCGTCCGCGCCGATCCCGCCCCGCATTCGCGCCGTTGCCGCCACTTCACCTCTCCTCATTGTTGCAGACCGGGATATCGTCACCCACGCCCATGTCAACAATTGAGAATGATATTCTTGATGGAGAATATCCTTAGCTCATGTGCACCGTCTTGGTCACCATATGCGCCGCGACGCCCTCGGGTCCGTCCTCGGAGCCGTAGCCGCTGTCCTTCATCCCGCCGAAAGGGCTGTCGGGCCAGCTCAGGCGCACGCCGTTGATGGCAACCATGCCTGCTTCGATCTCATCACCAAGCCGGTTCTGACGCCGCCCGTTCTCGGTGAAACAATAAGCGGCAAGGCCGAACGGCAGCCGGTTGGCATGGCCGATCGCCTCATCATCACTACCGAAGGGGCGAAGCAGGGCGAGCGGACCGAACGGCTCTTCGTTCATCGCCCGCGCCTCGAGCGGCACGTCGGCGAGGACGGTGGGGGTGAAGAAGAAACCCTCGCCCTCCCCGCGCGCGCCGCCGGTCAACACTTTCGCGCCGGCTGCGCGCGCCTCCTCCACCAGCTCCGCGATCGCGGCGGGGCGGCGCGGATTGGCCATCGGCCCCATTTGCGTGCCCGCCTCCAGCCCGCTGCCGACCTTCAGCCGCCCGGTCCGCTCGGCGAAGCCGGCGGCGAAGCGGTCATAGATCCCCTCCTGCACGTAGAAGCGCGTGGGCGCGATGCAAACCTGCCCCGCATTCCTGAACTTGTGTGCCACCAGCGTGTCGAGCGTCTTTTCGAGATCGCAATCGTCGAACACCAGCACCGGGCCATGCCCGCCGAGCTCCATCGTCGCCTTCATCATCGTTTCGGCGGCGAGCTTGGCCAGATGTTTGCCCACCGGCACCGAACCAGTGAAGCTCAGCTTGCGCGTAATCGGCGAGGCGAGCAGGTGGCGCGAGATGGTATCCGGCACGCCGAACACCAATTGCGCGACGTCACCCGGCAATCCCGCGTCCTGAAAACAGCGCATCACCTCAACGGCGGTGCCCGCCGTCTCCTCGCTCGGCTTCAGAATGATCGAGCAGCCAGCCGCGATCGCTGGACCAAGCTTGCGCACGACGTTGAGCGCCGGAAAGTTCCAGGCGCAAAACGCCGCCACGGGGCCGATTGGCTGCTGCAGGACGAGCGACCGCGTTCCCGCCGGCCGCGGCAGCACGCGGCCATAGATACGCAACGCTTCGCCAGCGTGAAAATCGAGCAGACTCGCCGCCAGCCCGATTTCGCCGATCGCCTCCGCTCGTGGCTTGCCTTGCTCGAGCGTGGCGATCGTGGCGATCCGCTCCGCCCGCTCGCGCAGCAACGCCGCGGTCTTTTGCAGCACCTGCCCGCGCGCCTCGGGCGGGGTCACGCGCCAGGCCTTGAAGCCGCGCTCCGCCGCTTCCAGCGCGCGATCGAGGTCCGCGGTCGTCGCCAGCGGCAATCGCGCCTGGCCCCGTCCCGTGGCCGGATTGAGAACCTCGTGCGCGTCGCGTCCGTCGGCGTGCAGCCACTCGCCGCCGATGTAGAGGCCAAGCGACGTGTCATAGGTGGCGGTCATCGAAAAACTCCAGTTGGATAAGGCGGAAACAGCGATAGGCAGCCATAGCGGCAGGCGCGCGACGGTCAGCGGCCCTCACGGCGCACAGCGCGTCGCGACCGACGACGCGGCGCCGGTGACGGCGGAGGATGAGCCGATCGGGTGGATGTTGATCGCTGTCGCCATCGGCTTTCCCTCCCCGGCCATGCGATGTCGAGAATGCCCTTCTTCATAGCGAAGGCTGACGCCATCACAAGTCCGAACGCCATCTTCATTCTCACAGGAGAATGCCTTTCTGATATATTGACACTGCTGACTTGCCGACTAAACCCTTGGGCAAGGGCAATGGCCCCGCCCCGCGAATACGAGAGGATGACCTGGCGATGCACACCCCCAGCTCCGCCGAAGTCGACATACCGCCGCACGTTCGGCCCGATCAGGTATATCGTTTCGACATTTACACTGATCCTCGGCTGCTGCGCGACCTGCATACCGGCTATCGCGAGATGCAGCAGGAAGCACCCGAGATATTCTGGACACCGCGCAACGGCGGCCACTGGCTCGTCACCCGTTTCGACCTGATCGAGCAGGTGATCAAGGATTCATCGAGCTTCTCCAATCGCGAGATCGAAATCCCCAAAACGCAGAGCCCGTTCCAGGCGATCCCGATCAACCTCGATCCCCCCGAGCATACGCCGTATCGCAAGATGCTGATGCGCCATTTCACGCCGCGCATGGTATCCGACCTTGAGGGGCAGATGCAGGACTGGGCCGAGCGGCTGATCGACAAGGTCTATGCCGACGGTGGCTGCGACTTCGCGGAGCAACTCGGCGCGCTCTACCCCGTCACCGTCTTCATGGAGCTCGCTGGCCTGCCGCTCGACCGCTACATCGAGTTCCGGCAGATCGTCACCGAATTCTTCAGCCACATTCCGGCCGAACGCCGCATCGAGTTGCAGCGCCAGATCTTCTTCGAGCTGGAGACGGTGCTGCGCGCGCGCATGGAACAGCCGCGCGATGACCTGTTCAGCCGGCTCGTCGCGGAGGAAGTCGATGGGCGCAAGCTGACGATGGACGAACTGCTGTCGATCGCCTTCCTGCTCTTCGTCGCCGGTCTCGACACCGTCGCGAACGCGCTGACATTTTCCTTTCACTTCCTTGCGCAGCATCCCGACATCCAGGATCGGCTGCGCGTCGAGCCCGACGTGATCCCCAAATATATCGATGAATCGATGCGGCGCTTTCCGGTCACCAACGGCGTGCGGCTGATCCGCCGCGACATGGATTTCGCGGGCGCGCAGTTGAAGGAAGGCGAGATGATCGTCGCGCCGATGACGCTGGCCGGACTCGACGATCGTCGCAACCCCGATCCCGAGACGTTCGACATCGATCGTCAGCGGCGGCAGCACGTCAGCTTTTCGACCGGGCCCCACCTGTGCCTCGGCCATTATCTCGCAAAGGCGGAGATGCGCATCTTCGTCACGGAATTTCTACGTCGCATCCCGCGATTCCAGCTCGCCGATGGATTTGCGCCCGAATGGCGGGCCGGTGTCGTCATGGCGATGGAAAAGCTGCCGATCGTCTGGAACGTCGAGCAACAACATGTCGCCTGATCGAACAGGGAGCGGGGACGCCGATTGTCGGACGCCGGCCGGCGGCCGGTTGACGTCGAGCATCGTCGGTAACGTGATCCGCCGCACCCGCTTCTCGACCGGGGCGCTGCCGGAGGGGTCGATCGCCCCGCGTGTCACGGATCGCTGCCGCGAGGTTCGGCTGCGCGGGATCGTGCGCCTTGGTCACTGACGCGACGCCCGCAGACCTTCCGCCCGGCGAGCTTGTCTTCGATACGCTGATCGTCGGTGGCGGCACCGCGGGCTGCGTCCTGGCCGAGCGGCTGTCCGCCGATCCGTCCCGCCAGGTCCTGCTGCTGGAGGCGGGGCCGGCCGACACCCACCCCTTCATCCATATGCCGCGTGGGGTGGCGAAGATCCTCAGCGATCCCGCCCATGTCTGGCCGTTTCAGGCGGTCGCGGGCGCGGGCAGCAATGCGCCGCCGGCCTATTGGGTGCGCGGGCGCACGCTGGGGGGATCCTCCTCTACCAACGGCATGATGTACGTCCGCAGCCAGCCCGCCGACATCGAGGCACTGGCCCAGGCGGCGGGTGAGCAGTGGAGCTGGCGCCACATCGCCCCGATCTACGAAGCGGCGGAAACCCACCCGCTCGGCAGCGGCGTGGCGCGGGGCAAGGCCGGGCCGCTCCGCGTCTCTCTACCCCCTCGCCATCCGCTGCTCGACCGCCTGATCGCCGCGGGGGCTGCAGCCGGGCTGGACGTGCAGGACGACGTCAATCATCCCGACGATCGTGCCAAGATCGGCTATTGCCCATCGACCATTTATGGCGGCCGCCGCCAGAGCGCGGCGCGCGCGTTTCTTCGGCCGGCGCGCGGTCGGGCGAACCTGACGATCGTGACGAATGCCAGTGTGGAAACGATCCGCTTCGACGATCGCCGCGCGACCGGCGTGAAGGCGATCGTGAACGGTGAGCATCGCATCTTCGCCGCGCGGCGCGTGATCCTGGCTTGCGGCACCCTCGCCTCACCCGCCTTGCTGCAACGGTCCGGGATCGGCCCCGCCGCGTTGCTCACCCGGCTCGGCATTTCCGTGCTCGCCGATCGCGGGGAAGTGGGCGAGAACCTGAAGGAACATTGCGCGCTGGCGATGCAATGGCGGGTGCGGCCGGGCCTGTCCATCAACGCCGAGTTCGGCGGCTGGCGCCTGATCCGCAACGTGATCCGCTATTATCTGGCGCATAACGGCCCGATGGCCAGTGCGGCTTACGATGTCCTGGGCCACATCCGCACCCGCCCCGACCTTCCCCGCCCCGACGCCCAGTTGATCGCAGCGCCCTTCTCGATCGACAAGAGCGCGGCGACGTTGAAGATGGAAGACGCGCCGGGGATGCAGGTGGCGGTTTATCCGCTGCGCCCGCGATCGACGGGAACGGTGCGCATCACCTCGGCCGATCCCGCCGCGCTGCCGTTATCAACACTCGATTTCTTCGCCGACGCCCAGGATCGTCGGACAATGGTCGGTGCGGTCCGCTACGTCCGCGATCTCATGTCGCGCGCGCCGCTTGCCGACGCGGTCGTCGGGGAGGTCCGGCCGGGGGCGGCGCTAGACGACGAGGCGGCGATCCTCGACGCCTATCGCACGATGGGAACGACCGCCTATCACGCCGCCGGCACCTGCCGGATGGGAACGGACGCCGCGTCCGTCGTCGATCCACAGACACGGGTGCGTGGTGTCGACGGGCTGCATGTCGTCGATCTCTCGATCTTCCCCGAGATCCCGGCGGGCAACACCTTTGCGCCCGTCATGGCGATCGCCTGGCGCGCGGCGGCACTTATCGCGGCCCTGGATACGCCCTGAGGAGCCGGACGGGTGCCCCGGCCTGAAACGGGGGGAGCGGGTCAGCCCCGCTCATTGGTCAGGAAATGGCTTTCGAGCTGATCGTAATAGGTCGGGATCGTGTTCTCCATCCCGCCATAGGTCACCGTCTTGAGCCCGCCGGAGGCCAGCCCCTCCTGTGTGATCGTCGCGGCACGGAAATCCTCACCCCCGAACACCTTCAAGATCAGCTCGTAGGAGCGCGCGGCAATGCTCTCCGCCTTTTCACTGTCGGGCTTGCGCGGCAGCAGCATGTAATAATCGACGTTGGTTTTGTCGGGCGCGATCGGCATCAGCACCATCATGCTGATGTAATACGGGCTGGTGACGATCGTGCCGTTCGGAAACACCTGATAGGCGTGCGTCACCGTTTTGTGGATGTTTTCCCCCGGAATATCGAGATCGCTTGGTTGAAATTGAATCTTCCCCGCCACCTTGCGCTGGTGCGGTCCCAGCTTCGTGCAGATACTCGCCATATCGGTGAACAGGTCGCCGATCGACGACGCATGCAGCCGTGTGACGTGGTAGCTTTCCATGAACGGCTCAAGCACCAGCTTCCAGTTCGCCGCGATCTCGAAGCGTTTATGGCCGTAAAGATAGGCATTGGGGATGCCGAGGTGCCGCATATCGTCGGCGAAGCCGCCTGCCCCCTCCGGCTCCATCGCGCTCCAGTCCGGCGTCACCTCGGGGTCAAGCACGCCCCAGATCATGCCGGCATATTCGCGCGTCGGCAGCTGGCTGAGCTTGTAATCCGCCTTGTCGAAGTCAGTGAACATTTCAGACCGCGCCGCTGCGAGCAGGCGGCCGTCGAGACCGTAGGTCCAGCTGTGATACGGGCAAATGAAGCGCGCCGCCTTGTGCACCTCACACTGCTCAATCAGCTTGGACCCCTTGTGCTGGCACGCATTGTGGAAGGTGCGTACCACCCCGTCCTTGTCGCGCGCGACGATCAGCGCAGGGCCGTAACCGTCAAAGGCCACCGCGTCTCCCGGTTCGGGCAGGCGCGCGGACGGCATCAGCGGCACCGGCAGGCGGCGAAAGATCGAGCGCTGTTCGAGGTCGAAGCGCTCGCGGTCCAGAAAGATCGACGCGGGCCGCGTCTTCTTGATGACCGGCTCCAGCCAGTCGGCGATCGGTGTCGGCTTCTGTCCGCCATCATGCGGTGGAATGCGGCGGATCGCCTCGATCTGGCTGGGGCTCAACGAGTCCAGCGTCGGCTTCGCCGGCCGGGCCGGCGTCTGGGGGTCGGCGGTCGTCGCCATCATCTCTCTCCGATCGATCCGTCACGATATTCGACTGCCACCCGCCCCTGTCAAGATGGAGAATATCATTCTTTATGGCGAATATAGAAATCAAAAGGGCTGCAGGCTGAAACCGCGCGTTTTCAGATCGTTCAGCACCCGCGCCTCTTCCACCGATCCCTCGCCCACGGGCGGGATCGATGCATTGCGGAAAAATGACCAGGGGCCGCGATCAACCGGCAGATTTGCCGCATCTGCCTGAAAGGTGAAGCCCCAGGCTCCGGGGCCAATGAAAACATAAGCGTGGGTATTCACTGCCGCCTCCCGCTTGCGAGCCAGAGCCGTTCTGTCTAGCGAACGTCATTCTGTAGTCCAAGGAAAGCCCGCAATGACCATTGCCCACCGGCAGCCCGTGATCGTCGGCGTCGGCGAGGTCGCCGACCGGCCCGAGGATCTCGCCCGCGCGCTGGACCCGGCGGACCTGATGGCGCATGCCCTCTGGGCGGCGGACCGCGACGCCGGCGGCGGCATGATCGCGGCGCTCGACCGGCTCGACATCATCAACGAAATCAGCTGGCCCTATCCCGACCCATGCGCCACCGTCGCCGACCGGCTCGGCCGTCCGACGCTCGACGCGCGCTATCATCCGGTCGGTGGGCAGACGCCGACGCTGTTGCTGCACGAGGCCGCGCTGGCGATCGCGCGCGGGGAGATCGACAGCGCGGCCATATGCGGCGGCGAGGCAGAGGATAACGTGCGCCGCGCACGCCGCGCCGGCCTTGCCCTCCCATGGCCCGATCCGATCCCCGATTTTCGGCCAGTGCGCGGCGGCGACTATCAGTCCCCCGCCGCTCGCGCGCTCGAGCTTACCAGCCCGGTCAATGTCTATCCGCTGTACGAGGCCGCGACCCGCGCCGCCTGGGGGCAGACGCTGGACGAGGCGGCAGCGGAGAGCGCGACGATCTGGGCCAACAATGCAGCAGTGGCCCGCACGCGAGACACCGCATGGATCAAGCGGAAGGTCACGCCGGCACAGATCCTTTCACCCGACGACGGCAATCGTCTGATCGCCTCGCCCTATCGCAAGCTGATGGTCGCCAACCCGATCGTCAATCAGGGTGCGGCGGTGATCCTGACCAGCCATGCCCGCGCGATCGCGATGGGCGTGCCCGAGTAGCGGCTGATCTACGTCCACGGCGGCGCGGCGGCGGATGAGCCCCGCGACATATTGCATCGCGCGACCTTCGCTCGCTCGCCGGCGATGGATGCGGTGCTCACGGCAGCGGCCGGGCTGGCGCGCGATGGCTTCGACGCGGTCGAACTCTATTCCTGCTTCCCCTGCGTACCCAAGATGGCGCGGCGCGTGCTCGACCTTGCCGAGAACGCGCCCCTCTCGGTCGCCGGCGGGCTCACCTTCTTCGGCGCGCCGCTCAACAACTATATGACCCATGCCGCCGTCGCGATGGTGGAGCGGTTGCGCGGAGGCGGTATCGGATTGCTGTACGGTCAGGGCGAATATGTGACCAAGCACCACGCCCTCGTCCTGGGTTCGGCGCCCGCCACCGGGCCAATCGCCGATACGATCCGTTGTGATATCGCCGCCGCCCCGCCGCCCCCGCTCGATCAGGACCACCGTGGGCCCGCGACCGTCGAGACCGGCACGATCCTCTACGACCGCGAAGAGGCGCCGCGTCACGGCGCCGTTCTGCTGCGGACCGCCGAGGGTCGGCGCGTGGCGGCACGGGTGGAGGCGACCGATCCGTCATCACTGGCGGTGTTGGCAGGAGAGGAGATCGTCGGTGCCCGGGGGATCGTTGGCCCGGGCCCGGACGGGATGCCCTGCTGGCGGGCGATCTAGCGACTACCGCCCCTTCCATGCCGGGGGGCGCTTTTCGGCGAACGCCCGTGGTCCTTCGCGATAATCGTCCGATGCGAGCATCGCGCGCAGCGCCGCTCCCTCGCGCTGTCCATCGATCGCATCGACGAGCGCGGGCTTCGCCAGGCCGTCGCGCGCGATCTCCTTGGCCGCGCGGATCGCCAGCGGGCTGCATTCGAGGATCATCCCCGCCCAGCGCCGCGCCTCCGCCAACAGGTCGGCACCCGGCACCACCGCATTGACGAAGCCGAGATCGCACGCCTCTGCCGCCGATACGCGCCGCCCGGTCAGGATCATGCCCATCGCGCGTTGCCAGCCGATCGCACGCGGCAGGCGATGGAGGCCGCCCGCCAACGCCGCCAGTCCGACGCGCGGCTCAGGAAGCGCGAACTCTGCCTCCGCCGCCGCGATCACGATGTCGCACGCCAGCGCGATCTCGCATCCGCCGCCCATCGCGACGCCGTTCACCGCCGCGATCACCGGCTTGTTCAGGTCGACGCGGCTGGTCAGCCCGCCAAACCCGGAGGGCGGCCGCTCCAGGCTACCGCCCTCCGCCTGGTAACGCAGGTCGTTGCCCGCGCAGAAGGCGCGCCCCTCCCCGGTTACGATCGCGACCCATTGCGCTGGATCGGTGGCGAAGTCGTCAAACACCGTCGCCAGTTCGTTATGCGCGGCCGTGTGAAGAGCGTTCAGCCGCTCGGGTCGCGCCAGCGTGACGAGCGTCAGTGGCCCTTCCCGTGTGACGCGGACATATTGAAGATCGTCGCCCATGATCAGAAGCGGAACGAGGCGCGCACGCCGTACATCCGCGGCATCCCGGTGTAACGTACCAGCGTTTCCGACTGACGCTGCGCGCTGGTCCAGTAATAGGTATTGGTGAGGTTCGACACATAGCCCTCGATCCCCCAGGCGTCGGCGGCGTCATGGATGCCGACCTTCGCGCCAAGGAGGCCGTATCCCTTGATCCCGAAGCCATCCTCTTCGCCCAGAACGCTGGACGACCGCGATTGATAGCTGCCGAATACCGAGGTGAAGAGCTTCACATTGTCGGCAATCGGCATGTCGTTCACGATCGAGCCGTTGAATTGCCACTTGGGTGAATAGGGCAGCGACGCGCCCGCATAATTCACCAGCTGCGCGCTGACGGCATTATTGTAGCCGATATATTCCTTCACCTCGGTATGAAGATAGGAGCCGGCAGCCTGCACCCGCAGCGTATCGGTCAGGCGGAATATGGTATCGAGCTCCGCACCATAGACTTCCGACTTCGGAATATTGACGATCCGTTGCAGCGTTCCGAAGACAAGATCGGGGATGCGCCCGAATACCTGTCGATTGATATAGTCGTAATAATAGGCCGAGGCGTTGAGTTGCCAGCGCCGGTCGAGCAGGTTCAGTTTCACGCCGCCTTCATAGGCGGTCAACTTCTCCTGCGTCACCGGCTGCAGCTGGCTCGCGTTGGAGGCAGCGAGCACCGGGAACACACCTGCCTTGTAGCCGCGGCTGACGCTGGCATAGAATAGCGTCGTGTCGCTGGGGGTGAAGTCGGCCCGCACTCGCCAGCTGACATTGTCCTGGGTCTGCCCCTGCTCCGCCAGTGCAAACCTGCTGTTGTCGAGCGTCAGGGTATAGCAGCCGCCCGGCTGGATGCCCTGCAACGTCGGATTGCCGGTCAATACGGGATAAAGGAAATTGACGAGAGGGACGTTGTTGCCGTTGACGTCCTGACCGCATCCCGATCCGCGCAGGCGATCCTCGGTATAGCGCGCGCCGGCGGACAATTTGACGGAGTCAGAGATCTTGTACTCGGCATTGGCAAAGCCCGCCAGAACGCGGTTCTTGTAGCGGCCGACACCCGAATAGTTGCGGAAGCTGGTCGCGAGCAGGGTCGGATTGACCGGGAACCCGCGCGCGGCATTCAACCCGCGCGCGGCGGCACGAAGGCCGACGATCGTGGAGAGTTCGTCGACATAGCCGTAATTATACTCGTACGTCTCGTCATCGGCGTAATAGCCGCCCACCGACCAGTTGAGCGGCCCCATGTCGCCGATCAGTCGCAGTTCCTGCGCAAAGGACTTGATAAGACCGGTCGACACCGCGGTCTGGCTTTCGGTCTGCGAACCGTTCGTTTCCTCGATCGACTGGAAGCTCAGGCGATTGTAGCTCGTCAGCGAGGCGAGCGAGACGGTATCGGAAAGGTCCAGATTCGCCTTCAGCATCGTGCCGACAAACTTCGAATTGAGATCATAGAACGGGCGCGTTATCCCGGTCGTCTCGCGTTGCGGCTGGCGGCCGATCGGCGTCCAGTCGGCGGCGCGATTGTCGGTCGGATTGGGGATCAGGCTCTGCGTCAGCAGCGGGTTCTGAAGCGCCGCATTGCCACGATAGGCGATCGCCTGCGGCGCCTGCGGCTCGCCGCGCAACTCCCAATAGGTGACGCTGCCGACCACGTTGAAGCGATCGCTCGGCTCCCACGCCAGCGTGCCACGGATCGACTGGCGGTAACGCTGGCCGAGCCGCTCGTTCGGCCGGGTCACGCTATATTGCCAGCCGGTCGCGCGATTGTCGCTCTGGAAACCGATGCGCGCCTTCAATGTCGAGCTGATCGGCCCGCTGACGAAACCTTCGACCAGGAAGCTGTCGTAATTGCCGTAGCCGAGCGT
>NZ_JBELIE010000001.1:33704-38828 GCF_042091075.1 Sphingomonas sp. | reverse complement strand
CGCCCTGCGGCGTATTGGTCGGCTTCGCGCTGATGAAGTCGATGAGGCCGCCAGTGGAATTCCGGCCGTACAGCGTTCCCTGCGGTCCCTTCAGCACCTCCACCCGCTCAAGGTCGAAGTTGGCGCCGAGCGACATATAGGGATAGGCATAGGCGACCTCGTCGACATAGGTGCCCACCGGCGCGGTCGAGGAAGCGTTGGGCGTGTCGAAGCCGACCCCGCGCAAAATATAGACCGGCGCGCCGGTCAATCCCGCCGTGGCCGCCTGGAAGCCGGGCACGACGCGCGCCAGATCGAGCGGTGCGCGCACTTCCTGCAACTGAAGCTGCTGCGCGGTGACGACCGCAACCGCGACACCGACGCGCGACAGCGATTCCTCGCGGCGGTTGGCGGTGACGATGATGTCTCCTTCATTGCGCGGCGCCGGCTCGGAGGCGGGCTGGACGCTCGCGCCCTGCGCCGAGGTCGCATTTGCTTGCGGATCCGACGGTGACACGGCCGTGCCGGCGGCGGGGGAGCCCTGCGTGGTCGCGTCAGGCGCGGGCGTGGCCTGCGCGACGGCGGCGGGCGCAACAAGGGCGGAACCGCACAACAATGCTGCGGCGAGCGTCGTATAGTTCATGGCATTCTCTCCCCTGCGGGGCCGCTCTCCGGCGGCCTGGTAACGATGACGGCGTCGAGCCCGGTAGCGCCCTGTCCATCCGGGTGGACGACGAGCGGGTTCACCTCGACCGAGACCAGATCGTCGCGATGCGTGGCGGCGAAGCGCGACAGCGCCGCGATGGCTCGCGCGGCAGCGGCGACGTCGGCGGCCGCCTTTCCGCGCGCGCCGGCAAGCAGCGGCCATGACCTGAGCGAGCGAAGCAGCGCCAGGGCCTCATCCTCGTCGAGCGGCGCAAGACCGATGGCGATATCGCGGAAGATCTCCACGAACACCCCGCCGAGCCCGACGGTGACGACCGGGCCGAATGCATGGTCGATCCGCGCGCCGATCAGCAATTCCACGCCAGCCCCGGCCATCGGCGCGGCGAGGAAGCCGCGAATCTCGGCCTGGGGCGCGGCGGCGGCGCAACGCGCGTGCATCGCCTCGGCGGCGTGACGCAGCGCCGGGGCGCCTTCCAGCTTCAGGGCCACGCCGCCGATATCCGATTTGTGCAGGATGTCGGGTGACAGGATCTTCAGTGCGACGGGCCCGCCGAGCGCCGCCCCTGCCGCGGCGATCGCATCGGGCGTGGCGCCGGTAACGATCCGCGTCATCGGCATGCCCGCCTGCGCGAGCAGCGCGACCGCCTCTGCCTCGTCGTAGTTGCGACGCGCCAGGGGCACGGCGATCCCCAGCGGGATCTCGGGCGCAGCGTTCCGCGCCAGCGCGATTCCGATCCGGCGCGACGCGGCGAGCGCCTCGACGGCCTGGCTGGGATCGGCGAAGACCAGCATCCCCGCCTCGTCGAACGCGCGTTGCGTCGCATCGGAGGCATTCATCGCCATCGCGACGGTGCGTTGCTCATGCCCCGCCATGCCCTCCACGATCGCGGCGCGCAGGCCGGGACCGATCAGCGGGCTATCGGGCCAGTTCATGAAGAACGAGACGACCGCGTCATATCCACCGTCGCCCAGCATCGCCCGTGTGGCATCACGCACGAGCGTCGGGTCGTTCATCGCCTGCGCGGTCGTGTCGATCGGGTTGACCGCCGAGCCGAAGGGGATGCGAGACAGGATCGCCGCCTGGGCGGCCTCTGGCATCGGCGGCAGACGGAAACCGGCCGCCGATGCCGCATCCGCGATCAGCACCCCGGCACCCCCGGACACGGTCAGCACGCCCAATCGGTCGCCCACCACCGGCGCACGGCGACAGAGGGTGTAGAGGAGATCGACGAACGCCTGCGTGGTTTCCACCCGCTCCACGCCCGCCGTGCGCGCTGCGGCGACGAATACCGCGTCATCCCCGGCCAGGCTCGCGGTATGCGATTGTGCCGCCTTGCGCCCTTCTTCACTGCGCCCGACCTTCAGCATCACGACGGGCTTCCCCGCCGCGCGTGCCGCTTCCGCCGCTTTCAGGAAAGCGCGACCGTCCGCGATCTCCTCCGAATAGCACCCGATCACCCCCACATCGGGATCGCCCGCCATGTGGAGCAGGCAGTCAGCGACGGTAATGTCGGCCTCGTTCCCGGTGGTGACAAAACGTGACAGCCCGACACCGCGGCGGCGCATCAGCATCGCCAGATGCGCGCCATAAGCGCCCGATTGCGACACGATCGCCAACGGCCCAGGCGGGACGCCGCCGTCCTCCAGCAGACTGGAAAAGGTCGCGCACATGCCCGTGCCGTTGCTGAACGCACCCAGGCTGTTCGGCCCCAACAGCCGCACGCCGGCCGTGCGCGCCGCCGCCAGCGCCGCGGCCTGCAATGCCAGCCCTTCCGCTCCCGCCTCGGCGAACCCGGAAGACAGGATCACCGCCGCGCGCACGCCCTTGTTTCCCGCGTCGCGAATGGCATCCACCACCAGCGCCGGCGCGATGGCGATCACCGCCAGGTCGATGGCCGCCGCTGGTACATCGGCCAGCGTCGGGTACGCAGGCAGGCCCTGAACCTCATCGCGCCCCGGATTGATCGGATAGAGCGATCCCGCGAACCCCTCGCGGATGCAATAGGACAGCGGCCGGCCACCGATGCGTGTCGGATCGCCCGACGCACCGACGAAGGCGATCGAACGCGGCGCAAACAGGGGCGCAAGCGAACCCTTCACCATCCTCTCCCATGAAGCGGGCTGCTGCCCTGCGTCGCCTCGATCTATGGCAAGATCGTCATTCTAAATCAAGAACGATATTCTCTATAGTGGACGCTATCCGACCTCGAGCCAGATCGCCTTCGTCTTCATGTATTTCTCGAATCCGGCGCGGCCCATGTCCTTGCCGATGCCCGATTTCTTGTAGCCACCGAAGGGCGCGGTGAAGTCCGTCCGGCGGCCCCAGTCGTTGATCCACACCGTCCCGCTTTCGATCGCGCGGGCGGCGCGAAAGGCGCGAGACACATCGGATGTGTGGATCGAGGCGGTGAGCCCATAGTCGGGATGGTTGGCGAGCCGCAGCCCCTCCTCCTCATCCTCGAACTCCTGCACCGCCAGGACCGGGCCGAAAATCTCCTCGCGATAGGCGCGGTTCTCGGTGGTCACGCCGCGCAGGATCGTCGGCGCATAGAAACCGGCGCCATCGCTCGACAGGCGTTCTGCGCCGCACAACGGCTCGGCTCCGTCGGCCACGGCGGCGTCGACGATTCCCGCGATCCTGTCGAGCTGCCGCTCGTTGATGATCGGCGGGATCGACGTGCCCTCATCCCAGGTGGTCCCCGTCTGGCCGCCCAGCATATGCCGCCGCACGCGCGCGAGCAGGTCATCGGCGATCCGCCGCTCCACCACCAGCCGCGAACCGGCAAAACATACCTGACCCGCATTGTAGGTGATGCCGCGCGCGATCGTTGCGGCAAGCTTATCCAGGTCCGGCGCGTCGGCGAAGACCAGTTGCGGGCCCTTGCCCCCCAGTTCCAGGCTGACCGGTTTCAGCCCATGGAGCGCGGCATCGGCCATGATCCGCGCGCCCGTCGCGCTTGATCCGGTGAAGGTGACATAGTCCACCCCGGGATGCTTCACCAACGCCGCGCCCACCTCGCCGCCGCCATGCAGGACGTTGAACAGCCCCGCCGGCAACCCCGCTTCCACCGCCAGCGCCGCGATCCGCATCGCGGCAAACGGCGTCATCTCGGACGGCTTGAGCACCACCGCATTTCCCGCGGCGAGCGCGGGGGCGAACTTCCAGGCGGCAAGGATGATGGGGAAGTTCCACGGCGCGATCGCGGCGACGACACCATAAGGCTCGTGAACGGTGAAGGAGAAGGAGGAACGCGGCGTCGGCGTGACACTGCCGTCGATCTTGTCGGCGAATTCGCCGAAATACCGCAACACCCCCGATACCACCTTCACGTCACGCGCGATCACTTCGGGGTATATGCGCGCCGATACCACCGCCTCCAGCGCGGCGATTTCCTCCGCATGGGCGTCGACCAGGTCGGCCCAGCGGTACAATATGGCGGCGCGATCGCGGGGCGCGGCCGCACCCCAGCCGCTCGCCCGCCATGCATCCCGCGCCGACAGGACGGCACGGTCGACGAGAGCCGCATCGGCCCATTCCACCGGCAGGGCGACGCGGCGATCGGACGGGCTTTCAACGTGATGGGCCGTACCGCCGGCGACTTCCACCCCATCGATGAACTGGCCCGACATCGCGCGGACCGCGCGGGGATCGAAGTGCATGGCGGAGGCTCCTGATCGCTGTTCCTCGCGGTATCCCCGCCAACGCGCCTTGCTGTCAATATAGAGAAAAGCATTCTTGATATAGAATGAGAGCCGTTTTAGCGTGGTGGCATGCCGAACCATCCCCCCGCCCCGCTCCGCCACCCCGATCGCTTCTTCATCGATGGCCGCTGGGTCACTCCATCGAGCGATCGCACCATTGCCGTCGTCGCACCGGCGACCGAACAGGTGTGGCTCCAGGTGGCCGAAGCGACCGAGGTGGACATCGACCGCGCGATCACCGCCGCGCGCGTCGCGTTCGATCACGGCCCCTGGCCACGCCTGCCGGCCAGCGAGCGCGGCGCGTATCTGAAAGCGATCGCCGCGAAGCTTGGGGAGCGAGCCGAGGACGTGGCAGCGATCTGGCCCAACGAGATGGGCGTGCTGCATGCCACCGCGCGCGCCTTTGCCGGCGGGGTCGGGGGGATGTACGCCTTCTACGGCAGCCTTGCCGAGACTTTCGCCTTCGAGGAAGAGCGGCCCAGCCCAGCGGGCGCCGCTTGCGGGTTGCTGGTGCGTGAGCCCGTCGGCGTGGTCGGCGCGATCATCCCCTGGAATGGCCCGATCTCGCTCATCGCCCTCAAACTTGCGCCGGCCCTCCTTGCCGGCTGCACCGTCGTCATCAAGGCGTCGCCGGAAGCGCCGGGCCATGCATTGCTGATGGCCGAGGTTTGCGAGGCGGTGGGCCTGCCGCCCGGCGTGGTCAATGTCGTCACTGCCGACCGCGCCGCTTCGGAAGCGCTCGTCCACGACCCTCGCATCGACAAGATCGCCTTTACC
>NZ_JBELIE010000001.1:0-33694 GCF_042091075.1 Sphingomonas sp. | reverse complement strand
GTCGCGGGCGGGCGGATCGCGCGCCAGACACTGGAACTGGGCGGCAAATCGGCGGCGATCGTCCTCGACGATTACGATATCGACCTTGCTGCCGACGCCATCGCCGGGCGGGCCTGTGACCTGACCGGACAGGTTTGCGCCGCGCTCAGCCGGGTCATCGTCGGCGCGGACCGCCACGACGCGCTCCTCGAAGCGCTCGCCGCGCGGCTGGGCGGCATCCGGGTCGGCGACCCGTTCGATCCGACGTCACAGATGGGGCCGCTTGCCACCGCCCGACAGCGCGACCGGGTGGAAGGCTATATCGCTTCCGCTCGCCACGACGGCTTCACCCTGGCGACCGGCGGCGGACGGCCTCGACACCTCAATCGCGGCTGGTTCGTGGAGCCGACCGTCTTCGGCCATGTCGACAATGCGTCACGCCTGGCGCGCGAGGAAGTGTTCGGCCCTGTCCTGGCGGTCATCCCGGCCCGCGATGAAACGGTGGCGATTGCGCTCGCCGACGACAGCCCTTTCGGTCTGGCCGGCGCGGTGTTCACTCACGATCCCGATCGCGCCTATGCCGTGGCCCGCCGCATCCGTACCGGCACGATGAGCCACAACGGATTGAAGCTCGACTTTTCGATCGCCTTTGGTGGCTTCAAACAATCCGGCGTCGGCCGCGAGGGCGGCGTCGAAGGGCTGATGCCATATCTCGAAACCAAGACGGTCCTCCTCGCCGACCGCCCCTCGCACCTGGGCACGCGAGCATGAGGGCCGGCGTCGTTCGGTCACAGCGCCTGATCCTCCCTTCGTTGACCAGCGCCGCCGCGGCGCATAGCCATGCCGATATGACGAAGGACGGCGAGCCGCAGGGCAAAGGAAAATTGGTCGGGGCGGTGGTGCAAACCGTTCGCTTGCTGCGGGTCCTCGCCGCCAGTGACGAGCCACTGGGCGTCAGCGCCGCCGCACGTGCGGCGCAGGTCAACACGTCCACCGCCTTCAACGTGCTGCGCACCTTGACCGCGGAGGGGATGACCACCTTCGACGAGGCGACCAAGACCTATCGTCTCGGCAGCGGCCTGTTCGAACTGGCGAAGCGATTGCTGACCAGCAACGTCGCGGACCTGCTGCGCGCCGAGCTGCCGCGGCTGGCGGCGGAGACGGGGCGATTGATCGCGTTGTGGGAAGTGGTCGACGACCGCGTCGTGCTGATCGATCGCGCGCTCGTCAATCGGCCTGTCCGGCTGGACCTCGCCGTCACGCAGCGGATGCCCCTGATGCTCGGCGCGGTCGGCCGAGCCGCCGCCGCCCAACTGCAGTTGAGCGATGCCGAGCTGCGTCGCGGGTTCAGGGCATTGCGCTGGGCCGGTAACATCGACGCGGCCCGATATATCGGCGAGGTCCGCACCGCGCAGAGGAACGGTTATGGTGTCGATCGCGACACGCTCTACACCGGGATCGTCGCCATCGCCGCCATCGTGGCGGACGAGAACGGCCGCCCGGCCTTTGGGCTTTCCGCTATCGACCTGAGCAACAACATCGACGACGATGAAGTGGCGGTGGTGGGACAGACACTCGCGGCGGCGGCGGAAAAGTTTTCACTGGCAAAGTGAACAAGCGCCCGCGCTCATGATCCCGCGCGACAGCGTCTAATCAGTGAACGCTCGGCCCTCTCCATAGCGACCTGCCATCGCGGAGCGCTTCCGGCCGCCGCCGGCGAGGGCCGGCGCCGGGCATTGAGGACAGGCGCCCGTCATGCAATGATACATTGTAACGGCGCGCCGCATGCTGCACAGGCGAACCGCACCCGCGCATCGAGGTATTCATGTCGTTCACATCGCCGGCTCCGATCCTGATCGAAGACCTGACCCTCGCTTATGGTGACCACCAGGTTCTCGATGGCCTTTCGTTGCGGGTCGAGGCGAGCAGCATCACCGCTCTGTTGGGTGGCAATGGCGCGGGCAAGTCGACGACCCTGTCCGCGCTGCTGGGCTTCGCGCGTGCGACGTCGGGACGGATCGCCGTCTGCGGCATCGACCCGGGCGCCGATCCGGACGGCGCTCGCCGACACATCGCCTATCTACCCGAGAATGTCGCGCTGTACGACCATCTCTCCGCGGTTGAGAATGCCGACTATCTGCTGGCGCTGAGTGACGAGCGGAAGGGAACGGATACGATCACCGACGCGCTGCGGGCCGCCGGCCTGCAAGAGCGTGCGTGGCACCAGCGGCTGGGCGGCTTCTCGAAAGGCATGCGACAGAAGGTCGCGATCGCAGTCGCGCTGTTGCGCGCGGTGCCCGTGCTGCTGCTCGACGAGCCGACCTCGGGCCTTGATCCCCGGGCCACGGCCGACTTCAACGCGCTGGTCGCGGCAGTGCGCGAACGCGGCACCGCCGTACTGATGGTGACGCACGACCTGTTGAGCGCGGCGGATGTTGCCGACGAGATCGCCTTCCTCGAAGCCGGTCGCGTCGCACACCGGGTCACCGCGAGCGGTGCCGACCGGTTCGACGTGCGTGCGCTCCACGCGCGGTTCCAGGTCGGCAGCGACCGGATAGCGGCATGAGGATCGTTCGGCTGATCGCACGGGACGAACTGCGCCTCATGCTACGCAATCGCGTCGCGCTGATCGCGTTCGCGTTGATCATGCTGCTGACCCTGGTCGCGATAGCGAGCAGTTGGTCGCACCAGCGCAGCATCGCCGACCTGCGAGCGCGGCACCAGCATGAGGCAGAGCACGCCTTCGACGCCCAGCCCGACCGGCATCCGCATCGCATGGTGCATTATGGCCATTTCATCTTCCGCCCGCCCGGCCCGCTTGCCGCGTTCGATCCCGGTGTCGATGCGTTTACGGGCAACAGCATGTTTCTGGAGGGGCACCGCCAGAACACCGCCAATTTCGGTGACGTGCGACAAAGCTCGCTGTTGCTCCGGTTCGGGCAGCTGACCCCCGCCTTCGTCCTCCAGATCATCGCGCCGCTGCTCATGATCTTTCTCGGCTTCGGCGCGCTGGCCCGCGAAACGGAGCGTGGCACCCTCAGCCTGCTGATGCTGCAAGGCGCCTCTCGCGGGCAGGTGGTCGCGGGCAAGCTGCTCGCGCTTGGCCTGGTCGCCGCTGCCGTTGCGGCGCCAGCGATACTCGGCCTCGTCGCCATCGCCGGGCAGCCCGGTGCACTGGCGTTGCCCATGCTGACGATCGCGCTCGGTTACCTTCTCTATCTCGGGCTGTGGACGGTGCTGATCGTCTTCGTCTCGACGATGGTGCGGCGCAGCCGTGACTCACTGCTGGTGCTGGTGGCGCTATGGGCGGTCACCACAATATTGCTGCCGCGCGCCGTGCCGGACGTGGCCGCCAATGCCGTGCCGCTCCGCAATCGGCTGCAAACCGACGTTGCCATCGCCCGGGATCTGCGCCGGCTCGGCGACAGCCACAATCCCGACGACCCTCATTTTGCGCAATTCAAGCAGCGATTGCTCGATCGCTACAAGGTGACGCGCGTCGAGGATCTGCCGCTCAACTACAAAGGACTGCTGGCCATCGAAGGCGAGCGGCTGACATCCGGGCTGTTCGATCGTTATGCCGGTGAAAGCTATACCGCCCAGACACGCCAGAATGGCCTGGTGGACGCGAGCGGCCTGCTGAGCCCCGCCATCGCGCTGCGCGGATTGTCGATGGCCGCGGCGGGCACCGACTTCGCCGCACACCGGCGCTTCCTCGAACAGGCTGAGGCCTATCGTTACGCGCTCGTCCAGCGATTGAACCGGATGGAGGCCGAGGCGGTGAGCTATGCCGACGATACGGCAACCGACGCAGACGCGGATCGCCGCAAACGGGTCGCCGCGACGAACTGGCAGGCGATGCCGGATTTCCGCTTCGTCGCGCCCGACGGCTCGATGCTGGCCCGCGCCGCGCTACCCGGGCTGGCCCTGCTGGCCGTGTGGCTGGCGGGCGCTTCGGCCCTGCTCGCGCTCGCTACCCGCCGACTGGGAGCACGTCGATGACCCTGTGGGCCCACGAACTGCGCCTGCTACTGCGCCAGCGCTTAAGCGCGTTTGCGCTGGTGCTGCTCGCATTGCTGAGCGTCGCCGCCATCGTGGCGGGCATGGCGGAGATCGCCCGACAGCGAGCCGCGATCGCCGCGATCCCGGCCGCACAGGCGGAGGATATCGGCGCCGTCGCTGACTATGTGGATCGCACCAGGGACGCCGGCAGCGCCGCTTATTACAGCTTCCATCCCACGTGGGACGCACCCTCGCCACTGGCGTTCGCGGCGCTTGGCATGCGCGACGTCTCACCGTTCATCCTGCGGGTACGCGCATTGGGATTGGAGGCGCAGATTTACGACGGGGATACGTTCAATCCCGAACTCGCGCTGCCGGGGCGCTTCGACTTCGCCTTCGTCCTGGTATTCCTCGCACCATTGTTCGTCATCGCACTGTTCCACGATCTTGTGTCAGGCGAGCGCGAGGCCGGGCGGCAGCGAACGCTGGACGCTTTGCCACGCGGAGGCGCTGCGCTGTGGCGGCGGCGGACGCTGCTGCGGCTCGCGCTGCTCTGGACGGCGCTCGCCCTTCCCTTTGCGATCGCGGCCGCCATCGAGGGGGTTGCGACAGGGCCGATCCTCATCGTGCTCGCCGTGACGCTCGCCTATCTGCTCTTCTGGATCGCGCTCACCGCGCTTGTCGCACGCTGCCGCTGGAGCTCGGTCGCCAACGCCGCCACGCTGGCCGCGCTGTGGCTGGTGCTGGTGCTGATCGTGCCGACCCTCGGCCACGTCGCGATCAATCGCGCGGTGCCGATCGCGCAAGGGGCGGAGATCGCGTTGGCGCAGCGCGAGGCCGTCAATCATGCCTGGGATATCCCCCGCGATGATACGATGCGACGCTTCTATGCCGCGCATCCCGAATGGGCGGACTCGCCGCCGCTCGGGTCCGAGTTCCATTACAAATGGTATCTCGCCTTCCACCAGAACGCTGATGAGGGCGTTGCCGGTCAAGTGCGTGCCTATCGCGAGGGGCTGGAGCGGCGCGACCGGGCCGGGCGTGCGCTCGGCTGGCTGTTGCCGTCGGTCGGCGTGCAGGGGCTGCTCACCCGGCTGGCGCACACCGACCTTGCCGGACAGCTCGCCTATCAGGATCGCATCCGCGCCTATCACGCCCGGCTGCGGTCCTTCTACTACGGCTACCTCTTCCGCGACCGGCCGTTCGCCAAGGCGGACTTCCGGCGCGCGCCACGGTTCGACGACGACACCGCGAGTTGATCGCCCGTCACTTCAGTTCGCGGGCGATCGGGTAGCGTAGCGGATAAGGGTGGCCCGGCCCCGCCTGCGCATAGAGCCAGGCCAGACGCGCATCCGGGTCCGCCGCGAAGGCCGGCTCGGCGCGCAACTTCGCGTCGAACCGGGCCTTGACCGAGGGATCGGTCGCCAGCAGCCGCTCGCCGAGCGCGGCTAGCACGAAGGCGTCGGTGTTAGGCGGGGGCGCCAGCATTTCGGGAAAGAATCCCCAGGCAAGGAACGAGTCCTGGCTTTCGGGCTCCAGCAGCGACGCCGCCAGCAGTCCGAGCGGCTGGTCGGCGGGGACGCGAACACTGCCCGCCGGCATCACCTGCTCGGCCTGGGCATGCACGAAGCGCGCGGTGATCGGGTAGCGTCCCTCGTTCGGCTGCGAGAGCCTGGGATCGACGAGGCGGACCTGATCGAGCCTGAGCGTCTGCGGCGTGTGAATCGTCTCGAACGTGATGCCGTGCAGGCGCAGGCGATCGATCACCTCCCCTTGCGCGGCCGGGACCCACCATGCCGTTGGCAAGCGCACGGTTTCCGTCGGTATCTGGCCGATGATCGGCATCCGGAAGGTGATCGGCTTGGCAAGCCAGCGCTGCTCCGCGCGCCCCGACGCGGGCGACAGATAGGTTTCGAACGCCACTCCCTTGAAATCATCGATCCAGCCGATCGGCGTGGCGGTCGGCTTCCACCGCGTCAGTAATGCCGTCGGTCGGCTCGCGCGGTCCGCCGCCTTCGCCGCGATGATGCGCGCGCGATCGCTTGCGGCGATCTTCAACGCCGCCTCGAGCAGCACGTAAGTGCCGAGCACGCGCTGGCGGTAGGGCTTGAGCATGTGGTTCTCGACCAGCACGGTCGGCATGCCGATGAAATCGCCGTATCCGGTCGAGTAGCGCGGCCCCTCGGGCGCGTAGCGAATGCCACGCTCCGGATGACGTGTGTCGATCGGGCTGGGATAGATGGTCGGCGTATGGCCCGCAGCGATGAGCGCCTTCGTCACCGCCGGACCGAAGCGATCCTCCAGCCACCCCGCCGTGGCGCGGTGGCGCGCATATTTGCCCCAGCCGGCGTAGGTAAAGGTCACGTCATATTGCATGTCGAAGCCTTCGCTGACGTGGCAATCGACGTACAGGATCGGATCGAGCGAGCGGATCAGCGCAATCATCGCGCGCGATTCCGGCGCGTCCAGCTTGGCATAGTCGCGGTTCAGGTCGATGTTCCGCGCATTGGCGTCGCGGCCCTTTTCCACAGGGCCGCGAAGATGCGGGAAATTGTACGCGCTCATCTGTTCGTGGCCATCGATATTGTAGATCGGCACGAACACCAGGTCGATCTGGTCGAGCAGATCGCCCTTGCCCCGCAACGCTATGTCGCGCAGCAGCATGAGCCCGGCGTCCTTGCCGTCGATCTCGCCGGCGTGAATGCCGCCCTGCACCAGCGCCACCGGCTTGGTCCTGCCCCCGGTGCTGGCGCGAACGTAGAGCATGTCGCGCCCTTCCGCGGTGCGGCCGAACGATCCCACAGTGATCAGTGGAGATGCGGCCGCGAGCCGCTCCAGCCACGAACGAACCTCGGCATAGCGTGGCGTCGTCGCGAATCCCGCCGCTTCCGCCGGCGTGATCCATGGGTCGTTCGCCGACACGATCAGCCGCTCGCTCGCCCCTGACCATGGAAGGGCCGCGGGAAGGATGGCGGGCGACAGCGGCACCGACTGAGCCAGGGCGGGCACCGCGGCGAACAACGCACTCCCCGCGACGGTACAAAGGCTCAAACGCATGAAAGGCATCCGATCAGAACGTGGTCCGCAGGCCGATCGTCGCGGTACGCGGTGCGCCCGGCTGCACCCAGACCGGCGAATAGCTGTTGGCATACCAATGTTCGTCGAACAGATTGGTGATCGAACCGAACAGCTCCACGTCCTGCATCAGCTCGATCTGGCCGAACACCCGCACCAGCCGATGCGCGGGCAGCTCGAAATCGGTGCCGGTCTCACCACTGCGCCGGCTGACATATTGAATGCCGGCGCCAAGCAGCGCGTCGCGATCGCCGATCGTGAAACGCTTTGCCGCCTGTACGTTCAGATTGTGGTCGGGAATGTTGATCAGCCGGTCGCCGGGCTCGATCTGGAACGAGAAGTTCGGGTCGAGCACGCGCGAGCGCGCCTCCGCGTCGGTATAGGCGTAGCTCAGGAGCAGGTCGATATCGCCCGGCAGCTTGCCGTTGACGTCCAGTTCGATCCCGCGGCTGCGCGCCTTGCCGATCGCGACCGAGAAGCCCGGATTGAGCGTGTCGGTGGCGAGGACATTGGATTTCTCAAGCTGATAAACGGCCAGCGTGCCGGTAAGCCGGCCACCCAGCGCGCTCAGCTTCGCGCCCGCCTCGATCGATTTGCTCGTTTCCGGCTCGAAGACGTTGCCATCCGCACCCGCCCCGATGTTAGCGCGATACCCTTCGCCATAGGCCGCGTAGAGCGTCAGCGGATTGCTCACTTCGTACACGATGCCGGCCTGCGGGCTGAACCGGCTGCGCCTGCGGCGGCCGAGCACGCTTGTCAGTCGATTGTCGACGCGCAACAGGAAGTCGTCGAAACGCCCGCCGATGCGCACCTGCAACCGGTCGGTAAGGCTGATCTGATCCTGAAGGTACGCCCCCATCGTGCGCTGCTCATCCAGGCGGTTCGTAATGGGGGCGGTCACCGGCACCGGATAGCGGCCGTACGCCGGATTCCGCAGATCGAGCACATAGCCCGCGCGATCGGTGGTGGTGGGCGTCACGACCGGCCCGCGATAACGGGTGAAGAGCTGATCAGTATCGAAATAATCGAAGTCGCCGCCGATCAGCACGCGGTGGCGAAGCGCCCCGGTGTTGAACTCTCCCGAGATTTCCGCGCGCAGCACGCTGTGTTCGGACGTATAGCGCCGGGTGCGCCGCTGGCGCGACAGCGAATAGCCATCGACGAAGAGCTTTTGCCGAGCGCGCGCCGTCTCCGCGTCCGACGAGGCGCCGCTCAGCAGCGTGTCGCGGTGGCTGGCACCAAGCAGCAGACTCCAGCGATCGCTAAAGTCATGTTGCATGCGCAACTGGTGCCCGGTCGCGCGCGCCACCGTGTCGCCATCGCTCGGCTCACCCAGAAACCGGGAGCGCGGAACGGTGTCGAAGTTGCCGTTCAACACCACGATCCCACGGTCAAACGGCACCTCGACGCGCGTCCATTCGAAATCATAGGTCAGGCGTGTGTCGGCGCCGATGCCAAGGCCGATCGACGGCAGGAAACCCCAGCGCTTCTGCTCCACCGTGTCGCGGAACGTGTCGCCGCTTTCCGCATAGCCGATCAGCCTGGCGGTAAGGTTATCGGTCAGCGCGATGTTGGTATCCCCCTCCGCACGCACCGTATCGAAGCTGCGATACTGCAGCGACGCGGTGCCGAAGGTGCGACCGAGTTCCGCCTGCTTGGTGACCAGGTTGATCGAGCCGCCTGGCTCCCCGCGCCCCAGCACCGCTGCGGCGGGGCCCTTCAATACCTCGACCCGTTCGATCCCGGCGACATCGCGCTGCCCGCTGAAGCCGCGCCCGGCGTTGAAGCCATTGACGAGATAGCCGCTGGGCAGATTTTCGTCACCGGCGAAGCCGCGTATGGCGAAACTGTCCCATAGCCCACCCAGGGTATTCTGCCGCACGACGGAAGCGTTGAGATCAAGCGCATCGGTAAGCCGCAGGATGTTGTTCTCCTTGATCACCGCCTCATCGATGACGGCGATCGCCTGAGGGATCTCGTGTATCGTGAAGTTTCCGCGGTACGACTGGCGCACACCCGTGATGGTGATCGGCTCGCGCTCCTCCCCGGCGGGCAGGGCATCGTCGATGTCTGCCATCGCGGGCGAACACGCCAGCGCGATCGCGAGGGGGATGGCGCTGCTCTTCGCGGCAGCGTGCGTATGAAAGCGCACGTGGACGAGTTCCTTATGGTTAGATGGGCGCCGATCGGCTCCGCGCTGCTGATCCGTTTCAGGCCTGATGCCGTCGCCGCGCTCCGCCGTCAATGAGATGATGTTTCATTACACGCGCCTCGTGTTCGCCAAGGCTATCGGCAAGGCTTAAATGTCGCCTTTCGCCAGGCCGGGAGCGGCATTCCGGATCATCAACGGGATACTCGGGCGCTTTATGTGGCGCCTTACAGCGTGATCTTCACCCCGCCCCGGACCTGGCGCGGTTCGACCGATCGACTGTGGATACCCTCGACGCCGTCAAATGGTTCGCCAGGCAGGCGCGAGGCATAGTAATAATCTGCATCGGCTCGCCTGGTGTTGAAGACGTTGAGCAGGTCGGCGCCGATTTCGAAGCGTCCGAACCTTTTGCCAATATGAAAATTGGCGACGGTGGTGGCTGGCGCACGAACGCTATTGTCTTCGATCAGCGGACGTGGGCCGATGCGGCGAACACGAAGTGCTGCATTGATGTCGTCATAGGTAACGGTCGCGCTTAGCGAGGCGGCGGACTCGAGTGCATTGGGGATACGGTCAAAGCCGGGCGCATCGGTGAAGCGGGCGTGATTGGTCGCGTAGATTGCATCGAGCGACAGCCAGCGGGCCGGTCGAACATACAGCGTCGCTTCCCAGCCCCGCCGCTTGCTGGGACCGGACGGGGTGACGGTACCATCGTCACCCGAATAGACGAGCTCGCCCGCGGATCGCGCGAACCACTGATCGAAGGTGAACACGATCGGTCCGCGCTCGATGCGCGTGCCGACCTCATAGGTCGTGCCGCGCACCAGGCCCGGGGTCGGGTCCGCCGCCGCAACGACGCCGCGTGCGCTGTTGGAATGGAAACCCTGGCCGTAATTGGCATAGAGCGCGATGCCCGGCAGCAGCTTCAACGCCGCGCTGAACTTGGGCGTGAAGATGTCGTCGCTGACCACCCCGCTGGTCGCGGCGCCGGCCAGCGCGGTCTGACGGAAACGATAATGGTCATAGCGGCCGCCGCCCGTCAGTGTCAGCGACGTCAACGGCGTCCAGCGCAGCTCCCCATAACCGGCATAGGAAGTCTCGAGCACGTCGCCGAGGCTGGTCGTACCGATCCGGCGGCCCTGCAGGGTATGATACAGGCCGAGATCGTCGATCCGGTCTGCCTGCGCGTCGGCGCCGAGCGTGAGCTGCAGGTGATCGGTCAATCCGAAGCGTCGGCTGATACGACCGCCGTAGGTCCAGCGATGTTCAGCCTGCTCCAACTCGTCGCCATTGACCGGATCGTCGAGGAAAAAAGTGAAGTTCGAGATCAGATCGAAGTCGTAATGCTGCGCATAGGCCACCGCCGAAAAGTGCTCACCGTCCAGTTGCAGCGTCGCCACCTGCCGCGATGTGCTGCCGCGCAGATACGGGTCGAGCGTGCCGAAGCGATCGGGCAGCAGCGTGCCGATCGCGCGGACCGGGATCTGTTCGGTCGGCTGCCAGCTCGCGTCATATTCCGAGAAACTGGCACGCAGCGTGCCAAGGTCGGTATCGACCGTATATTTGACGAGTGCGGAACCATGGCGCAGCCGCTCCGGCAGTGCCCAGGGGCCATTGTTCTTCTTCAGTTCGCCGGCGAACAGCAGATCGCCCTGGCCCAGCCGCAGCGAGCCGACCCCGGCCAGCCGCAGATAGCCGAAGCTGCCCGCTTCCAGCGACGCATAAGGGCGCGCGATCCGGTCCAGCGTCTTGAGCGAGGCCGACGCGACCAGCGAGAAATCGCCATCCTGCGCGCGATACGGCCCCTTGCGATACTCCATGCTGCCGATGACCTCGGGGATGAGGCCGTTGAGATCGAGATAGCCCTGCCCGTGCGCCTGACTGCGCAGATTGTAGGGCATGCCGTCGATCGCGATCGTGAAGTCGGTGCCGTGGTCGAGGCTGTAGCCGCGAATATAATATTGCGCCGCCTTGCCGCCGCCCGAGTGCTGGACGGCGAGCAGGCCCGGCACCGCCTCGGCGAGTTCGCTGGTCCGCAACACCGGCCGCTGGCGCAGTTCCTCGCCAGAGAGCGTGCCGTCGCTGGCCGAATGCGTGTCCCCGATCCGGCGCGCGGCGCGCCCCGTCACGACGATATCGTCGGACGTGGCCTGGGTGTGATCCGGCACTGCCCATGTGCCATCCGCTACCGCCTGCTGCGCGCGGGCGGGTTGACCGGCCAGTATCGCGATCGGGAGAACGGCGCGGAGTGCGCGTCTTCTCCAATATCTTCGCCGTACAGGAACGCGATCCGCCGTCCTACGCATGGCCGACCCAGCCGCGCCAGGTGAAGGCGGCAAAGAACAGCTCGGCGTCAGCGAAGCCGCCCTCCCGCAGCATCGCCTCGTCCTCGTCCGGCGCGAACATCGTGACGCTCGCCGCGACGGCCGCGTGGGCCGTTGCCACCTGCTCGGGATGGGCGCCCGAAGCGAGTGCATAATCGGCATAGCGCCGCAGCCAGCGTGACCGAGCGGCAGGCTCCTGCGGAAAGCTGCCGTGCGCGGCAACGAACGGTGCGCCGGGCTTGAGACGATCGTGGATCGCCCGCACGGTCCGCCCGCGCTCGATCCTGTCAAGAAAGTGCAGCGTCAGCAGGCAGGTCGCCGCATCGAACGGCCCCGCGGGAGCATCGTCGATGTAACCCTCCACCAGCGTCACCCGGGGGGCGAGCGACCCGAGCGTCCGCTCGGCGAGTTGGAGCATGTCAGGCGACGGGTCGATGCCGACGAACGTCCAGCCGGGCTGAGCCTCGGCCAGCGCCTTCAGCTCAAGGCCGCCGCCCGCGCCCACCACCAGCACATGAGCGTCCGCCGGAGCATGCTCGGCCAGCAGGATGGCGGTCGTCCGGTGCAGCGCGTCGCGGCCCGGCACGAAGCGGCTCGTCACTTCGGCGTAGTTGGCGACGAAATCCGGGTCCTCGAAATTGCTCAGCATCGGGCTGCCACTATCATCATCCGCCATTCGGCATCCTTTTTTCCGATTTGCAGCTTATGCTCAAGCGACGCGATAGCTGGTGGAGCAATCGGCACAGCGGCCATGCAGCTCGACCACAGCCTTCTGCCCCTCGAAACCCGTATATCTCGCGCATCGCAACAGCCGCGCGACAAGCTCGGCGGCGGCGAGTGTCTGCACCGCGTGGCAATCGTCGCAGATCAGACTGACATCGGCCTGACCGCGCCTGAGGATAAAGGCCGACATCGATTCCAGCCGATGAACACGCCCCTCGCGCGTCAGCCGCTCCAGCGTGCGATACACCTGATTGGGCACGGTGCGATGCCCGGCGGCCGTCGCCCGATCGGCAAGGGCATAGGCGCTCAGCGGTCTGTCGGCCGCCGCGAGCAACTCAAGCAACAGCGTTTCGATTTCTCCGCGCGATCGCCTCTTGGTCGTCCCCGAAGGCCTGCTCATCACGGTGTCCAAGGGTCGAGCGACAGCGGCCACGGTCAGCAAAGCGTCGGATTGGCGAAGCCGGCAGCGTCGACGCGAGTTGCGCGTTGATCGCCACGCTCGACCGGTTCGACAGTCACACGGGTGGCGAACATCGTCATGACCACGCCTCCCCCACCAGCGGCACACGGTCATTCAGCAGATCGTCGATATAATCCGGCAGATCGTATCGCCTGAGATCGCTGGTCAGCAGCGCCAATGTGCCGCGCAGCTCCTCAGCGCTGAGGTCTCGGGCAATGATGACGAGCCGGGTGCGTCGATCCTGCGATGGCCAGTCCTCCAGCACGACAGGCGGATGAAAGATGTGCTGGACGCCGTGGATGACGACGGGCTTCGGCTCGCCCGCCAGATTGACGATGCCTTTCACCCGCAGGATATCCGGCCCCTTGAAGGTGATCAGGATATCGAGCCAGCGATCGAACACCGCGGCATCGAGCGGCTCGTCAAACGTCAGGCAGATGGCGTGAATGCGATCATCGTGCCGGTTCACGTCATGATCGTGATGCGCGTGTCCGTGGCGATGGTCATGATCGTGGTGATGATGGTGCGGGTCTTCATACGCTTCGGCCTGAAGCCAACGCTGGACATCATTGGTCTTGCTTGCGGGGTCGTATAGCCCGGCATCGAACAGGGATGCCGCGTCGACCAGCCCGTTCACTGCCCGCACGATCGGGGCCGCCGGGTTGAGCACCCGCAACCGCGCTTCAAGCCGCCTGCTCTGTTCCTCCGCGACGAGATCGGTCTTGGTCAACAGGATACGGTCGGCCATCGCCGCCTGCTTGATTGCTTCCTCCTGCGTATCGAGCGTCGCCATGCCCGCTGCGGCATCGACCGTCGCAATCACACCGTCGAGGCGGTAGAGCGTTGCCAGATCGCTGTCGGTCATGAGCGTGTGAAGGATCGGTGCGGGGTCCGCGAGGCCGGTCGTCTCGATCACCACGCGATCGAACCAACACCTGCCCTCGCGCGCGAAGCGCCACGGCGCGTCGCGCAGCGTCCTGAGCAGGTCGCCACGGATGGTGCAGCAAAGGCAGCCCCCCATCATCTCGATCGTCAGATCCTCGGTCGATCGCGCGATCAGTTCGTGGTCAAGGCCGACCGCGCCGAATTCGTTGACGATCACCAGCGCGCGCGCCATCTCGGGGGAGCGCACCAGATGGTTGAGCAATGTCGTCTTGCCGCTGCCAAGAAAGCCGGTGAGGACAGAGACCGGGATCAGCGACTGCGGCCCGGCGAAAAGCCTGCTCATGCCACGCCCCCGGCCAGATCCTCGCGCGCCTGACGGAACCATTTCTTCACGCGCGTCAGATGCGCCTCGCCCCACAACTGGACGAAACGCTGCGTCTCATAGGCGCCGGCGTCGTCAAGTTCGGCGATGCGGGCCTCGACATAGCCAATGGTGAGCGGGATGCGGCACAGCTGCGTGATACAATGGTGCCAATCCTCATAGCTGCGGAGCCGGAGTCGTTCAGCCATGCGCATCGTCCTGATGAGGGTCGAACGGGTCGATCGCGAGCAGCAAGCGCGTGTCGCCGGTGGCGGTGACCGGCGGCGAACGGTGCAGGATCACCGGCTCCTCCACCCACCGCAGCCCCTTGAAGATCGCGACATCACCGGCCGCAAGCTGGTGAATCTGCTCCGGCAGCCCGGCCTCGATCCATTGCGTCCCCGGCCCGACCAGCGTGGTCAGCAGGCGCGCGGGCACGAGATCCGCGTGGAACCGGCGGCAAGCGTCGGTCTCGACCACCTCAAGCCGGAGCCGAACGGAATCGCATCCGATGATAGCGGCGAAGCGGCGCGCGTGTGCGGCGATGTCTTCGCGTAACGCGACGGTGCCACCCCCTGCCGGATAGCCGGCCTCCGCCAGACCTTCGGCGAGTTCGTGATCGATCGCCGACAGGGCGATCGGGAAGTCGAGATCGTCGATCATGTTCCAGGCGAGCGCGTCGACCCAGGCAAGGGCGGTCGGGCGGGAACGGCGCCAGACGGCGAGTTCAACGCCCTCGGCCATGATCCGATCGAGCACCGACGGGTCTTCGTCCGCGACGGCATGGCCCCGCTCCACAGCGGCGGCGACGCTCACTCCGCCGCCTCCAGCCGCGGTTCCCAACTCGGGAACGGATCGGGCAGACCGGCCCAGAGCGCGGGCGTGAACGCGGTCGCGGCCACCAGACACGCATCCAGCCCCCGCCGGATGGCGGCCTCGTCCATGTCGATTCCGATGAACACCAGCTCCTGCCGCCGGTCGCCCCAGACCGGGTCCCAATGCTTGAGCACGAACTGTTCGAACCTGCCGTCCTCCGGCCAGCGGTTCTTCGGCACCGCCGCCCACCAGCGGCCCATCCGCGACACCATGCTCTGATGCCCCGCCTTGGCGAGTTCGCCGAGGAAATCGGGGCGCGTCGCCAGCCAGAAATGCCCCTTGGCGCGGATCACCTTGTCGAGCGCCTTGCCGCCGGTCAGGAAGGCGTGCAGCTTTCCGGGGTCGAACGGCCGGCGGGCACGGTAGACGAAACTCTCCACGCCATATTCCTCGCTCTCCGGACGATGGCTGGCGTAATCGAACAGCTCCTTGGCCCAGAGCGGATGCTCCTCCGCGCGCTCCTCGTCGAACAGGCCAGTGTCCAGGATCGTGTCGAGCGGCACCTCGCTACGGTCGGCGGTAACGATCCGCGCATCGGCGTTGAGCGAGGCGACCACCTGTTTCACCACCGCTAGCTGTTCGGGGCTGACGTCGCTCGCCTTGTTGACGATCACCACATCGGCGAACTCGATCTGCTCGACCAGCAGCGACACGAGGCTGCGGTCGTCGCCCTCGCCCGCGGTCTCTCCACGATGGCTGAGAAGGTCCTGGCTCGAATAGTCGGCGAGCAGGTTCACCGCGTCGACCACCGTCACCATCGTGTCGAGCCGGGCGACATCGCCCAGACTCTCGCCATCCTCGTCACGAAAACTGAAGGTGGCGGCGACGGGCAGCGGCTCGGAAATGCCGGTGCTCTCGATCACGAGATAGTCGAACCGCCCCGCCTCCGCGAGCGCGCGAACCTCCTTCAGCAAATCGTCGCGCAGCGTGCAGCAGATGCAGCCATTGGTCATCTCGACCAGTGTCTCCTGCGTGCGCTGAAACCCTTCCACGCCGCCGCGTACCAAATCGGCATCGATGTTCACCTCACTCATGTCGTTGACGATCACCGCCACCCGTTTGCCTTCGCGGTTGGCGAGAATGTGGTTCAGCAGGGTCGTCTTGCCCGCGCCCAGGAAACCGGACAAAACGGTGACCGGGAGGCGATGACCAGCGGAAGGGAGCGGTGAAGAGGACATGGATGTAAAGGCACCATTCGAGATATGATATACTGTGACATATCCGGTCCCGGTTCCGTAGACAAGGGCACGTCGCATCAATCGGAGGTGAGCGTGGTCGCAGCGGCGTGGTTCCTGCTCGCGCAAGCCACCCTCCCGTCGATGGCGATGGTGCTGGCTATGACATCCTGAGCTTCGACACTGACGGCAGCGATCGGCTGATCGAGGTGAAGACGACCAATGGCTGGGAGCGCACCCCGTTTCACGTCACGCGTAATGAGCGGGCCGTTGCGGAGGCGCGGCGCAGTGATTGGCGGCTGCTGCGATTGTGGATTTGGCGCGGGAGCCAAAGGCGTTCGAACTGCGGCCCCTGCTGGAGGCGCATGTGTCGCTGATGGCGAACAGCTATCAGGCGAACATCTTATAGGGGGCGTAAAGCAGCCCCGCCTTGGCGCACGCCATTCTACGCCAGTGCACTCCCACCCCATCGAATGGGCTGCACGTCATCCTGGTAGTGCGCGGCGCCGCCGTTTGTATCCGTCACTCCCACTCGATTGTTTGCCTCTATGTCAACCAATTGAATTTACTCATGAAAATATATTTTCGCTGAACTACTACCGGCCTGCGATCCGTCAGAAATTTACGCTATTGAAATCGTTGATGAATTTCCACCCGCCGGCCCAAGCCATCTATCGACTACTATCGGCTCTCGGTTCGCCGTTCTAGTTCTGACGTCCGAACCCAAGTCACGCTCAAAAATACCGTCAGCGTCGATCTGCTCGGGTTGTAAGCGAGTAGAGGAAGCGACGAAACCAGCGAGCGTGCGCCAGCCGATAATAGCGGGTCTTTGATGGCGACCCATCGGAAAACTTTGAAAAACCGCTCGTCGCACACTGTGGATTATCGCGCATCTGAGATGCGCGATAATCCACAGTGTGAGCTTGCCCAAGGCGGCAACATCCGGCTTCGCATTTCCGGTTAAAAGGGCTGCTCGCCTACTTGACGGCCAGTTTCGCCAGTGCTGCCTTATAGGCATCGTAATGAGTGCCTTCATCGATCGCAATTTGGCGGAACATCGCCGCGACCTTGCGATCGCCATCGGCTTCAGCCTGCTTGGCGAAGTTCACATACATCGTGACGTTCTCGTAATGCTCGCCGGCCATTGCGTCACCGAGATTGGCGCTGTTCGCGCCGCCAAGCTGCAGCGCTTGTGCCTCGCGATCAAAATGCTCGATCGCCTCGATATTGGCGGAAGCGCGGAAGAGCTTCGCCAGCGCAGGCTTGCCTGCAGCCTCAGCCTGGTCTGCGTAACGCAGATATTTGAGGTTGGCATACGCCTCCCCGTGCATCGCAGCTTCTAGGTTTGTGCGGGTCTGCGGTGAAAGCGGCTTGCCCTCCGGTGGCGCGGCGATCGCGCTGGTGGACATAAGGACGGCGACGCTGGCAGCCGCAGCGAACAGGGTACGGTTCATGATGTCTCTCCGATACGCGCCGACAGCGGCGACGAGCGGCTTGTGCAAGGATCTCCTGACACATTGCTGACGCAGCGATCAGAGAGTCGGAAATTTAACGGCCACGCATTTTTCGCGATCCGTCAGCTTTTCGTCAGTTGCCGGGCGCAGTTGGATTGCGCCGGGTCGGCACACACCGCCCAATCACAAAGGACTATCCCATGAAGCGTTCGACATTGCTCAAGCTCGCCCTGACCGCCTCTGCCCTTTCGGTCGCCACGATCGCAAGCGCCGCCCCGGTCTGCACCAAGCTCCCGCCAGCCAAATGGCTCACGCAGGCGCAGATGAAGGCGAAGATTGCCAAGATGGGCTACCGCGACATCAAGGTCTTCCAGGTCTCGGGCAGCTGTTACGAAATCTATGCCCACACCAAGGATGGCAAGCGCGCCGAGGTCTATTTCAACCCGGTGACCGGCGCCGTCGTCCAGAACAACATCGACTGATCGTGGCAGCGACCGCCCCCGTCGCCGCCACGACCAACCCTGGCCCGGCCCCCCGCCGGGTCAGGGTGTGGGATCCGATCGTCCGCATCTTCCACTGGACCGTCGCAGGCGGCGTCATCGCCAACCTAACATTCTTGCGGCACGCGGAGAACCCGCACATCTATGTTGGTTATGCCGTCATCGCCGCGCTGATCATCAGGCTAGGCTGGGGCGTAATCGCGCGAGGGCATGCCCGCTTTGCGAGCTTCGTGCCCGGGCCGCGTCGGCTGCTTGGCTATTTCGCCGCGATGCTTGGGAAGCGCGAGCCGCGCTATGTCGGCCACAACCCAGCCGGGGCGGCGATGATCGTGCTGCTGTTGGTGTTGCTGGCTACGGTGGGCTCGACCGGATGGATGATGGGCCTCGATGCATTCTGGGGCGTCGCGTGGGTCGAGACCCTGCATGAGATTACGGCCAACGTGTTAATCGGGGCAGTCGCGCTCCACGTCATTGGCGCGATCGTCGAAAGCATCCGTCACCGCGAGAACCTGCCACTCGCGATGATTACTGGCTACAAGCGGGTGGCAGAAGGGACGGACATCGACAATGCGCCTGTTGCTGGTTGAAGATAATGCCCGTCTGGCGAGCCTGATCCGCGAGGGTCTCGACCGTCAGGGCTTCGCCGTTGACTGGTGCGAAACGGTTGACGGGGCGGAACATGCGCTGAAGCTCAACGATTACGACCTGCTGCTGCTCGATCTCGGCCTGCCCGACGGCGAGGGGCTCGATCTGGTCCGCGCGCTACGGCGGCGCCAAGATACGATGCCGATCCTGATCCTGACAGCGCGCGGCGGACTCGATGATCGAGTGCTGGGCCTAGATGCGGGCGCAGACGACTATCTGGTCAAGCCGTTCCAGATTCCAGAGCTGGCGGCGCGTTGCCGCGCGCTTTTGCGGCGACCGGGCGCGTCGCTCGGAACCGAGCTGGCGGTTGGAAACGTGATCCTGCATTCTGCTGAGCGCAGCGTCGCCGTGGCCGGCGTTCCTGTCGAGGCGACACCACGTGAGGTCGATCTGCTCGAATGTTTGCTGCGCAGAGCGGGTCATGTGGTCGCCAAGCCAGCCCTTGAGGGCGCGCTTTACTCGATGGATGTCGAGGTGACGCCGAATGCGCTTGAGGCATGCATTTCGCGTTTGCGCAAACGACTTACCTCAGCCGGAGCCGACGTTCAGATTCGCACGGTCCACGGAGTCGGCTATGCACTCTTCGCACCTGTCACTATCTATGGATAGAGCAGGCAACAGCAAGAAGGGACCGGTCGGGCCAACGCTGTTCCGGCAGATCGCGACACGCTTGGCCGCCTTCACCCTTCTGTTCGCGCTGCTCGATGTCGGCATCGTCGTCGTCACCTACAGCAGCCAACCGGAATCGCTGGCGCAGGAGTTGCTCACGCTGGAGGCCAGCAAGGCGGAGCGGTCGACCGATTTGACTCCCGATCTGCTTGCGGGGCCGCCTGGGGCGGAGCACTGGGCGGCGCGCTATATCGAACCGAATTCCGGTGGCCTATTTTCTGCGTTATCGCGCGCCGATGCTCCCATTGGCGTCCTGATGGACTGGACCCGCCGCGAACGCGTTCCCAGCGGCTTTCGTATTTCGGGCGTTCGGTCGGTCACGCAGGACGGCCAGCAGCGGTGGTTGTTCATGCAATTCGAAGGTGATGGTATTCGGCCTTTTGTACCAGTGATCGCCAACGAGATTGTCCAGCACGTCCTCCTGCCGCTGATTCCGTTGTCGCTGCTCTTGCTACTCTTTAATGTCTTTGCGGTGCGCCGCGTTCTTCATCCGCTACGCCGCGCCGAGGCCGAAGTCGATGCGCTCGATCCGGGCAACGTCCTGCTACGCCTGTCGGAGGCACCCGAGCCGCGCGAGGTCAATACGCTCGTCCGTGCCGTCAACCGTGCACTGACCCGGCTCGACGAGACAATGGCGATTCTGCGCGGGTTCACCGCCAACGCCGCGCACGAATTGCGCACGCCCCTGTCGATCATGCAATTGTCGCTCGACCGATTGCCGCCCAGCCCACAGCGGGACGACCTGCAAGCCGATACACAGCATATGACGCGCCTGGTCGGCCAGATGCTCGATCTGGCGCAAGCCGACGCAATGGCGGTCGAGCCCGAGACGACGGTCGATCTAGCGGAAATCGGTCGCGAAATCGTCGCCGCGATGGCTCCCAAGGTGTTCAAAGAAAACCGCGACCTGCAGTTCGAGAGTGTCGGCGACACACGGGCGTTGGGCCATGCGGAGGCCATCTACCGCATCTATCGCAATCTGATCGACAACGCGCGCGCCCATGCGCCCGGCGATAAGCCGATCGAGGTGACTGCGGGCCCGGGCCCTCAGATCAGCGTCCGCGATCACGGGCCCGGCATCGCTGACGAAGACCTGCCACATATTTTTGAGCGCTTCTGGCGTAAGGATAGACGAACGACCGATGGTGCCGGGCTCGGGCTCGGCATCGTCCAGCGGCTTGCTCAAGCGCATGGCGGGACAATCACGGTCGAGAACGTCTCTGGCGGCGGCGCACTGTTCTGCGTTACGTTCGCATCGCCCCCGACCCGCTGATCGCCCCCGCCGTCAGGCCTTCGTCAGGAACGGCGTCCATTCCGACTCCGACGCAGCGCCTTTCTGGCGCGCATTCTTTGAGGAGTCGGATCATGGGTGCCAAGACCGTAAAGATCATCGCCAGCCTGTCATGCGCGCTTCTGCCGCTGACGTTTGCCCAGGCGCAAGCTGCCCCCGCCGCAAAGTCGCAGGCATCGGCCCAGGCTGGAGTCGAGTCTGCGGACGCGACGATGACGAACCAGGATTGGTGGCCGGACCGCCTCGACCTAAGCCCGCTTCGCCAGCAATCACCGTCGTCCAATCCGTTGGGCAATGATTTCAATTATGCAGCGGCCTTCGCCACGCTCGATCTCGAGGCGGTGAAGGCCGACATCCGCAAGGTGCTGACCACATCGCAGTCGTGGTGGCCCGCCGACTATGGGAATTACGGCCCCTTCTTCATTCGCATGGCCTGGCACAGCGCGGGCACCTACCGCGTTACCGACGGGCGCGGCGGTGCGGTGGGTGGACAGCAGCGCTTCGAGCCGCTCAACAGCTGGCCCGATAATGTCAGCCTGGACAAGGCAAGGCGGCTCGTCTGGCCGATCAAGCAGAAGTACGGCAGCAAGATTTCGTGGGGCGACCTGATGGCGCTGTCCGGCAACGTCGCGCTGGAGTCCATGGGGTTTAAAACGATCGGGTTCGCCGGGGGACGGCGCGATGACTGGGAGGCGGACCGAGTCTATTGGGGCCCGGAGCAGAAGTTCCTCGACGACAAGCGCTATAGCGGCGATCGCCAGCTCAGCCGACCGTTGGCGGCGGTGCAGATGGGTCTTATCTACGTCAATCCCGAGGGCCCCAACGGTAATCCCGATCCCATTGCCGCTGCGCGCGACATCCGCGAGACGTTCGGCCGGATGGCCATGGACGACGAGGAAACGGTCGCGCTGATTGCCGGCGGGCACACCTTCGGCAAGGCGCACGGCGCCCATGCTCCATCCGGCTGCGTCGGCGCTGCACCGGCTGCCGGCGCAGTCGAGCAGCAGGGCTTCGGCTGGAAGAACAGCTGCGGCAAGGGCAATGCGGAAGATACGGTCTCCAGCGGACTGGAGGGCGCATGGTCATCGAATCCGATCGCCTTCACGACCCAATATCTCGACAATCTCTTCACCTTCGATTGGGTGAAGACAAAGAGCCCAGCGGGAGCGATCCAGTGGGTTCCCAGCGACAAGAACACGACGAGCCTGGTGCCCGACGCCCATGTCGCCGGGCTGACTCACGCCCCGATCATGTTCACGACCGATTTGTCGCTGAAAGAAGACCCGGCCTACCGGGTGATCGCGATGCGGTTCCACGATCATCCCGACCAGTTCGCCGATGCGTTCGCCCGGGCCTGGTTCAAGCTCATCCACCGCGACATGGGACCGCGCTCGCATTATCTCGGGCCGCAGGTTCCAGCGCAGCAATTCATCTGGCAGGACCCGCTGCCACAGGCCGCCGCCGCTTCGATCAACACAGACGACGCGACCGCGCTGAAGGTGCGTGTGCTGGCCTCAGGACTCACGGTGTCCCAGCTGGTCCGCACGGCATGGGCATCGGCAGCGAGCTATCGCGGCACCGATATGCGTGGCGGCGCCAACGGTGCGAGATTGCGGCTGGAGCCGCAAATCCATTGGCTCGCGAACAATCCGGCCGAACTGGCGACAGTGCTCGCCAGGCTCGACGCCATGCGCGCCGACTTCAACCGCCGCGCTCCTGGGGGCCGCCAGATTTCGCTTGCCGACATGATCGTGCTGGCCGGCAACGCCGGCGTCGAACAGGCGGCGCGGGCGGCCGGCGCAGATCTATCGCTACCCTTCAAACCGGGCAGAGTCGATGCGACGCAAACGCAGACCGACGCTGCGTCGTTCGCGCCGCTGGAACCAACCGCCGATGGGTTCCGCAACTACTATTCTACCGTCAACACGCGCTCCCCTGCAGAGATGCTGGTCGAACGAGCGACGCTGCTCGAGCTCACCGTCCCTGAGATGACCGTGCTGGTCGGCGGCATGCGGGCGCTTAACGCCAACAGCGGCCAGTCGGCGGACGGTGTGCTGACTACCCGCCCGGGGGTCCTCACCAACGACTTCTTTGTAAACCTGCTCGACATGCGTACGCAGTGGGCAAAATCTGATCGCGAACTAGGTAAATATATCGGCAGTGACCGGGTGAGCGGACAGCGCAAATGGTCGGCGACGCCAGTTGATCTCGTGTTCGGATCGAACTCCGAGCTCCGCGCCGTGGCCGAGGTCTATGCATCCGACGATGCAAGTCGCAAGTTCATCGATGACTTTGGCCGGGCCTGGACCAAAGTAATGGACCTCGACCGTCGCTGAAAGGCCGGCTGGGTGACGACCTAACCCGTCCGGCTATCATCCAGCCCCTCCAACGCAAGAGCAAATAGAAATGACCGATCACCTGTCTGCACAATCAAGCTCTGCCGTACGCATTCGCGTCTGGGATTTGCCCGTGCGCCTGTTCCACTGGCTGCTGGTCGCCACAATCCTCGTCGCCTTCCTGTCGTCAGAAGAAGATAGCGCGCTTGCGCCTTGGCACGTCCCTGCCGGGTGGGTCGCCGCGATCCTGATTGCGTTCCGACTGGTCTGGGGTTTCGTCGGTGGGGAACACGCACGCTTCTCTGATTTCCTGAAACCTAGCCAGATCGCGCATCACATCGGCGGCCTTCTCTCGGGAAAGCCTGAGCGATCGATTGGCCATAATGCACTTGGCGGCATCGCGATCATCGCCCTTCTCGGGACAGTCGGCGGGATCGCTTATAGCGGCGCCGCGATGCAGGGTGAGGCCGAAGGCGGTCTGCACGAGACGCTGGCCAATGTTCTACTTGGCCTCATCGCGCTGCACGTCATCGCGGTCATCGCAATGTCGCTGCTGACGAAGGACAATCTGATCGGGGCGTTCATCACCGGCAAAAAGAGCGCCGATCTTCACCCCGGCGTCAGCGATGCTCTTCCTCCGACCTCTCTGGCGCTCCCCGTCGCAGCGATCATTATCGCTGGCTCAGCGTATACGGTGACGAAGTTCGACCCTCTGGCATTTACCCCCGGCGCTCACGCCGAGGCTGGCGAAGGCGGCAATTCCGAAAGAGGCGAACGCGGCAATGACTAGGCTCCACCTGCACCCCGAACGACATCTGGTATCGCGGATCGGCTGGCTCCGCGCCGCTGTACTTGGGGCCAATGACGGCATCGTGTCGACCGCCAGCCTGATCATCGGCGTGGCGGCTGCTGCGGCGAAGCCAAGTGACATCCTCATCGCAGGGGCCGCAGGATTGGTTGCTGGCGCCATGTCGATGGCTGCTGGCGAATATGTCTCGGTCAGCTCCCAATCCGACACCGAACAGGCCGATCTGACGCGCGAGCGCGCAGAACTCTCCACCGACGTCGACGGGGAAATCCAGGAGCTCGCCGGGATCTACATGAAGCGCGGCGTCGATTCGGCAACCGCCGACACCGTCGCGCGGCAACTGATGGCGAAGGATGCGCTCGCGGCGCATGCGCATGACGAACTTGGCATATCCGAGATGACGACCGCGCGTCCAATTCAGGCCGCGCTTACCTCTGCCGCAACGTTCACGGCAGGTGCCGCTCTGCCACTAGCGATCGTGATCTTCGCGCCGGTCAGCCGGCTGGTGATCATCGAAGCAACCGCGTCGCTGTTGTTTCTCGCGTTACTGGGTGCGGTAGGCGCCCATGTTGGTGGAGCGCCCGTTTGGAAGGCGACAGCGCGCGTCACGTTTTGGGGAGCACTGGCGATGGGGCTGACCGCCGGCATCGGCGCACTCGTCGGCACTGCAGTCTAATCAGGCTGTAATCCGGAAGCGAATAGCTGGTGATAGCTAGCTAAGGCCGTCTGATCGCGATAGCGCCGCAGTTGGCTCAGTCTGCTTCGCCCGTTGGAGCCCAGATCGTGTGAGAGTCGATCCGGAGCTTCAGCAATGCCCGGGCGGCCTCTGCCCGCGCGGTGATCTCGCCGCGGCGGGCATCATTGGCCTGACGCTGGGCATAAAGCAGGTCGGTCAAATCGATGACGCCCACCTCATAGCCGCGCCGCGTGCGCGCAGCGGCGGCTGCGGCGCTATCGGCAGCATCACGATTGGCGCGCCAGGCATCGAACAATGCGGAGCTGTCGCTCATGTCGGTGTCGGCGATCACGGTGATCGACCGGCGGACGCGTTCCACATCGATCATCGCGGCATTAGCATCGGATGACGCCCGATCGGCCAGCGCGCTACGGTGGCTGCCGCCGAAGGGCATTGATGCAACTAAGCCAGCCCCGCGCTCGAGCCCGTCGCGCTCGCTGAATAGGCGGACGCCGAATGATGGATCAGCGACACGGTCGAGTTTCGCGCGCCGCGCAAGGACGGCCAACCGCTGCGCCTCTCGGTCGGCCGCGCGAATTTCGTGGCTACGTTCGAGCACCAGATCGCGTAGCGTGTGTAACGGCTGATCGGGCATTTCGGGCAGCGCGAGGTCTGGCGCGGCGTCACCGAGCGGCACTTGCGGAAATTCGGTTGCGAGCGCGAGCCGCGCCCGACTGACCGCGCTCAGCGACTGCGCCGCCTGCGCGGTCGCCTGCGACAGCGCCGACTGCGCCTGATCCACGTCGAGCGCGGCCGCATCGCGCAGCGCCATCCGGCGCTTCACCGCGACAAGCGCCTGCCGGTAATTGGCGATGTTCGTCTGGTCATTGCGGTTCAGTGCCGATGCGAGGAGCCAGTCGTGCCACAGGCCCGACAGCATCAACGCCGCCTGATGTCGGGCGTCCTCAGCATTATTCGACGCGACCTCGACGCCGAGCGCCCCGGCCGATCGATCGAGCCGCGCCTTGCCCGGCATGCGGAACGGGCGCGATAGCGTCGCGTCGAACTCCGCATAGTCGCGTTCGCGCGTGACCGAGCGCCGGATCGCACTGGCGCTCACCGTGACTTCGTACGGCCCAGCGCGCAGCGCTTCCTCGGAAGCCTTGGCGGAATCGATCCGCGCCACCGACGCACGCACGCCGGGCGCATTATCCAGCGCCTGCGCCACCGCGTCAGACGGCGGCAAATCGTTCCGCTCCGCAAGCACTGGCGTGGCGGCGAGCATGCTGCCGGTGAGGAGCAGTGCCAACCTGTAAGACATTGTCATTCGATCCTTCCGCGTGCTGCCAGGGCGACCGCGTGCCAGCGCACAGGCATGGCCCTGCGGGCTTCGGTTACGGCCGTGACGAGGTCATCAAGCGCGGCTTCGGAACTCGTCAGCGAGATCGCCGCACGGTCCATGCTGCCGCGCACCTGTTCTGCGGTGCGCGCGTCGCCAAAATCATGGCCGAAGACTTGGTCATGGCTGACATGGAGCGGCACGCCGCTCGCCGCGCGAAGCACCGTTACCAAGATGTCCAAGTCGCCCCTCGCGCAATAAAAGGTGACGAGCAGCTCAGCCATTTATCGCCTCCGCGCGGGCCTCGCCGAAGCGTTCGAACAGGATCGGCAACAGGATCAGGGTCAGCAATGTCGACGTAATCAGCCCGCCAATCACGACGATCGCCAGCGGCTGCTGGATTTCCGATCCAGGCCCGGTGGCGAACAGCAACGGCACCAGCCCGAAGGCGGTGATCGCCGCCGTCATCAGCACCGGGCGCAGCCGCCGTTCGGCACCGCGCCGCACCGCATCGGCCATACTCAGGCCCTCGGCACGCAGCTGCCGAAAATAGGCGACAAGCACGAGGCCGTTCAGCACGGCGATGCCCAGCAGCGCGATGAAACCGACCGAGGCCGGCACCGACAGATATGAACCCGACAGCCACAGCGAGACGATGCCGCCGACTAGCGCGAACGGGATGTTGAGCAGGATTAGCACTGCCGCCCGGACCGAGCGCAGCGTGGCGTAAAGCACGAAGAAAATGAGCAGCAGCGCGACCGGGATGACCAGCAGCAAGCGCGCCGACGCCCGCTGTTGATTCTCGAATTGGCCGCCCCAAACGAGTGTATAGCCTTGCGGCAACACGACCTTGGCCGCGACATTCGCCTTGGCTTCATCGACATAGCCGACCAGATCGCGACCCGACACAAACGCCTGCACCAGAGCAAAGCGCGAGCCGTTTTCGTGCGATACCTTTACCGGTCCCTCGATCCGGCTGATGCGTGCCATGTCGCTGACGCGGGCAAGCGTTCCCGCAGGCGTGCGCAGTTGCAGATCCGTGAACAGCGCAGGATCGTTGCGCACGACATTGTCGCCGCGAATCATGATTGGGACGCGCTTCTGTCCCTCGGCGACAACACCCGCGGGCATGCCTTCCAGCTGCGCGCGCATCGCATCTTCCATGTCGCCGACTGGCATCCCGGCCCGCCCCGCCGCCAGTCGGTCGATGTCGAGCTGAAGATAGCCGACATTGTCGTTGGCGACGGTCATCACTTCGGATGCGCCGCGCACTTGGGACAGCACGGTCTTTACTTGCCCGGCAAGGCTCGACAGAGTCTTCAGATCGGGCCCGAAAATCTTGACGGCAAGATCGCCGCGCGCACCGGTAAGCATTTCCGAAACGCGCATTTCGATCGGCTGGGTGAAGCTCGGCGAGATACCTGGCAGTTTTTCCATCGTCTTGCGCAGATCGTTGATGATCAGTTCCTTGTCGCCACGCCACTGCGACCGCGGCTTCAGCGTCATGAAGCCATCGGTTTCGTTGAGCCCCATGGGGTCGAGGCCGAGTTCGTCGGAGCCGGTGCGGGCGATGAACCCCGACACCTCGGGCACCGACGCCAATACCGCGCGCTGCACCGCGAGATCATTCTGGAGCGACCGATCAAGGCCTATCGACGGCAGCTTGGTGAGCTGCATGATCACCGATCCCTCGTCCATATTGGGCATGAAGGTCTTGCCCACCGCCGTATAGGCGGCGCCGGCGAGGACCAGCGCGACGCCGGCCAGGCTGTAGACTAGGCGCTTGCGGGCAAACGCACCCTCCAGCAGCAAGTGATAACGTGGGGCAAGCTGGCGCATGATCCACGGTTCACCGTGATGCGCGCTCTTCAGGCCGTAGGATGCCAGCACCGGCACCAGCGTCAGCGCCAGCAGCAGTGATCCAACAAGCGCAAACACGATCGTCAGCGCGACCGGTGCGAACAGCTTTCCCTCCAGCCCCTCCAGCGATAGCAACGGCAGGAACACGAGCGCGATAATGATGATGCCCGCCGAAACCGGCACGATCACATCATTGGTCGCACGGAACACAGCGTTCAGCCGGGGGCGCCCGTCGTCCGGATCGCTGTTGAGCCGCTCGACGATATTCTCGACGACGACGACCGCGCCATCGACCAGCATCCCCAAAGCAATCGCAAGCCCGCCAAGGCTCATCAGATTGGCGGTCAGCCCTACGCCCCGCATCAGCAGGAAGGTGATGAGTGCCGCCATCGGTAGCACCACCGCGACGATCGCTGCCGCGCGCCAATCGCCCAGGAAAACGATCAGCAGGATCACCACCAGCACGGTCGCCTCCAACAACGCCTCCTCGACGGTGCCGATCGCGCGCCCGATCAGGTCGGACCGATCGTAAAAGACCTTTACCGACGTGCCTGTCGGCAGCGACTTACCCAGTTCATCGAGCCGCGATTGCACACCAGCGACCACTTGGCGCGAATCCGCACCGCGCAGCGCGATGACCAGGCCTTCGACCGCCTCGCCCTTGCCGTCCTTGGTCACCGCGCCATACCGCGTCAGGCTGCCCATCGACACCGTCGCGACATCGCCCAGCCGCACGACCTTACCGACGCGGTTGGCAAGCACGAGCACCTTGAGGTCATCGATCGATTGCACCGCGCCCACGGCACGGACGATCAACGCTTCCTCACCTTGCCCGAGCCGACCAGCACCGTCGTTGCGGTTGCCGCTGTCGATGGCATTGCGCACATCGGCGATCGTGAACCCGGCGCTGGCCAGCGCGACGGGATCGGGCCGGACTTCGAAGGTCCTGACGAACCCGCCAAGCGAATTGACATCCGCGACGCCCGGTACCGTGCGCAGTGCGGGCCGGATCGTCCAGTCGAGCAGATCGCGCTTGGCCGTGAGATCCAACGGTCCATCGACCGTGAACATGAAAATTTCTGACAAGGGCGTCGAGATCGGTGCGAGCCCACCACTCACCGAAGTGGGCATTTCGGCAAGTGCGCCGGTCAGCCGCTCCGCTACCTGCTGGCGCGCCCAGTAGATGTCGGTGCCGTCGACGAAATCGATAGTGATGTCGGCGATGGCATATTTGGCGGTCGATCGCAGGATCGCCTGCTTGGGAATGCCGAGCATTTCCCGTTCAATCGGCGTGATGACGCGGCTCTCGACTTCTTCCGGCGTCATGCCAGGCGCCTTCAGGATCATCTTGACCTGAGTCTGCGCAATGTCGGGATAGGCATCGACCGGCAAGCTGCGGAACGCGACCACACCCAGCGCGGCGACGAGCACGGCCAAGGCGAGGACAAGCAGCCGATACGACAGCGAGGTCGCGACGAGGGAGCGAAGCATGGCGGCTGTCCTAGCGAGCGTCGGCGAGCGACTTCAGCTCGCTCGTGCCGGTGACAGCCACCCGGTCGCCAGCCGTCAGTCCGGACAGAATGACCACGTTTGCGCCTGTGCTGCCGCCCTTGACGATCCGTCGCGTGATGAATCCAGGTGACGTTCGGACGAAAACGACGTCGCCGCCATTCATGGACGTCACCGCGGTGGTCGGCACGACAACGGCGCCGGCAGGCGCCGGGGCGAACACGACGATCGTCGTCGCCTTGCCGGTCGCCAACACGCCCTGTCCTGCGTTCGGCCCCGCTGCGATCGTTGCCTTCAACATCGCCGATCGCGTCGCCGGATCGATCGTCGCGCCGACCGAGGTCACGGTGCCGCCCATACTGTCGCCCAGCCGGATTTCCATGCCCGGTTTGACCGACCCGACCAACCGCTCGGGAAGCTGCGCCTCGATCTCGTACCGATCGGCAGCGTCGATGACATAGGGCGCCGACGTTCCATCGACCGGGCTGCCTGCCTGCAGGCTGGCCGTCGTTACGCGACCGCTGATCGGCGCGACCAGCGTATAGGTTCCAGAGCTTCCCGATGCGTTAGCGAGCGCCAGGATGCGGCCTTTCTCGGTCACATCGACTTGCGCCTCGCGAAGCGTGGCATGCGCCTCGTCCGAGCGCGATCCCGCAATCACGCCCTCTCTACTGAGCTGCCCCAGACGGCTGGCGTTGGATTGCGCGAAACCGAGGCGCGCTCGCGACCGGGCAAGCTCTGCCCCCATCATCAGCACATCGCGGCTCGCGATGATCGCCAGCGGCTGCCCGCGCCGGACGGCTTGCCCCTCGATCACCAGCGTACGCGTCACGACGCCGGGGAACGTAGCAGCAACGGCCACGCGCGCATTGGGGGGCGGCACGATCATGGCAGGCAGACTGGCCAAGGGCACAACGCCAGCCTGCGCCGCCGGTGCCAGCGCGATGCCCAAGCGGGCAATCTGATCGGCGGTCATGTTGATCGTGCCGGGCGGCGCCTTGGAAGTCGGTGCAGACGCGGCGGCGCCCTCTGCTGGCGGCGGTGCAGGCGTACCGCTAATCCACCACATCCCGGCAAGCACCACGGCGAGTGTCGCCACTCCGGTCACGATCAAGTTGCGATTCTGCTTCATGGTCGCCGCTCTAGGTCGGCAAGCTGTCGATTAGCTGTCAGATTGACAGGTAAATGGCAGCAAGCTCGTCTAGAACCGCCATCAAGGAGGACGTCGATTGCGCGTGTTGATTGTCGAGGATGAGGCGGAACTTGCCTCGCGCATGGCGTCTAGCCTTGCGCGGCACGGCATGACCGCGGAGATCGTCGGCACCGCTGAAGATGCGGCCGGCTTTGCGTTCGACGGTTTTGTCGTGCTCGTGGTCGATCTCGGGCTGCCGGGTATGACCGGGCTGGAATTGATCCGCTTGCTTCGTACGCGCGGCCTAAAGACACCGGTGCTGATCCTCACCGCACGCGGTAGCTGGCAGGACAAGGTCGAGGGGCTGAACGCCGGTGCCGACGATTTTATCGTCAAGCCGGTGCGCATCGAAGAGCTTGTGGCGCGGCTGCATGCGCTCGCACGACGCGCGGCGGGGCATAGCGCAAGCCGGTTGCAGGTCGGCGCCCTTTCGCTCGACCCGGCGCTCAAACAGGTCTTCATCGATGACCATGCAATCGACCTGACCGGTACGGAATTCCGATTGCTTTCCTTGCTCATCTACAGCGCCGGGCGGGTGCTAGGCCAAGCGGCCATCCTCGACAATCTCTACCCGCTCGAGGCCGAGCGCGATCCCAATACGGTTGAAGTGCATATAGGCCGCCTGCGCCGCAAGGTTGGCAGGGACCGCATCAAGACGGTTCGCGGGATTGGTTATCGGCTGGAGGCATTATGACCGCCGATTTTAAAAGCCTGCGTCTGCGTTTTCTGTTTGCTGCACTGCTATGGGTCAGCCTAGCGACTGTTATCGCTGGAGGGTTCATTTCCAGTCTGTATCGCTGGCACACGACCGAGCAATATCGCGCCGACCTGACCGGGCATCTGAAGGAGCTTGCGATCCTGACCGAGATCGGGCCGAACGGTCGACCGAAGCTCCAACGGCCGATGTCCGATCCGCGTTTTCGTGAAAGCGGATCGGGATTTTACTGGCAAATCGAGGAACCGGGGAGGACGCGGGTTACGTCCACGACGTTGGGAAACGCCACCTTGCAGGGCAAGTTTGCGACACGCGCGGAGCCGCAGTCGGGCTGGAACGTGGGGCCGACAGGCCAGGTGCTCGAACTCGGCGTCACTCGCCCGGTGGCCGGAATGTCCTCGCCGCTGCACTACACCATCGCCATTGACCGGCGGCTGATCGAAACGGCGATCGACCACTTCAACCGCGATCTGGCGCTATCGCTGTCGGTTTTCGCGGCACTAATGATCGTCGGCGCGACCCTGCAGATTTCCTATGGTCTGCGCCCGGTTCGCGTGATTGGCGACAATATAGACCTGCTACGCCGCGGCAAACTAGCCCGGTTGCCGACCGACGTGCCGAGCGAATTTGCCCCGCTGGTCGCGCGAATGAACGCGTTGCTGGATGCGCAGGCGGCAATCGTCCAGCGCGCTCGAGTGTCCGCAGGCAACCTTGCGCACGGTCTTCGTACGCCACTGGCACTGATCGGCAGCGAAGCCGACCAGTTCGGCGACAAAGACCCGGAAGTATCCGCAGACTTCATTCAGGCGCAGTGCAATCGCATGCAACGCCAAATCGATTTTCACATGGCGCGCGCCAGCGCTGCGGGGACGCGCGTAACCGGCTGCCTCGCCAATGTCTCGGCACTTGTGACGCAGATCGTCGGCGTGATGCAGCGACTGAATGTCGAGCGCAGCCTAGTGTTCCGGATCGATGTCCCCACCGACATTGAGGTAAACTGCGACCCTTCCGATCTGGCAGAAATGCTCTCGAACCTGATCGACAATGCCTGCAAATGGTGCGTTCGCACGATAGCCATCGGCGCATCGGCAACCGACGAATGTGTGATTATCTCGATCGTTGACGATGGCCCCGGCATCTCACCCGACCAACGGGCATCGGTCTTTGAGATTGGCACCCGACTGGACGAAACCAAGGCCGGTCGTGGGCTCGGCCTCGCTATTTCACGAGACCTTGCAGCACTTTACGGCGGCACTGTTGAACTGGATGATGCACCTGGCGGAGGGTTGCGCGCTACGCTTAAACTGGAGTTTTCAGAAGGCGAGTGAGAGGACAGCGAGGCGCTCAAAAGTCTGGCTAGAAGCGTCTAGCGTGATCTATCGCTTTCAACTCATTTGGCCATTTTACAATCGAAATCTATCGCCAGAGCTCGATGTCTAGACCCGCACTTTTACCGCCGAACACCGCCGTTTCTACTACCCCTCACTCCCACTCGATTGTGCGCCGACACCATAACTTCTTGATTTTCCTAATCAAAATATTTTTTCAGTTTTCGAATGCCGCTGCACATGCCGTCAAAAAGTCGGGCTGTTGATTTCATTGGGATTTTTACGTCCCTCCCAGACACTCGCATTTCCAGATCAATCGCTACCTTTCGCCCCGTTCGTCGCTTTTTCGGCGGCTAGGAAGGCTTAGACCACACCATAGATGCGGTCTGAAAATACCGTCACTCCGTGGTCTGTTTCGGTGGCAAACAGACTAACGCGCTTGCCGAATTCTCGATAGCCCTGACGACCATGCTACCCCACCCGTGCGAAGGCTGCTGCACCCTTCGGTCGGGAGACCGGCCGAACAGGGTTTGCACCAACCAGAGCAAGCGATAGCGCACCCGCTGCGTTGCCATCACCACCAAACATCGCCTCGATGCCTTTGACGCAAACCATCACGTTCTCGTCAGCGAGCCGATAGTAAACCTGCTTTGAGGCGCGACGCGTCTTCACGATATCTGCGCGCCGTAGTTCGGCGAGCTGCTGGCTGAGCGCAGGCTGGCCGATTCCGGTCGCCTCGTCGATCTCGCTCACGGTGTGTTCGCCATCGATCAGCCGCGACAGGATCATCAGCCGCTGCGGCTGGGCGTAAATCTTGAGGCGCTCAGCGGCGACATCTGCTGCAGACCGAGAGGAATATAGCGTCACTTCGCGTCCGCCGTCGTCTGATAGAACCAGTGTTCGTCATCTCCGGCCAGCACGGCGTGTTGATCCTGCGGCGGAGTGACAAGCAGGTCATCGCCCGGATGCCAGCCTTCGGGTGCCAACACATCGTCAGCAGCCGTTCGCTTGAGCGCAGCGACCATACGGAGCATTTCGTCGACTGAGCGCCCGACATTCAGGGGATACCACGTCATCGCCCGGATCACGCCTTCGGGATCAATAAAGTAGGTGGCCCGCACCGCCGATGAATCGTCCGAATGCGGCTCAATCATCCCATAGGCGCGGCCGATCGCCATGGACGGATCCTCGACGATAGGAAACGGGATGGTGACGGCGAACTTCTGTCGGATCGCACGAACCCAGGCGAGATGCGAATAGAGGCTGTCTACCGACAGCCCCAGCAATCCGCAGTCTAACGCGGCAAAGGTGTGGATCGGCGTGGAAAAGGGACCCCGGTAGCGGGGTGATCGGCGTCGAAAAA
>NZ_JBELIE010000092.1:0-12990 GCF_042091075.1 Sphingomonas sp. | reverse complement strand
AGCGAGGATACGTTCACCCGCCCGATCTACGCCGGCAATGCGATCGCGACGGTGCGGACGTCGGACGCCAAGAAGGTCATTACCGTGCGTGGCACCGCGTTCGACAAGGCGGTTGCCGAAGGCGGCTCGGCGGAGATCGAGGCGGTGGCGTCGAAAGGCGACACCGGCGTGTCGACCTATGTCGGCTCGGAGATCGCAGAAAATGTCCGTCCCGAACTGACCAGCGCCAGGATCATCGTGTCGGGCGGCCGCGCACTCGGATCGGGTGAGCAGTTCCATGCGCTGATCGATCCACTTGCCGACAAGCTGGGTGCCGGGGTCGGTGCGAGCCGTGCCGCGGTCGATGCGGGCTACGCCCCCAATGACTATCAGGTCGGGCAGACCGGCAAGATCGTCGCACCGGAAGTCTATATCGCGGTTGGCATCTCGGGTGCGATCCAGCACCTGGCCGGCATGAAGGACTCGAAGGTTATCGTCGCGATCAACAAGGACGAGGATGCGCCCATCTTTCAGATCGCAGACATCGGTCTGGTCGGCGACCTGTTCAAGGTCGTGCCGGAACTGACCGAAAAGGTCTGAGTGGGCGCGGCAACGCGGCGGTCATCCGATCGCCGCGTTGCACCGATCGAGAACAACCTCGCCGCGTTCCTGTGCGACAGCCCGAAATCGCAAGGTGTCACCGTCCTCGTAGAAGTCGATGCGAATGGTCTCTCCCGGGATCAGCGGCTTTGAAAAGCGCGTGAACATGCCGCGCAGTCGAGCGGGATCATTGTCGCAATAGCAGGCCAGAACGGCGCGTGCAGCGATACCGTTGGTGCACAAACCATGGAGGATGGGCGCAGGAAACCCCGCCTTCGCTGCGATGGCGGGATCGGCGTGCAACGGATTCCAGTCCCCCGACAGGCGATAGATGAGTGCTTGCCGCGGCAGTGTCGGAATCGACACGGATCGGTCTGGCGTTCGGTCGGGCAGCGCAGCGGCGGCCGGGGGGGCGTCACCAAAGCCGCCTTCGCCACCGTTCCCACGCAGGAAGAGAGTGGATCGGACCGTCGCGACATGGGTGCCGGTCGCGTCGTCGAACACTTGCTTGTCCTGGTGCAGCAGCGCGCCGCGGCCTTCACCCTTATCTTCGACCGCGCGCACGGAATACTCCCCTCGTGCACGTCCCGTCGCCGGTAACGGCGCGTGCATGACGAATTCCTGCTCGGCATGCAGGATCTTTATCCAGTCGATGCCGAACTCGGGCCGTTGCGCCCAGAAGCCAGGGTGACAAAGCAGATTGACGTATGATGGGACTATCCGAAGGTCGCCTTCGTATACGAACGGCAGCTCCGCAGCGTCCAGCGGGTCAGCGCCGTAGCCCAGCCCGAGCGCATAGAGGATGGCATCCCGCTTGGTATAATCCTGCACGATCGGATCGATCCGCATCGTGCGGATGGCATCGACGTTCATGTTCCTCTCCCTGTTTCTTGGTCTAGCCGATGAAGATCAGCTTTTTTCCGGTGTTCGCGCCGGCGAAGATCGCCTCCAGCGCGCCGGGCACAATGGCGAAACCCGTCTCGATGTCCTCGTCATACGACAGAGCACCAGCGTTCATCAGGTCGGACAGACGCTCGATGGCCTCGGCAAAGCGGGCTGCATGATCGAAGATGTAGAAGCCGCTCCAGGTCAGGACACGGGTCAGCACCTCGCGCTCCGGACGTGGGCCGCTAGGTGGTGGCGACCAGCTCGCGGTCGCGGCGGTTCCGCACTGGATGATGCGGCCATATCGCGCCATGTGCCTGATCGCGACGTCGGCGATCCAGCCGCCGGTATTGTCGAAGAAGGTGTCGAATCCATGCGGAGCGGCGCTGGCGAGCGCGCTAGCCAGGTCGCCATCGCGATAGTTGAAGACGAGATCGTAGCCATAGCGGCCCCGGCAGCGCGCCGCCTTGTCGTCGCTGCCGGTCAGGCCGATCACACGGGCGCCAGCGGCGCGGGCGATCTGCCCGACGACGCTGCCCACAGAGCCGGCGGCGGTCGAGACGAGGATGGTCTGCCCGGGGGCAGGGGGGGCCAGATCGGCAAGCGCCAGCCATGCCGTCACGCCGGGCATACCCAGGACGCCGGCGAATGCCGATGCGCGCGCGCGCGGTTCCGCGATGTGACTGAGGATGTCCGCTGTCGAGGCGACCGCATAATCCTGCCAGCCAAAAATGCCGTGAACCAGTGCCCCTTCACTGATGCCCGGCAGACGGCTTTCCAGGACAACGCCAACCGTCAGCGCGCGCATTGTCTCGCCGGTCGGGCTGATGGCCGGATTGGCCGCCCAGCCTCGCTGCACCGGATCAGCCGACAGATACAAGTTACGGACGAGGATCTGCCCATTGCCGATCCTCGGGCGCGGGCGCTCTTCGATTGCAAAATCGCGGGCCAGCGGAATGCCGTCCGGTCGTCGGATGAGTATGACGCACCGATTGACGGGGGGCATGCTGTATGTCGGGATCACGAGGCGGGAATCCACGCACCGATCGCGGGCCGCACGGCAATCGCTTCCGGCGGATCGGCGAACACCCCCTCGGTGGTGAACGGATCACCCGCCACCAACTGGCGCGCCGTCGTTTCGTCGGCCGCCTCGATCAGGATACTGCTGCCGATTGGCTGATCGCCGTCCATTATCGCACCGGCGACCTTCACCGCGCCAGGGATGCCCAACCAATAGTCGACATGCCTTTGCCGGTGTGTGGCGCGCACCGGCGCGGCGCCGGGCCGATCCCGGCAGAGCATCAGAAAAAAGGCCATAGCGATCCCACAAACGGATTGTCATTAATGGTATGCCAGCTTACCAATGTCACGCAATAGGGATTTGCCGCATGACCAAATTGTGCTCGCCTCTCGACCCGGCGCGATATTCGTCCTTGGCCTTCAGTCGCGATGGTCGCGTGCTGACCGTCGCGATCAACCTTCCGGAACGGGCGAACGTTGTCACTCAAACCTTGCACGAAGAGATGGCGCGGGTCTGGGATGATGTGGCCGATGACCCTGACAGCGACGTCATCGTGTTGACGGGCGCCGGGTCGATCTTCTGCGCCGGCGGGGACATGAAGTGGCTGGCTGACGAGTTGCGCGATGGCTTGGCCCCCTTCGTCGTCGAGGCCCGGACGATGCGGCGGATCGTCAGTTCGCTGCTCGATTGTCCCAAGCCGGTGATCGCGAAGGTGAATGGAGATGCGTTCGGCTTCGGCGCAACGATCGCGCTGCTATGCGACGTCGTCTTTGCTGCCGAAGGTGCCCGGTTCGCCGATCCCCATGTCAAGGTCGGTCTTGTCGCCGGCGATGGCGGCGCGATGATCTGGCCACAACTGATCGGTTTCGGCAAGGCGCGTCATTATTTGTTGACCGGCGAGGCCGTGGAGGCGCGTGAGGCGGAGCGGCTTGGCCTCATCGCCTTCGCCGTAGCGCCCGGTGATCTGGATGACGAAGTCGCCCGCTACACCGCGCGGCTGGCGCGTGGCGCCCAGTCGGCGATACGGTTTACAAAATCCGTGACGAACATCGCGTTGCGCCAGTTGTTGCCATCGGTGTTTGAGGCTGGGGTCGCCTATGAGGGGCTGACGCGCCACACCGAAGACTATCGCGAGGGTGTCACCTCGTTCATCGAGAAGCGTCGTCCGGACTTTACCGGACGCTGAAGCGGAATCGGGGGGCGGGGGGACGAAGATCTTTCTGACTACCGTGACAGGGTAGGTTGGCGGTCACCTGGTGAGATGCCTTGTCGGTGATGGCCATGAAAGTGACGACCCTTTGTGCGGCGACGCCGCAGCCGTGGGACTCCTTCATCGGCCCAGCCGTGTTTTCCGGGGGGCAACCGGACCCGCTCGCCGCGGAGACGGCGGAAACCGGGATGGCGTCCGGTTCGGCCCCGCTGATCCTTGATTTCTCGATCAGTGAACGGGTCGATTGTCCATGCCGGTCAAAGGTCGTCCTCAGAGGATTTCAACACGGCGGGCTCGCTTGCCTGGCCACTCAATTCATGTTCGTGGTGAATGTCCTTTAGGTTCATCTTGATCTTGAACATCACGCGTTCAGCGATCTTGGCCTCTTCCGCGCTTAGTCCTCTCAACATCTTCTTGTTGGTTTTGGATGCCACGGCGATCATCAGGCGGATCGTCTCATACCCTTGCTCGGTGATAAACACGCGCCGCGCTCGCCCATCCGAATCGTCCGCGCGCCGTTCGATCTGACCGCTTGTTTCCAGCCGTTCGAGCAGGCCGCCGACAGTCACTTTCCCAAGTTCCAGTAAACGCGCCAGATCCACCTGCGTCATGCCGCCGTTGCCGCTCCGCGACAGCGCCGACAGAACCGACCATTGGGACCGGGTGATGCCATAAGGCCGCATCACATCGTCCATGACGATCCGGCGGAGCCGTGACACGTCATGGATGAGGTAGCCGAACCGGAATTGTTTTGCCGTGGGGCGCTTGGCGGGGGCCGTCCGGGGCGCATCTTTGATCAGGTCAGGCTCGGCGCTCATGTTCGCTCACTTACTATCCTTTCCACCGAGAGTGGGCCCGATGCAGGAAGAACGCAAGGGTCGCGCATGCATGCGCCACGCTATTGACAAACTTTATGGTGGAAATAGTACGTATGCACACGGAATAGGAGGGGCGAGGATGGCGTTCGAGGGCTACGGCCATGCATGGGACGGATTCCGGCTCGAACTGTCGTCTGGCGGGGTGTTGACGCTGACGCTGGATCGTCCCGACGCCGGCAACGCCCTGCCAAGCGCGGCCATCCCGCAATTGGCGGACGTTTTCGAGCAGGTTGCGATCGACCCTGACGTGCGCGCACTTCTGGTGCGCGGCGAGGGCGATAATTTTTGTGTTGGTGGTGACGTGAAGGGCTTCGCGCTGACGATCAACCACACGGCAGAGGAGCGCCACGCCGACTATCATGCCCGCATGGATCGCGCTCGCCGGCAGGTTACGGCACTGGCCGCATTGCCATGCCCGATAGTGGTGGCATGTCAGGGAGCCGTGGCCGGGGCAGCGGTTGCCTATCCCCTTGCCGCCGATATCGCGTTGGCGGAACCCGGGACGCGGTTCGTCTTTCCGCATCAGCGTCTCGGCCTGCCGCCGGACGGAGGGCTTTCCTACTTCCTTCCTCGCATGGTCGGTGTCCGCAAGGCATCGGAACTGGCGCTGACTGCGGCGACCATTGATGCGGAGGAGGCGCTGCGGCTTGGCATCATCAGCCGGATCGTCGCCGCAGAAGAATTGCAACAGGCCGCCCGTCAGTTGGCCGACCGCGTCGCAGCTCTGCCGCCGGACGCGGTCAGGCGTACGCGCGACCTGCTGCGAGCATCGGTTGCGAACGACCTGGATATGCAATTGCGCGCCGAGCGGGACGCGGTGGCCGAGGCCGTAGCGACGGACGCATTCGTCGGGGGAGTCCGGAAATTCATGGGTTCGCGCGCGGCTGCGCCGGCGAAGTGATGGATCCGCTTCCCTCGGCGAGCTGGAACGTGCTCTAGCGAACCATTTATATCAATCCGCTCTTGCGCTTGATGCGCGCCAATTATAGTACGCTGACAAACCATATATCAGCGATACGGAGGGGTGATGGAGATCGGGCTTTCCGAAGAGCAGGAAGCGATCCGTGACGGCGTCCGTAAAGTGTGCGCCGGCTTCGACGACGCATATTGGTCCCGCAAGGATGAGGAAAAAAGCTTCCCGTTCGAATTTCATCGCGCGATGGCGGATGCGGGATGGTTGGGCATCACCATGCCGGAAGACGTCGGTGGCGCCAATCTGGGCGTAACCGAAGCTGCCATCATGATGCACGAGGTGGCGGCCAGTCCGGGCGGCTATTCGGCAGCCTCCACGATCCACCTGAATATTTTCGGCCCTCATGCCGTCGTGGTCAACGGGACGCCGGAGCAGAAGGAGCGGATGTTGCGCCCGCTCATTGCCGGCACCGATCGCGCCTGTTTCGGCGTGACGGAGCCGGACGCCGGACTGGATACGACCAGCATCACAACCTTCGCCACGAAGGTGGACGGCGGCTATCGCATCTCCGGACGCAAGATGTGGACGTCGTCCGGCCAAGTTGCCAACAAGATCATCATTCTTGCCCGGACGACGCCGAAAGAGGATTGTCGCCGGCCGAGCGACGGCATGACGCTGTTCTACACCGATCTTGACCGTGATCAGGTCGAGGTGCGCCGTATCGCAAAGATGGGACGAAATGCCGTCGACTCGAATGCGACGTTCTTCGATGACTATTTCGTGCCGGATGCCGATCGGATCGGTGAAGAGGGGCGAGGCTTCCATTACATCTTGCACAGTCTCAATCCGGAACGGATCCTGGTGGGGATCGAGGCGGTCGGTCTGGGTCGCGGGGCCCTGCAACGCGCCGCCCGATATGCCGGCGAGCGCAAGGTGTTCGGGCGTCTGATCGGCCAGAACCAGGGCATCCAGCATCCCCTGGCGGAAAACTGGATCTACCTGGAGAGCGCCTATTGGACGATCATGCGGGCGGCATGGTTGTACGACGCCGGGCGGCCGTGCGGCGCGGAGGCAAATGCCGGCAAGTTTCTGGGCGGGCGTGCCGCTTTCGATGCCTGCACCCGTGCGGTGCTGACGCATGGCGGGATGGGTTATTCGACCGAATATCAGGTCGAGCGATTGTTCCGGGAGTCGATCCTGATGCGGATCGCCCCCATCACCGAACAGCTTATCCTTTCATTCATCGCCGAGCGTGAGCTCGGGCTCCCGAAATCTTACTGAGGAAGAGAAGATGACCGCATTCGGCATCTCTGCCTTCGGCGCCTATGTTCCGCGGCTGCGACTGGACCGGGCGATCATCGCCGACGCCCATCGCTGGGCCATGCCCGGCCTGCGTTCTGCGGCGAAGGGCTCGCGTGCGTTCGCGAACTGGGACGAGGACGCGATCACCATGGCAGTCGAGGCGGCGCGCGACGCGCTGGCGGACCGCGATCTATCGAAGGTGGCGGCATTGCGCCTCGCCAGCACCAGCCTGCCTTTCGCGGATCTGCAGAACGCCGCCATCGTCGCCCGGGCAATCGATGCGCCGCACCAGATCGCCAGCTCGGACGTGGCTGGATCGCAGCGCGCCGGGACGTCCGCCTTGCTGCAGGCGCTGAAAGGGACCCAGGCCGAATTAGTCATTGGTTCGGATCATCCGTCCGCCAAACCTGCGAGTGTTCAGGAACTTACCTTCGGAGCCGGGGCGGCCGCTATCCTGGTGTCGGCGGATGACGTAGTGGCGCGACTGATCGGTAGCGCGACGCGGACGAATGCTTTCGTCGATCATTTCCGTGCGAGCGGTGCCAGTGCCGATTATCAGTGGGAAGAACGCTGGATCCGCGACGAGGGCTATGCGCGGATCGTACCCGAAGCGGCGCAGGCTGCTCTCGCCGATGCTGGATTGGGGATCGGCGACATTCAGCACTTCATCATGCCTTCCTATCTCAAGGGAGCGGCGGAAGCGGTTGCAAAGCGGCTGGGGTTCACCGGCAGCATCGCCAGCGGACTGGAAGATGGGATCGGCTATAGCGGCGCGGCGCATCCGCTGCTGATGTTGGCGGCCGTTCTGGAACGCGCCGGACCCGACGAGCGGATCTTGCTCCTGGGCTTCGGTCAGGGGGTCGATGCGCTCGTCCTTCAGGCGACCGATGCGATTGTCGCGGCGCGACCCGCGCGCGGCATTGCCGGATCGCTCGCAGACGGGGTTCCGACGGACAGCTACCTGCGGCTTCTGTCCTTTCAGGGCGGGATCGACATGGAATGGGGGATGCGCGCGGAGAAGAGCTCCAAAACCTCGCTGAGCGAGCAATATCGTTCCGCCGGCCAAATGGAGGCGTTCGTCGCGGGTGAGTGCGGCAACTGCGGCACCGTCCAGTTCCCGCAATTGCAATATTGCGTGCGCTGCAACGCGCCGGCGGAGCGGCTGGCGCCGGTGCCGCTGCGAGACGTGCCCGCGCAGGTCCAGACCGAGACGGCCGACTGGCTTTCCTATCACCCCGCACCGCCGCTTCGCGTTGGTTTCGTCACCTTCGACAATGGCGCGCGGGTGCTGATGGAGTTCGTCGACGTCGGTGAAGGCGGCATCGACACGGGCACGCCGCTGCGGATGGTGTTCCGTATCAAGGAGCAAGACCGGCAGCGCGGGTACAATCGCTATTTCTGGAAGGCGACGCCGCTTCGCGCGGCCTGAGAGGATCGAGCCATGGCAACGGGCATCAAGGACAAGGTCGCCATCCTGGGCATGGGGTGCTCCAGATTTGGCGAGCGTTGGGACGTCGGATCGCCGGATCTGATGCGAGAAGCCTTCGAAGAGGCGTTGGCCGACTCCGGGATCGAGCGTGAAACGATCGAGGCCGCGTGGTTCGGATGTTGGGGTGACGGAGTCAATGTCGGCAATAGCGCGATCCCTGCCGCCATGGCGCTGCGGCTGGAAGGGATCCCGGTCAGCCGCGTCGAGAATATGTGCGCGACCGGGACGGAGGCGCTGCGCGGTGCCGCTTATGCGGTGGCATCCGGCGCGGTCGACATCGCACTCGCGATCGGCTCTGAAAAGCTCAAGGACACCGGCTTCGGCGGGTTGCCACCACCATTCAAGGGAACATTCAACGACCTGTGGATGCCCATGGGATCGGCACCGGCGGGATTCGCGCAGCTCGCACCCTATTACCGCGCCAAATACGGAACCTCGAAAGAGGATCTGAAGCGGGCCATCAGCCATGTTTCGTGGAAGAGCCATATCAATGGCCAGCACAGTCCGAAGGCGCATTTCCGCAAGCCCGTCTCGATGGAGACGATCATGAACGCGCCAATGATCTCCGACCCGCTAGGTCTGTTCGATTGTTCAGGGGTATCGGACGGTGCCGCCTGCGCAATCGTTACCACGCCCGAAATCGCTCGCGCGCTCGGCAAGACCGATCTCGTCACGATCAAGGCGTTGCAGCTTTCGGCCAGTTCCGGACGTGAAACGCAGACCAACGACTGGGATGGCAGCTATGTCGCCAATACCCGGATAGCGGCAGCGAAAGCCTATCGCGAAGCCGGGATCAGCGATCCGAAGGGCCAGATTTCTCTGTCGGAGGTGCATGACTGTTTCTCGATTACCGAGATGGTGACGATGGAGGATCTCGGCTTTTCCGACGAGGGGCGGGCGGTGTTCGACATTCTGGACGGGCGCTATGACCGGGATGGCGCGATCCCATGCCAGATCGACGGCGGTCTCAAATGCTTCGGTCATCCGATTGGCGCCTCCGGCCTCCGCATGGCCTATGAGGTCTATAACCAGTTGCTCGGCCGGGCCGGCGAGCGGCAGTTGTCGGGGCCCTCGATCGGGCTCACCCACAATCTCGGAGGCGTGCCCTATCAGGGCGTGGCCGCCATTTCGATCCTCGGGCGGATGGACTGATGGCGGGGCTGTGGTTCGAGGATCTGACGGTCGGCCAGGCCTTCCGTCATGCGATCCGTCGTACGGTGACCGAAACCGATAACCTGTTGTTCTCGACGCTCACGCACAATCCGGCGCAACTCCATCTCGATGCCCATTATATGCGTGAGGGCGAATATGGCCGCATCCTGGTCAATTCCACCTTCACGCTCGGCCTGATGGTGGGCGTGTCGGTCGGGGACACGACGCTCGGCACGGCGGTCGCCAACCTTGGATGGGACGAGGTGCGCTTTCCAGCGCCGGTCTTCATCGGCGATACCCTGCGGGTGGAAACGGAGGTGGCGGAATTGCGCGAGTCCCGGTCACGCCCGGAAGCGGGGATCGTGACCTTCATTCATCGTGCCTATAATCAGGATGATGTTCTGGTCGCCTCGTGCCGCCGCACGGGATTGCAGCGGAAGCGGCCGTCATGACAGGGCTCCGTTCGTTTCTGTTCGTTCCGGGTGACGACCCGAAGAAGCTCGCCAGGATCGATGGCTGCGGCGCCGATGCGGTAATCCTCGATCTGGAGGATGCGGTCGCGCCGACGAACAAGCCGCTTGCGCGGCAACATGTCGCGGAATTTCTGGCGGCACGTCCACCTGACACCCGCGCCGTGCAACTGTGGGTGCGCATCAACCCGCTTTCGACACCTGATGCGGCACTCGACCTAGCGGCGATCGTCGGGGGCGTGCCCGACGGGATCATGCAGCCGAAGATCGACGGGCCTGATGATGTCGCGCAATTATCGCACCTGCTTGACGATTTCGAGCGGAGCGGCCGGATCGATCCGGGGGCGATCCGCATCCTTCCGGTCGCGACCGAAACGCCATTGGCGCCGTTCCGGCTGGGTGATTTCGGCACCACTGTCCTGCCACGACTTGCTGGTCTGACCTGGGGAGCGGAAGACCTGGCGGCGGCGATGGGCGCGAGTACCAACCTCGGCCCCGACGGGCGCTGGGCCTTCACCTACCAGATGGTACGGTCGCTGATGCTGATGGCGGCGCATGCTGCCAATATTCCGGCGATCGAAACATTGTACGTCGATTTCCGCGACGACGCGGGTTTGCGCGCTTCGTGTCGTGCCGCGCGCGCGGAAGGCTTTTCGGGTCGTATCGCCATCCATCCGTCGCAGGTGGCAGCGATCAACGAGAGCTTCTCGCCTTCCGACGAAGAGATCGCGGTCGCGCGGCGGATCGTTGCCGCCTTCGACGCGGCACCGGCGGTGGGCACCATCGGGATCGAGGGCAAGATGTACGACATCCCCCATTTGAAGGCGGCGCGGCGAACGCTGGCACAGGTGCGACCATGATGAACGTGGCACATGAGAGCGGTAGCCTCGTCGACCGTGACATCTTCAGCGACGAACATGACCAGTTTCGTGCTGTCGTCCGCCGTTTCGTGGAAAGCGAACTGCAACCGCATCACCATCAATGGGAGAAGGACGGCATCGTTCCGCGCGAGGCTTGGCGCAAGGCGGCGGAACTCGGCATATTGTGCCCGACGGTGCCAGAGGAATATGGCGGCATCGGTGCCGACTGGCTCTATTCGGTGGTGGTGATCGAGGAAATCACGCGCGCCAACGTGACCGGCCCGGGGTTCATGGTCCATTCCGAAATGGTCGCCCCCTACATTCTCGCCTGGGGTACTGAGGAGCTTAAGCACGCCTGGTTGCCCCGCATGGTGGCGGGCGAGGTGATCGGTTCCGTCGGCATGACCGAGCCGGGGGCTGGCAGCGATCTGAAGGCGTTGCGGACGCGCGCAGTGCGCGATGGCGATGAATACCGGATCGACGGCCAGAAAACCTATATCTCCAATGGCGGCCAATGCGACCTGATCGTTCTCGCCTGTAAGACCGATCCCGCGGCGGGAGCGCGCGGCGTCAGCCTGATCGTGGTCGACGCCGATCAGCCGGGGTTCGAACGCGGCCGTCGGCTGGAGAAGATCGGGCTGAAGGCGCAGGATACCGCCGAACTGTTCTTCAACGATTGCCGCGCCCCCGTCAGCCATCGCCTCGGTGAAGAGGGACAGGGGTTCGGGATGCTGATGACGAAGCTGGCGCAGGAGCGTCTGTCGGTCGGGGTCAAGGGCATGTCGGCTTGCGAGGCCGCGCTGCGTTGGACGGTCGATTATGTTGGTGAGCGGCGTCTGTTCGGCGCGCCGCTGGGCGACATGCAGAACACTCAGTTCGTCCTTGCGCAACTCGCGGCCGAAGTCAGCCAGGCGCGGATTTTCGTGGACTGGGGCATTCGCCGTTTCATGGACGGCCACCTGTCCGCCGTCGATGCGTCGAAGATCAAACTATTGGTTACCGAACTGAACGGCCGCGTCGTCGACCAGTGTCTGCAGTTCTTCGGCGGCTATGGCTACATGACCGAATATCCCATCGCCCAAGCCTATGTCGATGCGCGGATCAGCCGCATCGCCGGCGGCGCGAACGAGGTGATGCGGCAGATCATCGCGCGGGACCTGTACCGTGGACAAGAAGGGAGAGGGTGATGGAGAACGACCTCGCACTGACGGGCGCGCAGCTGCTCGCCATCTACCGGCTGGCGATACGGATCCGGCTCAACGATGAGCGTGTCATCAAGGAGATGATGGCTGGCAGACTGGTAACGCCCTACTACAGCGCACGAGGGCAGGAGATCATCCCCGCCGCGGTATCGCTGTGCCTTGATGACGATGACACCATCTGCACGATCTATCGCGGCACCCACGACATGGTGGCGAAGGGCTTCCCGCTCGACCTGCTCTGGGCGGAGCTTGCCGGACGCGTAACGGGCAGTTGCAAGGGCAAGGGCGGCCCGATGCATCTGACCTTTCCGGAGAAGGGATGCATGGTGACGACCGGGATCGTCGGCGCATCGATGCCGATCGCCAACGGCCTCGGCTGGGCGGCGCAGCTTGATGGCAAGGGGCGTGTGTCGATTGCCAACTTCGGGGATGGTGCCGCGAACATCGGCGCTTTCCACGAGAGCCTTAACATGGCGGCGCTCTACAAGCTTCCCGTCGTCTTCGTATGTCAGAACAATCGTTATGCCGAGCATACGACCATGGCGCGCTCGACCGCCGTCGAACGCCTTTCGCTGCGGGCGGCCGGCTATGCGATGCCCGGCGTCACGGTTGATGGCAACGATCCACAGGAAATGTACCACGCTGCGCGCGAGGCGGTGGATCGCGCCCGTGCAGGCGGCGGCCCGACGTTGATTGAGGCGATGACCTATCGGTTCAATGGGCACCTGATCGGTGACGCGGGCGGATACATGGATAAAGCCGAATATGCCACGGCTCAGGCCGCCGATCCCGTACCCAGGTTACGGCGGCAATTGATCGACGGCGGTTTCGTTGACGCTGCGGCGCTGGAGACGATCGAGGCGGACATCGGTGCCGAAATCGACGCAGCGGTGTCCGCCGCGTTCGCGGCGGTTTTCCCCGAACTGGCCGAATTGACGCGCGACGTGTTCGCGCCGGAAATTGCGTGAGGACCGGACGATGACCGCACCCCAGAAGATGACGATCGGCGAGGCGATCAATCGCGCGCTG
>NZ_JBELIE010000091.1:0-12997 GCF_042091075.1 Sphingomonas sp. | reverse complement strand
TCTGCAGCGAGGAGCGAAGCTGTCGCGTCAGGCCCTCGATCACGCGGCCGTAGCGATGCTGCAACCCGTCGCGCAGCGGATCGCTGTCGACCAGCGCGCGCGAGGAAAGCCGCAGCAGCGCGCGCGCCTTGTCATCGGTCGGTTTGAGCGAGATGCGCATCTGCGCATGCGAGGCGCAGGTCATCGCCAGCTCGATCAATTCGGTCACCAGGAAAGCGACCGCCACGGCGACATCCTGCGTGACGTAGAAGGGATCGATGTCGAGAACGACGTCGACGCGCTGCCCCTCCGGCGCGGTCGCGCGGATGCTGGAGGCAAGTTCGCCCAGTACCGAGCGCAATCCGACGCCGCGATTTTCCTCCATCTCGGCGTAGTGATAGCGATGTACTACCGCCAGCGCGTCGACGCGACGCTGGATCGAGGCATAGGCCTGGGTCGCTTCCGCGCTTTTTGCGCCGCGGGCATGGAAGTTGATCAGGCTCGCGATCACCTGCAGATTGTTCTTCACGCGGTGATGCACTTCGCGGGTCAACTTGGTCTGCCGCACCAGTCCCTCGGCCAGCCCAGCCTCGTGAATCGCGACGGTGCGGCTCAGCGCGCGGAATGTGTCGCCCAATTCGCGGATCTCTTGCGCAGGCAAGGCCCGCAGCATCGCCGGATCAGGCTGATCGCCCGGCGAATAAGCGGCGATACTGCCGCGTAGCGCACGCAGCGGCGCGATCAGCAGCCGATCGACCACGAACCAGCTGATCGCCGCCGCCGCCGCCCACATCAGCAGCGGCAAAATCAGCGCCACCAGCAGGGGCGAGCCGATCGGAGCGCTGCGGACCTGCATTTCCAGCGTCAGGGCGCCAATGCCCAGATCGTTGCGGACGCTCTCGCGCCGTTCCAGCGCGCTTTCGCGGGGTAGCGAGATGAGATCGAGCCGCTCACCGTCGAGCGCCAGCGCTGCGCCATATTCAGGTGCGAAGCCGCTTGGCTTGCCGATCTGTCGCAGGAAGCCGACCGGGAACCAGGCAGCGGCGGTGACACGATTGTCGCGCCCTGCGACCCGCAGCATCAGACCGCGCCCGTCGACGATCTGCGCGCTGACTCCCGAGGGCGCGGACTGCCGCGCGAAGGCCGCTGCCCCAGCGAACGGTTCGCCGCAAATCGGCTGGCCGCGCCGGTCGAGGATGACGAAGCCGGTGCCCGCCGCTGATTGCTGCGCGAAGACCCCCTGCGCTCGTGCGCAGCTGGGTGCGTCGCCCTTGTCGGTGTTGAGCGCGTCGACCGCCACGCGAAGCGCCGTCATGTCGCCGACGAGTTCGATCGCGATGGCGCGGCTCGCCTCGGCGGCGGCGACGCGCAGATGCGACCGCAGTTCGGTGTCCGCGATCTGGGTAACGCGCAACGTCGCGAAGATCGCGATCAGTGCCAGCGGCAGCAGTGCGACGCTGAGGATCAGGAACAGCTTTGCGCCGGTCGGCCAGCTGGCCACCATGCCGACCGGGGCCGCTGGCGCTCGCAGCGGCTCAGCGGCGGTTTCTGCCGCCACGATATCTCAGTCTAATTTGCCAAGGAGCGCCATCAAATCGTCCGGCACGGCTTCCTCCACGGTCTTTTGATAGACGGAGCGAAGCGCCGACCCCATATCTCGATTCTTTGACTGCGCGGCGGTGCCTTTTCTGGGCTTCTCCGGCGCTTTCTTTTCCGACGTCAACGCTTACCCCCCAAGACAACCCTGCCCCAGCCTACCGCCGGGCGGGTCGATCGGAACATGTGTAATACCCCATCTGGCGAACGACGCATGACAGCGCTTGGCGATGAAACCAAATAGGTGCTCGTTGGTTCCCACCACGTGCGACGAAAATCGCCGACCGGGGGGAAGCAGTTTGCCACGGCCGCGTTCTGGTCCACGATCGTTACGATGATACCGGCGCCGATCGATCGTTCGGTCGCCGAAGGGAGGGCTTTCTACACATGTCGCTCGGACAACAACTTGCGCCGCATCTTCCGTTTCTGCGCCGTTATGGTCGCGCGCTGACGGGCAGCCAGGCGCAGGGTGACCGCTATGTGCGTGCCACGCTGGAGGCGATCGTAGCCGCCCCGGACCAGTTTCCGCGTGACGTCGACCCGCGTCTGGGTCTGTATCGGACGTTCCAGGCGATCTGGAATTCGGCCAATTACGACGAAGGCCCCGATCCGGAGCCGGCGGAGGACCAGGAAGCGGTCGCGCGGGCGCGACTGTCGCGGATGACCCCGCTCTCGCGGCAGGCGCTGTTGTTGACCGCGATGGAAGGTTTCACGCCCGAGGATGCCGCTTATCTGATCGAAGTTGACACCGCCGAGGTCGAATCGCTGGTGGCAGAGGCGCTTTCCGAGATCGAGAAGCAAACCCGCGCACGGGTTCTGATCATCGAGGACGAACCGATCATCGCGATGGATATCGAATCCATCGTGCGCGACCTGGGGCATGAGGTAACCGGCGTGGCGGTGACACGGGACGAAGCCGTCGCGCTGGCAATGGAAGATCGGCCCGGCCTGGTCCTCGCCGATATTCAATTGGCGGACGACAGTTCGGGCATCGATGCGGTGAAGGACATTCTGGCCGAGTTCAACGTGCCGGTGATCTTCATCACCGCCTTCCCGGAACGGTTGCTGACTGGCGAACGCCCTGAGCCGACGTTCCTGATCACCAAGCCGTTTCAGCGTTCCACCGTCAAGGCGGCGATCAGCCAGGCCTTGTTCTTCGACCAGAGCACGGTGCCCGCGGAATAATTTACCTTCATCACGGGTCCGTCGGTTCGGTACGGACCCAAAACGGTCGTCACGGGTTGGGATCATATGGCAGACGAAAACGATCGCATCCATCTCGATACCAACGAGGCGCGTGCCGGGAGCACGCCTGGCGTGACGCGATACGTTCTGATCGCATCCCTGGTGCTGGTCATTGCGATCTTCGCCGCGATCCTGTTGTCCTAACAAGATGTTAAGGGACGGGCTGGCGAAGTCGTCGGGGGCCACCTATCTTGGTGGCCCGAAAGACGGCCGTGACGGCGTGGCACCTTCAGTACGGAGCGGCATGACCCATCTACCAACGGGCGACGACGATGCGCCGGCTACCGCGCCGGTGGAGCATGTCTCGCTATCCGACCCCGATTTCAAAAAGCAGCTGGCGCTGGTGATCCCGCATCTGCGCGCCTTCGGGCGGTCGCTGTCGGGAAACCGCGATCTGGCGGACGATCTGGTGCAGGAAACGTTGTTGAAGGCATGGGCCGCGCGCAAGCGGTTCCAGGCCGGGACGAACATGCGGGCCTGGACCTTCATCATCCTGCGCAACCTCTTCCTCAGCCAGATGCGCCGCGCGCGCTTTAAGGGCGAATGGGACGATCTGGTCGCCGATCGCGTCCTTGCGGCCCCTGCAAGCCAGGACAAGCACGTCGAACTGGCGGATATGCAGCGGGCGTTGATGCATCTGCCGCAGCCGCAGCGCGAGGCGCTGATCCTGGTCGGCGCGGGTGGCTTCGCCTATGAGGAAGCGGCCGATATCTGCGGCGTCGCGGTAGGCACGATCAAGAGCCGGGTGGCGCGCGGGCGCGTCGCACTGGAAGCGTTGATGACCGACGGCGCTCTGTCGTCACGTCGCAATCACGAGGTAGACGGCACGCGCACTACGCTCGACTCGATCATGAACGAGGTCGATGAACTGAGTCGCGACCGCGATCAGTGATCGCGGACACGCCAATATCCTTGTGAAACGAAGCTAGCGGCTCCCTTGCGTCTCGCCGAACCCCCGGGGTTTAGCGAGGCACTTTGGAAAGCAGCGCGAGCATCTGCGCCATGTCGCCTGGCAGCGACTGATCCTGGCGGAATGCCGCCTTCAGCGAACCGCTCAGGGCATCCGAGCGACGCGGGTCGCGCACCACATACGTGCCGGACGCGGCTGGATCGGCGGAGGTGGGCGAGGCATAGACCATGTTGCTAGAACGATCCGACAGATATTAGGTTTCGGATCGATGACCAATGCGTTCGATGCCAACGGCGCTGTCACCCGCGCGCAACAATATGCTCCCTTTCTGGCGGGGCTGATCGCGCGGCGCGAGGCGACCCTCACGGCGCTCGCGTCGCCTGACTTGCCGGCAGGGCGCCGGCTGCGGCTGGAACGACGGGAGATCGCGCTGACCGTCGCATTGGGCGATCTGTCGGGCGAGTTCGATCTGTCAGAGGTCACGCGCCGATTGAGCGACTTCGCGGACGATGCGCTTGATACCGCGATCGCGACGGCGATCGCGGAGCGCACTCCCGATGCCGTGCCGTGCGGCTTCGCCGCGATCGCCTTGGGCAAGCAGGGCAGCCGCGAGCTGAACTATTCGTCCGATATCGATCCGATCTTCCTGTACGATCCGAATACGCTGCCGCATCGCGCGCGGGAGGAGGTCAGCGACGCGGCGGTCCGGATCGGTCGCCGGGTGCTGGAACTGCTGCAGGCGCGCGATGCCGATGGCTATGTGCTGCGCGTCGACTTGCGACTGCGCCCCTCGCCGGAGGTGACACCGATCGTCATCCCGGTCGACGCCGCGATCGCTTATTACGAATCGCAGGCGCTGCCGTGGGAGCGGGCGGCGTTCATTCGTGCGCGCGCGGCGGCGGGCGACATCGTGCTTGGACAGCGCTTTCTGGATGCGATCCGCGGCTTCATCTGGCGCCGCAGCCTCGATTTCGGCACGGTCGAGGAGATTCTCGATATCACCCGCCGCATCCGCGATCATCATGCCCAGGGGCAGGCATTCGGTGCCGGCTTCGACCTGAAGCGGGGCCGGGGCGGCATTCGCGAAGTCGAATTTTTCGCGCAGATCCACCAGTTGATCCATGGCGGCCGCGATCCCGCGCTGCGTATCCCCGCGACCCGTGACGCGCTCGCCGCGCTGGCGGCGGCGGGGCGGATCGAGGCGCCGGATGCGGTGGCGCTGTCCGACGCCTATACGTTGCTGCGCACGATCGAGCATCGCGTGCAGATGATCGACGATCGTCAGACGCATCACCTGCCGGCCGGCGAGGGGCTGGATCAGGTCGCGCGCCTGCATGGCATGGCGGACGGAGATGCGCTGCTCGCTCTGCTAGCGCCTCATGTGGAGCGGGTGGCGGCGATCTTCGACCGGCTTGCGCCCGCCCAAAGCAGCGGGCTGTCGTTCAACGCGGCGCGGCTGACCGATGAGCTGGGGGCGATGGGGTTCGGCGACAGTGCGGACGCCGCCCGTTATGTCGCTCGGTGGCGCGAGGGACGCTATCCGGCGCTGCGCAGCCCGGCGGCGCAAAGCGCGCTGGAGGCGGTGCTGCCCGGTCTGGTCGAGGCGCTGGCGCAGTCGCCCGTGCCGGCGATGGCGCTCAACCGGCTCGATCGCGTGCTGGAGCGATTGCCCAGCGCGGTGAATATCTTCCGGCTGCTGGAGGCGCGCCCCGCACTGGCGACATTACTTGCCGAACTGCTCAGCCATGCGCCGACGCTGGCGGAGGAACTGGCCCGGCGGCCCGACCTGCTCGACGGGTTGATCGATGCGAGCGCCCTCGATCCGGTCGGCCCGGTCGAGGCGCTGACCGCCGACATGGACCGCGCCGAGCCGGGTGACGATTATCAGGCGGTGCTCGATCACGTTCGCCGCACCGTTGGCGACAAGCGTTTCGCGCTGGGGGCGCAGATCGTCGCCGGGGCGGCGGACCCTCTCGATGCCGGGGCGGGCTATGCGCGCGTCGCGGAGGCGGCGATCGTCACGCTGACGCGCGCGACCGTCGCGGAATTCGCGCGCTCCCACGGGCGGGTGCCGGGTGGCGAGCTGGTGATCCTCGCGCTCGGGCGGCTGGGGGGCGGGGTGCTGACCCATGCCTCCGACCTCGATCTGATCTATCTGTTCACCGGCGATTTCATCGCGGAATCTGATGGCGAGCGGCCGCTGGGCGCGACGCTCTATTTCACCCGGCTGGCGCAGCGGGTGACTGCGGCCTTGTCGGTGCCGACCGCCGCCGGACCGCTCTATTCCGTCGACACGCGGCTGCGACCATCGGGGCATCAGGGCCCGATGGTCGTCACCGTCGACAGCTTCGCCCGCTACCAGCGGGAGGAGGCGTGGACGTGGGAGCATATGGCGCTGACGCGCGCGCGGCCGGTGTTCGGATCCGCCGCCGCCTGCGCGCAGGTGCGCGGGATCATCGCCGCTGTGCTGGGGGGCGAGCGCGTCGTGCACGACATCGCCGCCGATGCGCGTGCGATGCGCGAGGAGATGGCGCGCCACAAGCCGGCGCAGGGGCCGCTCGACGCGAAGCTGTTGCCGGGCGGGCTGGTCGATCTGGAATTCGCCATCCATGTGACGCAACTGACGCGACGGATCGGCTTCGATCCCGACCTGGGGCGGGCGATCGACGCGCTGGCGGCGGCGGGCGCGGTGTCGCCAGAGGTGCGCGCGGCGCATGACCTGTTGACCCGGCTGCTGGTGACGCTGCGCCTGGTCGCGCCCGATGCACAGGAGCCCGCCGCGATGGCGAGCTGCGCGCTGATCGCGCGAGCGCTGCGTCTGCCCGACTGGCCGGCGGTGCTTGCCACGCTGACGCGGATGCGCGAGACGGTCACGGCTTGCTGGCAGGAGAGCGTGGCATGGAAACCCTTCCCGATGTGACCGCGACCGGCGCGGACGGTCGGCCGCTGCGGCTGCGCGATCTGCCGCGCCCCCTGGTGATCTATTTCTATCCCAAGGACGATACCCCAGGCTGCACCCGCGAGGCGCAGGACTTTTCCGCGCTGGCGGGGGAGTTTGCGGCGGCGGGCGTGTCGGTGCTGGGGGTGTCGCGCGATGACGTGGCAAAACATGCGACATTCACCGCCAAACATGCGCTGACGGTGGCGCTGGCCAGCGATCTCGACGGTAGTGTCACCGAGGCGTTCGGCGTGTGGGGCGAGAAGAAGCTGTACGGCAAGACCTATATGGGGATCGAGCGGGCGACGTTCCTGTTCGGGCCCGACGGCGCACTGCTGCGGGCGTGGCGCAAGGTAAAGGTGCCGGGGCATGCCGAGGCGGTACTGGCGGCGGCGCGCGACGCATAAAAGCCACACCGCGCGTGCGTGCCCGTTCGGGGCGACGGTGCCAGACGTCGTCGCGATGGACTATCCGGCTTTTTACAACGGCTCACCGTGCGACTCTGGCGGTTGAGCGCGGTGGTGAACGACCGGTCTTGCCCCGTTAACCGTTTCCCCGGCAAGGAAAGACGTCCGCACGGCGCCGTCCTTCGGCACCGCGGCGGAAAGGTTTGTAGGGATGGGGGGCCGTCGGAGCGCCGCTTCGATGGCGACAGTCTTGATCTTCGTCGGGGTTCAATGAACGTATCTTCTTCCACGCCGATCGCGCGCGCGTCCGTTCGTCTGCGATCCACTTTCGCGGCACGGGCCATTGTCTTCCACGATGGTCGGCGGCTCCGGCGGCTTCGCATCAGTGGCGCGGTGCAGGGCGTGCTGATGGCGGGCGGTGCGATGATGCTCGGCCTCGCCGGCTATGGCGCGACCCACGTCGGGGAAGCGGCGGCAGCCCCCGAAACACAGGCGCGACTGGCCCAGATGGAACAGCGCGTGTCGCAGATGCAGTCGAAGGTCGCGACGATCCGCAAGGCGGCCGCGTTGCACGCCACCCGCATCGAACAGCGCCAGGCGCTGCTCGCCGCCGCGCTGACCGGCGAGGGCGAGAGCAAGCAACTCGCGCTGGCCACGCTGGCGATCGACCCGAGCGCCACCCGCACGGCGGCCGACACGATCAAGCCGTTCCTGCGCATCGAGGCGCGCCAGGCGCAGCTCGCGCAAGTCGCCCAGCATCAGCTTGACCAGCGTTACGCGCGCACTCGTCAGACCCTCCAGCAACTCGGCCTGTCGCCGTCGCGGATCGCCCGCGGCGGCGCTTCCGCGATGGGCGGGCCGCTGGTGGATGTGAACAGCACCGAGGCGCGCGCCGATCTCGCCGCCGATCAGCAGTTCCGTTCGCTGTTCATGACCTGGAAGAAGCTCGACCGGCTGGAGCAGGGGGTGATCGCGATCCCATCGGTACAGCCGGTGCAGAAGCTGCAGTTTACCAGCAATTTTGGCATCCGTACCGATCCGTTCCGTGGCACCGCGGCGATGCACTCCGGAGTGGATATTCCGGGTCCGACCGGCACCCCGATCTATGCCACCGCCGATGGCGTGGTGTCGCATGCCGGGCGGCAGGGCGGCTATGGCAATATGGTCGAGATCAATCACGGCAAGGGCATCGCGACCCGCTACGGCCATCTGTCGCGGATCATCGTGGCCGACAATACCCGCGTCAAACGCGGGCAGCTCATCGCGCTGATGGGGTCCACCGGGCGTTCGACCGGCCCGCACCTGCATTACGAAGTGCGCATCGACGGCCACGCGGTGAACCCGGTGCCGTTCCTGACCACCGCCGACTATCTGCTGGCGGCGCAGGATCGCGCCGTGGGGCAGATCCCGGTTTCGAGCAGCGGCCCGCTGCCGCAGGATTGACGGGCGGCGTCGCGCCGTCCGGCATCTTCCCCTGGCGCCCGACGCATCCTATCTTGTCGCCATGACCACGCTGGCATCCGATATCGCGCTAACCCCCGCCGCCGCCGCCCGGGTGGCGGCGATCGCCGCGCGGCAGAACAAGCCCGCGATCCTGCGGCTCTCGGTGGAGGGCGGCGGTTGCTCGGGCTTCCAATATCGCTTCGGCTTCGCCGATGCGCCGGAGGGGGGCGACATCGTCGTCGAGACCGACGGGGTGCGACTGGTGGTGGATGACATCAGCCTGGACCTCGTGCGCGGCGCCTGTGTCGATTATGTCGAATCACTTGGCGGCGCCTCGTTCAAGGTCGACAATCCCAATGCGGCGAGCGGCTGCGGCTGCGGCACCAGTTTCTCGGTTTAAGGCTCGACGCGGCTGCCGGTCTTGGTAGGACGGGCGGGTGAAGATCATCAGCTACAACGTCAACGGGATCAAGGCGCGGCTGCCGCGGCTGATCGAATATCTCACCGAGCAGCAGCCCGAAGTGGTGTGTCTGCAGGAACTCAAATCGAGTGACGAAACCTTTCCCGAGGCGGATATCCGCGCCGCCGGCTATGGCGCGGTGTGGCATGGGCAGAAAGGCTTCAACGGCGTGGCGGTGCTCGCGAAAGGCGCCGATCCGGTGGAGCGGCAGCGCGGCCTGGCGGGGGCGCCGGAGGACGAGCACAGCCGCTACCTTGAATGCGATGTCTTCGGCCTGACGGTCGCGTCGATCTATCTGCCCAACGGCAATCCGCAGCCGGGGCCCAAATTCGACTATAAGCTGCGCTGGATCGAGCGGCTGCGGGATCGCGCAGCGGCCTTGCTGGCCGAGGAGCGTCCGGTCGTGCTGGCGGGCGACTACAACGTCATCCCGCATGACGATGACGTTTTTTCGGTGCGGGCGATGGCATCCGATGCGCTGATGCAGCCCGAGAGCCGGCAGGGGTATCGCCGCCTGCTGGCACAGGGATGGACCGATGCTGTGCGCGTGCGCCACCCGCGTGGCGGGGTGTGGACATTCTGGGATTATCAGGCAGGCGCATGGCAGCGCGACGCCGGGTTTCGCATCGATCATCTGTTGCTCAGCCCGATCGCGGCCGATCGGCTGATCGAAGCCGGGGTGGATAAGGAATATCGCGGGCGGGAAAAGGCAAGCGACCACGCGCCGACATGGGTAACGTTGCGGTAGCGGGGACATGCTGGCCGATCCCACCCCCGGCCTCGCCGCGGATTGCGCCAACATCCGGCGAGCCTCCCCGGCAAATGGTGGATTACACCTGTAATCGAACCGTCATTCTATGTAAGCTATTGTAATTAGAGAAAAGTAAAATCTGGCACGCCGTCTGCATTGCGTTTCATGTCCCACCCAGGGGCAGGGAGACAGAGCATGAAGTCAGTTTTCGCTTTCACGATCCTGGCCGGTCTGGCCGCCAATACGGCGGCGTCCGCCGAACCGTTCGCTGCCGCCGGCAAGCCCGCCGCGGCAGAGACCCACGCCGCCTCCGACAGTCCGACCGATCAGGCGACGCCGGCACAGGCCAGGAAGCGCGGCCCGAACACGTTATATTGCTATGATATGGAAAGCACCGGCACGCGGGTCATCCAGCGCAGTTGCCGCACGCGCGCGGATTGGAAGGCGGTTGGCGTCACCGTGCCGTCAGCGCTGTAATCGTCATTACGAGGGTCATAGGTGCAGAGGGTCATCGAAGGCGCCGGTCAATCCGGCCGGCGCCCTTCGATCGACCCGGCTGATCATAGATCCGGCCCGGATATCACAGCGCGCGTTCGTAAATCTGGTAGACCTTGTTGATCTTGCTATCGATCGCGGTGGCGATCGAATTCATCCCCTGATTGTCGTCCAGGATCCAGCCGATCTCACCACGCGACGCACCATAATTCCGAACCGATGCCTGCCGGATCGCCTCGATCATCATGAAGGCGAGCTGGCTGGCGAGCCGGGACGCCTGCAAGTCCTTGATGACGCCCATCAGCGGCACGCGCATCGTGCGGACGCGAGGTTTGCGTAGCCACCACAGCAACTTGGCCCAGCCGAACGGCAGCAGCTTGCCGTTCAGCGGGCGGATCGCCTCGTTCAAATCGGGCAGGGTGATCATGAACGCGACCGGGCGCCCGTCCAGTTCGGCGATGCGGATCAGATCGTTGAAGACGATCGGTTTCAACTTGACGCCGACGTCCTTGATTTCCGGCGGGGTGAGCGGAACGAAGCCCCAGTTATCCGACCAGGCGTCGTTCAGGATGTTGAGGATGATCGCGGCTTCCTCGTCGAAACGCGACTTGTCGACCTCGCGCACGACGATGCTTGGATTCTTTTCGCCGGAACGAATGATCCGCTTCACCAGGGGCGGGAATTCCTGGGTGATGTTCAGTTCGTAGGTGACGAGTTTCTTGACCGGCAGATAGCCGGCGCGCTCGATCCAGCCGCGATAGGCGGGCTTGGCGTGGCCCATCATCACCGTCGGCGCGTGATCATATCCTTCGATCAGCAGGCCTGGCTCTTCCCAGATCGACTGCGAAATCGGGCCGAGCGCGCGCGTCACCCCCTGCGCGCGCAGCCATTCCTCCGCCCGCGCCAGCAGCGCCGTGAAGGTCGCTTCGTCCTCCGCCTCCATCAGGCCCCATTGGCCGGCGCCCGGCCCGAAACCCTGAACGGGGCTCATCTCCTGCGCCAGCGTATCAATATGCGCGGAAATCCGTCCGACGACGCGATCGCCACGATACGCGAGGAACAATTGTGCCGTCGCATGGCTGTACCAGCCGTTCTTCTCCGGGGTGATCAGCCCCAGCGCCTCGCCCTTCAGCGGCGGCACCCAATGGGGATCGTCGCGATAGAGGCGGAACGGCAGATCGACGAACAGCTTGCGATCGGCCTTGGTGGATACGGGGGTGATGCGAAGCTCGGCCATGCCGGGTCTGTAAACGGCCCGGTCGATCAGGGCGAGTGAACTTTTGTCCATCGCGGTGCGGTATGACGCCCTGTGATAGCCACCGTCTCGCCACTATGTGACGCTAATGGACCATGCCATGACGACCTCCACGCTTTCCCTGTCGCGGGGCGACAACACGATGGCGCGCGCGCGCCTGCCGATCGCCGATGACAAGGCGATGCTGAAGGCGGCCGCCGAACTGACCCGCGACCTGGTCGCACCGCGCCCGGCGCTGTACTGGACGGATCTGATCGCGTCGTCGGCGGTGGGATATGGTGCGCTCGTCGTGGCGGTGCTGGTGTCGTCGCCTGGCTGGGCGGTGCTGGCGGGGATCGTCGCGATCCTCGCGCTGTATCGCGGCCTCAGCATGATCCATGAGCTGACGCATGTGAAGCATGCGGCGTTGCCGGGTTTTCGCGCGGGATGGAATGCGCTGATCGGCGTGCCAATGATGATCCCGTCGTTCATGTATGAGGGGGTGCACAACCTGCACCACGCCAAGACGCGCTATGGCACGTCGGAGGATCCCGAATATCTGCCGCTCGCGCTGATGAAGCCGTGGACGTTGCCGGTGTTCGTGATCGTCTCGATGCTCGCGCCGCTGGGCCTGTTGATCCGCTTCGCGATCCTGTCCCCGCTGTCGCTGCTGTCGCCGCGGCTGCGTGAGATCGTGGTGGCGCGCTATTCGGCGCTGTCGATCAATCCATCGTTCCGCCGCCGGATGCCGCAGGGCGAGGAGAAGGCGCGCTGGCACCGCATCGAGGCGATCACCAGCGTCTGGGCGATGACACTGCTGGCCGCGACTGCGACGGGTGTGTTGTCGCTACCGGCGTTCCTCACCTTCCTGGCGATCGGCTCGGGCGTCGCGCTCATCAACCAGGTGCGCACGCTGGTCGCGCATCTGTGGGAGAATGAGGGCGAGGTGATGACCGTCACCGCGCAATATCTCGACTCGGTCAACGTACCGCCGCCCGCGCTGCTGCCGGTGCTGTGGGCGCCGATCGGGCTCCGCTATCATGCGCTGCACCATCTGCTGCCGGGGGTTCCCTATCACGCGCTGGGTGAGGCGCACCGCCGGCTGAGCGCGGTGCTGGAACCGGACTCGCCCTATTACAAGGCGAATTACAAAGGATTGCCCGGGCTGGTGGGCAAGTTGACGATGGCGACCCTGCGCGGGCGGTGACCGCCAGCGCGGGGAGGGCGATCATTCCTCGGTCCTCAGCAATACCGCTTCGCCGATCAGCAGAAACAGCAGGAACGGCGCCCAGGCGGCGAGGAACGGCGGGTAGGCGCCGAGATTGCCCATGGCCAACGCGAAGCGATCCGCGACGAAATAGGCGAAGCCCAGCGCCATGCCGATCACCGCTCGGATGAACAGCGCACCGGATCGCGCGATTCCGAAGGCGGCCACGGCGCCCAGTAGCGGCATCAACATCGCCGACAGGGGGCCGGACAATTTGTGCCACAACACGCCCTCCAGCGCCTTGGTGGGCCGTCCCGCTTCCGACAGATCGG
>NZ_JBELIE010000090.1:0-12998 GCF_042091075.1 Sphingomonas sp. | reverse complement strand
CGGGCGCGCCGGGGCGGGCGCCGACTCCTCGTCCTGCCGCCGGGCCGCCGCGCGGCGCCGCAGCGTCGACGGCGCCGCGCGCGCGCACGACACCGCCAGTCAAGCGTAGCCCGGCCACACCAGTTCCCGAGGTCGCCGAAACGACCCCTTCCCGCCCCACCAAGCTGAAGCGGCAGCCGGGCTGGGCCAAGCCGAAGCCCAAACCGAACGCCAAGCCCCGCGGTGGTCCGCGGCGCGGGGGCGGCAAATGAGGATCATCGCCGGCACCTGGCGCGGCCGCCCGTTGGTCGCGCCAAAGGGCGATGCCACCCGCCCGACCGCTGATCGCACGCGTGAGGCACTTTTTTCGATGCTGGCCAGCCGCGTCGGCAGCTTCGAGGGGCTGGCGGTCGCCGATCTGTTCGCCGGGTCGGGCGCGCTGGGACTGGAGGCATTGTCGCGGGGCGCTGCATCGTGCCTGTTCGTCGAACAGGACAAGCCAGCGCTCGATGCCTTGCGCGCCAATATCGCGAAGCTGGGCGCGCCCGGCGCCGACGTTCGTGCTGCCTCCGTGCTGACGCTGGGGCCAGCACGCGCGCCGCTGGATATCGTGATGATGGACCCGCCCTATGGCACTGGCGCGGGCGCGGTGGCGGCCGACAAGCTTGCTCGGCTCGGCTGGATCGGCCCCGCCACCTGGGTATCGATCGAAACCGCCCGCGAGGAGACGGTCGATGTGGCGGGCTTCGCTCCCGACGCTGATCGCATTCACGGACGAGCGCGACTGACGCTGCTGCGCCTCGCTTAAAGCGAATGAGGGCCTAAACCGAATGAGGGCCTAAACCGGATGAGGGCCTAGAGCGAATGAGGCGCTGCCACTCCGCCGCGCGGCCGCATCGACAGCAGCGCGACCAAGCTTAACAGCGACATACCCGCCAGATAGCCACCGACCGGCCACAGACCGCCGCGTTCCGCCAGTGCCTGCGCCGCAACCGGGGTCAGGCCGCCGCCAATGATCCCTGCCATGTTGAACGCAAGACTGACCCCGCTGTAGCGCACCCTCGCCGGGAACAGCCCCGGTAACCAGGCGCCCAGCGGGCCATAGACGAACCCCATCACGAACAGCGCAAACGCCAGGCTGGCGAAGATCGGCAGCGGTTCCGCCGACCCCAGCCCCGGCACCAGCGCGAACCCGGCCACGACCGCGCCGACGCACCCCCAGGTCAGGACATGCCCCGGGCTGGTGCGATCGGCCCATTCGCCCGACAGCGCGATCCCCGCGGCCATGAACAGGACCGCGCCGAGCTGCATGCCGAGGAACGTCTGGCGATCGATGCCCAGCACCGTCGTGGCGTAGCCAAGCGCGAAGGCGGTGGCGAGATAATAGACCGCAAAACACGCCACCGCGCCGAGCGTCCCGCCCAGTGCGGCACGCCAATGCTCGCGCAGCAACTCACGCATCGGTACCGCCGGGGGAGGTCCTTCCTCCAGCACGCGCGCGAACGCCGGGGTTTCGGCGATCTTCAGCCGCACCCACAGCCCCAGCCCGACCAGCACGATCGACAGCAGGAACGGAACGCGCCAGCCCCAGGAGAGGAACTGCGCGGGGGTCATCAACCATCCCAGCAGCAGGAACAGCCCGTTGGCGGCGATGAAGCCGACCGGCGCCCCCAGTTGCGGCATCATCCCATAACGGCCGCGGCGCCCGGCGGGGGCATTCTCCACCGCCAGCAGCGCCGCGCCGCCCCATTCGCCGCCCAGTCCGAAGCCCTGCCCGAAGCGCAGCAGGCACAGCAGCAGCGGTGCGAGATAGCCCGCATCGGCATAAGTAGGCAGAAAGGCGATCGCGAGCGTCGATCCCCCCATCAGCATCAGGCTGGCAACGAGGGTCGACTTTCGGCCGATGCGATCGCCGTAATGGCCGAACACCCATGCCCCGACGGGACGGGCGAGGAATGCCACCGCGAGGCTGGCATAGGCCGCCAGCAACTGCGCCGACGGGCTGCTTGCCGGAAAGAACAATGGCCCGAAGACCAGCGAGGCGGCGGTCGCATAAATATAGAAGTCGTAGAATTCGACCGAGGTGCCGACGAGGCTCGCGAGCAGGATCCGGCGGTGGGAGGCAGGCGCGGCCGCGGGGGCGGCGGAGAGAGCATGGGCCATGTCCGCTCATCGAACCCGCGCCCGGCATCGTCAACGCCCAAAAATGTCGCGCCGGTTACGTTTGCTGGAGCGAACGACATAAAGGAGCAATGTTGGATCGCTAGGACGGCGATGGCGGCGCCCTCCCCCTATTTGGCGCCGTCCCGATCGGGACGACCCCCTCGCCCGATCTTTCCCTGAACTACGGGGCGGCGGCCAATAACGCCGCCCCGGCTTTTCCTGGCTCGATGATCCGATGAGCGGACAATGTCCGCGTCAGAAGCCTCCGCCGCGCACCACGACCAGCAACGCCCAGTAAAGCAGCCCCGACAGCAGCATCGCCACCGGCAGCGTCAGCAGCCATGCCGCCGCAAGCTGTATCAGGGTGCGGCGCTGCAATCCGTGCCCGCTGGCGACGGATGCGCCCGCCACGCCCGACGACAGAATATGCGTCGTCGAAACCGGCAGGCCGAAGCGATCCGCGGCGAGGATCGTCGCCGCCGCGACCAGCTCGGCCGAAGCGCCCATGCCATAGGTCATGTGCTGCTTGCCGATCTTCTCTCCGACGGTCACGACGATCCGCTTCCAGCCGATCATCGTACCAAGCCCCAGCGCCAGCGCGACCGCCACCTTCACCCACAACGGGATGTAGCGCGTGCCCTTCTCCAGCCGCGACTGATAGTCGCCCAACGCCGCCTTCTCGGGATCGCTGAGGCCGGCGGCTGGCGACTTGCCCACCATCCGTATCGACTCGAGCACGAGATACATGTCGTTGCGGATATTTTCCGCCGCCGATGCGGGGACGCGGCTCAGCGCGCCATAGCCCTGCACGCGCTGCGACAGGTCCTGCGATACAGCGATGATCGCACCATAGGCGTTCGGCGACACCAATGCGCGCCGTTCCAGCGCGGATTTGAGCACGGGCCGCGCGTTATCGATCGCCATCGGCGCGGCGCCTTGCTGGCGAAGCACCTGCGCACTGGCCTGCGCGCTGGCAACGAAGGCGGGCGTATCGCTGGCGGGCAAGGTGCGGTTCAGCGCATAGGCGGTGGGGGCGCAGCCGATCAGAATCAGCATGATCAGCCCCATGCCCTTCTGTCCGTCGTTCGAGCCATGGCTGAACGATACCGCGGTGCACGTGAAGATCAGCAAGGCGCGTATCCCCGTCGGCGGTGGCGCATCGCCCTCCGGCGCGGTCATCAGCCGTGGATTGCGTACCACATAACGCAACACCAGCAGCAACAGCGCGGCGGCAGTGAAGCCGATCAACGGCGCCATCCACAGCCCGGTCAATACCTTCGTGGCCTGACTCCAGTCGACGCCGGCGGTGCCGCTGGTGCCGCTGTTGATCAACTGGTTCGCCAGGCCGACGCCGAGCACCGACCCGATCAGCGTGTGGCTGGAACTGTTGGGCAGACCCACATACCAGGTCGCGAGGTTCCACGCGACCGCAGCGAGCAGCAGCGCGAAGATCATCGCGAATCCCGCGCCGGACCCGACATTCAGAATCAGGTCGACCGGCAGCAGCGTGACGATCGAATAGGCGACCGCCCCCGATGACAGCATCACGCCGAGAAAATTGAAGAATCCCGACCAGACCACGGCGAAATGCGCCGGCATCGCGTTGGTATAGATAACCGTCGCGACCGCGTTAGCGGTGTCGTGGAAGCCATTGACGAACTCGAACCCCAGCGCGATCAGCAACGCCAGCGCGAGGAACAGGAACACCCCGCCGGCGAGCTGTTCCCCCACCTGCTGCGTATCCCAGACGACGCTGGCGCCGGCATAGACGAAACCCGCCACGACGAGCGCGAAGAACAGCACGCGCGCCAACGGATGCGCCGGCTTGTCGAAGCGTCGAGCGGCGGCGGAGGGCTCCGAGGGGATCGCCGCGAGGACATTGCTGGTCATGATGCCGGCCTGTCGGCCTAATCCATTACGTTTTGATGACTGTCGTTAACATCGGATACCGGATCACCGTGCCGGCGGCAACGCCCACTAGCCATCCATGCCCGGATAAAGTGCGAATGCCGGCAGCGCGGCGATCGTCGGCGCCCATTCCAGCCGATCTTTCACCATGATCTGCGCCTGCGGCGCGGCGTCACCTGGCCGATCGAGCGTGCCGGACTGGATATCGATGATTCCCGGCAACATCCGCGCGTTGCGATAAAAGAGGCCCGTCCCGCAGGCCGCACAGAAGTTACGGCTGCCGAACTCGGACGACGCATAGGTCGCTGGTTCGCCATCGATCGTCACAGCATCCTGTGGAAAGGCGATCCAGCCCATCATCGGCGCGCCTGACCAGCGGCGACAGTCGTCGCAATGGCAGATCGCGTGATGCTGCGGCTCGCCGGATGCGACGTATCGGATCGCTCCGCAATGACATCCGCCGACCCATTCCATCGCCGATCTCCCCATCTCGTTTCCGTTACGTTCTCACAGGCAACCGAGATTCGCAAGCGTCTTGCCCGCGGCGGGGACGTTCCCTAACTGTTCGTGAGTGACCGATTTTCCCGACGCCATCGACGCTCCGCCCTATCTCGCCGCGCTCAATCCACCGCAGCGCGATGCGGTGCTCACCACCGATGGGCCGGTGCTGGTGCTGGCCGGCGCGGGGACCGGCAAGACCGCCGCGCTGACCGCGCGGCTCGCGCATCTGCTATATACGCGCAAGGCGTGGCCGTCGGAGATCCTGTCGGTCACCTTCACCAACAAGGCCGCGCGCGAGATGCGCGAGCGAGTCGGCCGCCTGGTCGGCGAAGCAGTCGAAGGCATACCGTGGCTCGGCACCTTCCACGCGATCGGGGCGAAGATGCTGCGTCGCCACGCCGAATTGGTCGGGCTGCAATCGAATTTCACGATCCTGGACACCGACGATCAGCTACGGCTGCTGAAACAGTTGATCCTGGCCGCCGATATCGATGAGAAGCGCTTTCCCGCGCGCAGCCTCGCCGGATTGATCGACGAATGGAAAAACCGCGGGCTTACCCCGACGGAGATCGATGCTGGCGAAAGCGAACGCTACGGCAACGGCCGTGGCGGCGAATTGTATCAGCAATATCAGGACCGGCTGAAGGCGGTGAACGCCTGCGATTTCGGCGACCTGCTGCTTCACATGCTGGTCATCCTGAAGCGCGAACGCGCGGTGCTCGAACAATATCAGCAGCGCTTCCGCTACATCATGGTGGACGAGTATCAGGACACCAATTCGGTTCAATATCTATGGCTGCGGCTGCTCGCGCAGGAGCGGCGGAACATCTGCTGCGTCGGCGACGACGATCAGTCGATCTATTCCTGGCGCGGCGCGCAGGTGGAAAACATCCTTAAATTCGAAAAGGATTTTCCCGGCGCGAAGGTGATCCGGCTGGAGCAGAACTACCGCTCGACCCCCCATATCCTTGCCGCCGCGAGCGGAGTCATCGCGCATAATGGCGGGCGGCTGGGCAAGGAATTGTGGACCGAGCTGGACGCGGGCGAGAAAGTCCGGGTGCTGGGCGTGTGGGACGGGCCGGAGGAAGCCCGCCGGGTGGGTGACGAGATCGAGGCGGCGCAACGATCGGGCACCAGCCTCGACGATATCGCGATCCTCGTCCGCGCCCAGCATCAGACCCGCGAGTTCGAAGACCGTTTCATCTCGATCGGCCTGCCGTATCGCATCATCGGCGGCTTCCGTTTCTATGAACGCGCCGAAATTCGCGATGCGCTCGCCTATCTGCGGGTCGTCAACCAGCCCGCCGACGATCTGGCGTTCGAGCGGATCGTCAACACGCCCAAACGCGGGCTTGGCGACAAGGCGATCGCCAAACTGCATCAGCTCGCCCGTGCCGAGTCGCTGCCGCTGATGCTCGCCGCCGCGCGAATCCTCGACAGCGACGAACTGACGCCGCAGGCGCGTCGCAGCCTCGGCAATTTCATCGGCGATATCGCGCGCTGGCGCGACATGGCACGCGATCTGCCGCACCCCGAGCTGGCGCGCCAGATCCTCGACGAGAGCGGCTACACCGCCATGTGGCAGGCGGAGAAATCGACCGAGGCGGCCGGGCGGCTGGAGAACCTGTCCGAGCTTGTCCGCGCGATGGAAGAATATGAGAATCTCGGTGCCTTCCTCGAACATGTCAGCCTCGTGATGGACAATGAGGCGACACGCGAGGATCCGAAGGTGACGATCATGACGATCCATGCCGCCAAGGGGCTGGAGTTCGACACGGTGTTCCTCGCCGGATGGGAAGAAGGCCTGTTTCCGTCGCAGCGCGCGCTCGACGAGGGCGGTACGCGCAGTTTGGAGGAGGAGCGGCGCCTCGCCTATGTGGCGATCACCCGCGCCCGGCGGCGCGCGACGATCCTTCATGCCGCGAACCGGCGCATCTATGGCCAATGGACCAGTTCGATCCCATCACGCTTCGTCGGCGAGCTGCCCCCGCCGCATGTCGAAAGCGAGACGAGCATGTCGGGGGGCGAGAGCCTGTGGCGCGCCAATTGGTCCGAACATGCCGATCCCTTCGCCAATGTCGGACGGGGCGCCGGGCGCGGGCCGGGCTGGCAGCGCGCGGCGGGGACGCTCAACGTCGCCGGCAGCGGCAAGCCCGGTGGCGACTGGTCCAGCCGCACCTTCACCCGCGAACCCGCCCGGATCGTCGAAAGCCGCGCTTCGGCGGTGAGCCTTGGCAACAAGGGGCGTGACGACCTCGCCCTGGGGCAGCGCGTATTCCACCAGAAGTTCGGCTATGGCACGATCGCGGAGATCGAGGGCAACAAGCTGGAGATCGATTTCGAGCAGGCGGGGCGCAAGCGCGTGATGGACAGTTTCGTCTCGGCCGGCTGATGGACGATCAAGGCGTCATGCCGTGCCGGCGTCGAATCCGGTACGTCGCACGCGCTCGGATAGCGGCAGTCGCTATCCGTTCCGTCGCGGCCGCACCGCGCCGCTTGCCCATAGCGCCCACCAGATAATCAGCGGCTGCAACAGCAGGCGTGGCGCATGATAGGCTAGGGGCAGTCCGGTGCCGCGCGACAGGTCGTTGATCGCGTGCTGGACGTTGGCGGGCCACACGCACAATGCATAAGCGGCGAGCCCCCACCCGGCCGCCACGCGCCAGCGCCGGGTCATCAATCCCACGGCGCCCAGCGCCTCGCAGATCCCGGTCGCGATCACCACCAGCGTCGGGGCCGGCACCCAGCGCGGCATGATCGCCACCATCGCCGGGGTGGCGGCCCCATGGGCGATGGCAGCGACAAGATAGAAGAGGATCAGCAGCCAGCGCGCGATCCGGCGCGTGCGGCCCTCGTCCGCGGTCAGACGTCCACCGCCAGCAAGGTGACGCCGTCATATTTGGCGTCGCCCGCCACGAACAGCTCGCTGGGCTTGAACCGGCGCGGCGTGATCCGCAACGCATTGAGCCCGGTCAGCTTGAACGCGCCGATCTTTGCCTCGCGCGGGGGCTGGCCATCACGTTCGATGGTCAGCGCGTCGAGATAGATCTCCCCGTGCTTCGTGTACAGGATGTGCGGCGCCAGCGTGACTTCCCCGCGATTGTAGGTCGCGGCGATCGCCTGTTGCTTGACGATCGCCTCGAAGACGAGCGGAACGGTGTCGGGCACGGCGGTGGCGGAGCGGTTCATCGTCTCGGATTCCATTGCCGTTCCATATCGCAGTCTGCTGCGTCGCAGCAAGAACGGTACGCGAAACGGAGCGTTCCAACATGCGACGCGGTCCCCGCCCGGATCGCGGGGCGCGCCCGCCCTATCGTGCGGACGTCACGTCGCCCCACAGCTTTTGCGCGAAATAGGTCATCTGCAAAGCCTGCAGACGGGCGCCCTGTGCGATATCGGCATCGCCCGAATGGCCGCCCGCGGTGTCCTCGAAAAAGAGATACGGCAGTCCGTATTCCTTCAGCCGCGCCGCGAACTTGCGGGCATGCTGCGGCCCGACGCGATCGTCCTTCGTGGTGGTCCAGATATAGGGTTCGGGGTAGCCCACGCCCTTGCGAATGTTATGATAGGGTGAGATTTTTGCGAGGAACGCCCGCTCCGCCGGGTTGGCGACCGAGCCATATTCATCCACCCAAGAGGCGCCGGCGGCGATCTGTTCGTAGCGCAGCATGTCGAGCAGCGGCACCTGGATCGTCACCGCCTTCCACAGATCGGGGTGCTGGTTGAACATCACTCCCATCAGCAGGCCACCGTTCGACCCCCCATAAATGCCCAACTTGGCCGGACTGGTCAGCCGGCGGGCGATCAGGTCCTTCGCGACCGCGGCGAAATCGTCATAGATGAGCTGACGCTTGGTCTTGCGCCCGGCATCGTGCCAGGCCGGGCCAAATTCGCCGCCCCCGCGAATGTTCGCCAGCACATAGGCGCCACCCCGTTCGAGCCAAAGCTTGCCGACGGTCGCGGCATAGCTGGGCAGCATCGGTAGCTCGAAACCGCCATAAGCGGTCATCAGCGTCGGCGTGTTGCCGTCGGCCACGGCATCGCGGCGGTGCACGACGAAATACGGGATGCGCGTGCCATCGCTGGAGGTGGCCTCGAACTGGTCAACCGCCAGCCCATCCGCATCGAAGCGCGCCGGAAGCGCCTTCACCGGCACCGGCGCGGCGGTGCTACCGACATCTCTTTCCACCAACGTCGTCGGGGTCAGAAAGCCGGTCGTCGCCAGATAGGCGCGGTCGTTACGATCCGACGTGCCCATAACGCCAAAGATCATATTGTCGGGCAACGTCATGTCGCGACGTGTCCAGCCACCGTCACCAGGGGTCAGCACCGCGACACGGCCCCGCACATTGTCGGTATATTGGACTACCAGGTGATGCCGGGTCGAATCGACCCCCGCCACCGCCTGCCGCGCGGCGGGGGTGAAGATCGCCCGCGGCGTCGCCTCCCCCCGCTCCAGCGCGGTCAGCGGTACGGCGGCGAGCGCCCCGGCCGGCACCGCTCCCCAGGCCTCGCTCGTCTCAAAAATCAGCTGCCCGTCGAGCAGCGCGGTGGCCCGGACGCGCGCGGGGATCGGCAGCGGTCGCACGCCCGCTGCGGTCCATAGCAATTTGTCGCTGCCGAAGAACGTTTTCTGGCGCTCGATCAAAACGGCGCGGTGTCCCTGTCCGTCGGTAAAGGTGCCGGCATAAGTGCCCAGCTGATCGCCGGGCTCGCCACGGAACACCTCGCGCGCCTGATCCAGCGGCTGTCCGCGCTTCACCATCTTGACGACGAACGGGTAGCCGGACGCTGTCATCGTCCCCTGCCCCCAGTCGCGGCTGACCAGCAGCGTATCCCTATCGATCCAGGTCGCGCCCTGTTTCGACGTCGGCAGCACGAAGCCGCCGTCGACGAAACGACCGGCGGCGAGATCGAATTCACAATAGGTCTGCGCGTCCTCGCCCCCTTCGGACAATGCAACCAGGCATAGCCGTTCCTCGGGCGGCAGGCAGGTGGCGCCGTGCCATACCCACTTCCTTCCCTCGGCCTTTCCCAGCGCATCGAGGTCCAGCAATATATGCCATTGCGGCTGAGGGTTGCGATAATCCTCCGGGGTGGTCCATCGCCACACCCCCTGCGGATGCGCGGCGTCGCGCCAGAAATTGACGATCCGCCCCATCAACTGGCCCGGCATCGGGATGCGATCCTCCGCCGAGGCGATCGTCAGCGCTTCGTGATAAAAGGTGGCATAGCGCGGATCGCTTTCGAGGCGCGCCAGCGTGCGTTTGTTCTCCGCCTCTACCCAGGCCAGCGCCCTGGCGCCGTCCTTGTCCTCCAGCCACAGATACGGGTCGTCGGTCGCGTTGGTCATCGCGGCGGTCTGCGCGTGCGCGGTGCTGGCGGCAAGCGCCATTGCCGCCCCAGCCAAACTGTTTTCACGGCGAGGAAACGCATCGATGATTCTCCGACAAATCGCGTAGCGCGCACAAACCGACAGTGTGCGGTTGCGGCGATGCTGGAACAAGCCGGCGTTTCCCTTATTCGGGCATCATATGGCCGATCGTTCCGCGCATGCTCCTCCCGCCCCCGCGTCGCTTCCCGACGGATTGCCCCCGCCGCGCCGCTATGCCGCGATCGCCGCGCTCTGTTTCGGCACCGCGCTGGTCATCATCGACGGCGGGGTCGCCAATGTCGCGCTGCCGACGATCGCGCGTGACCTGCATGTCGAATCGTCGTCGGTCGTCGCGATCGTCACCGTCTATCAATTGATGCTGGTGATGCTGATGCTGCCCTTCGCCGGACTGGGCGAACGGATCGGGCTGAAGCGCATGTATCAGGTCGGCCAGATCATCTTCACGATCGCCACCCTGCTATGTTTCTTCGCGAAGAGCCTGCCCTTCCTGCTGGTGGTGCGTGCGGCGCAGGCGATCGGGGCTGCCGGCGCCCTGGCGGTGGCGTCGGCGCTGATCCGTCACACCTATCCCGCCAGCCAATTGGGTCGCGGGCTCGGGATCAACTCGGTGATCGTCTCCAGTTCCGCCGCGGCGGCGCCGACGATCGGCGGACTGGTGCTCGCGATCGCGCCCTGGCCGTGGGTATTCGCCAGCGCGATTCCGTTCGCCGTCGCCTCGTTGCTGTTCGGGCGCGCGCTTCCTGATCCGAAGCCGCGTGACCGTCATTTCGATGTGCAGGGCGCGGTGATGTGCGCGGCGATGTTCGGCCTGATTATCGGCGGGGCGGAGAGCGGCGTTCATGGCGACAGCCCGGTCGTCTCCGCCGCGATCGTCGCGCTCGGCGCCCTGGTCGGTGTCGTCTATGTGCGGCGCGAGCGACGGTCGACCAATCCGATCCTGCCGATCGACCTGTTGTCGCGCCCGGTGATCGCCTTGTCGACGCTGGGTGGCTTCACCGCCTTCACCGCCTCGATGACGCTTCTGCTGTCGACACCGTTCCGGTTGACGCATGAATATGGCTTTTCCGCCGCCGCGGTGGGCGCGGCGATCGCGCCATGGCCACTCACCAACATGATCGTCGCGCCGCTCACCGGTTGGCTGTCCGACCGTATTCCCGCCGGGCTGCTGGGCGGGATCGGCATGGCGATTTCGATCGTGGCGTTGCTGCTGATCGCGTTCATGCCGGCGGATCCCAGCTATTTCGACATTGCGTGGCGGATGGCGCTGTGCGGTTCGGGCTTCGGCACCTTCCTGCCGCCCAACGCCAGGCTGATCATCGGCTCGGCACCGCGCACGCGCGTCGCCGCCGCCGGAGGACTGGTGAGCACCGTGCGGCTGGTCGGGCAGACGACCGGCGCAACGCTGGTCGCCGCGCTGCTCGCGATCGGGGTGGGATCCGGCTCGACCCCGCCGCTGGTCGCGGCCGGTCTGGCGCTGATGGCCGGGCTGTGCAGTCTGGCGCGTTTGCGTCCGTCCATTCGCAACCCCGATCCCGGCGAAGCCTCCGCCGCGCAGCCCGCCGCCTCGGTACGCTAGGATCCGCCGCCGCGCGCGGCGATCCACGCCAGCCACAGCCAGCCGGCGATCAGCATCGCCCCGCCGATCGGGGTGATCGCGCCTAGCCAGCGTGGCAGCCCGATCGCCATCAGGTACAGCGTCCCGGCGAAGATCGCGGCGCCGACGACGAACAGCCAGGCAGGGCCACGCGCATCGAGCCGCAGCGCGACGATCGCCGCGATCGCGTGGATCAACTGGTAATGACCACCCGTCTTCAGCCACTCCACCGCCGCGCCGCTGGCGCCATGCGCCCCGAACGCGCCCGCCGCGACCGCCATCGCGCCCGAGAGCGCCGCCAGGATCAGTATCAGGTTCATGTCGTCGGTCCGTCGCCCCAGGGTTGTTCCGCCGCGACGCGCGCGCGGGCGGCACGAAGATCGCCGGTCTCGATCTGGATGCGCAGCCGCTCCTTGTCGCGCGCGCGATACATATCCTCGGCGCGATCGATATCGCTACGCGCGATGCCGAGATCGTCCATCGCCAACCGCGCCATACGGATCGCCGATTCCAGCACCTCCCGCACAACATAGCGCGCAGGGCCGTTCTTCAGCTTGACCAACGCACGCCGGTCATAGGCGCGGACATACAGCGATGCGCGCGGGAACGCCTCGTGGATCGCCTCCAGCGTAGCCGGATCGAGTTGATCGCCATCCATGCAGAACAGGATCAGCTCCGCATCGGCCGCGCCGGCCTGTCGCAACAGGTCCAGCCGGGTGCCGTCGCCATAATAGACTTTCGCGCCAAACTCGCCGGCGATGTCGATCATCTCGATATCGGTGTCGATCAGCGTGACGGGGATGTCCTGCGCGATCAGCATTTGACCGACCGTCTGGCCGAAGCGGCCATAGCCGACGATGATCGCATTGGCGCCGTCGGCGCTGGGGCCATCGCGCTCCTCGTCATGGGCGACCGGCTCTGCCCGAAAGGCGCGGGTGGCGGCCATCAGGAACGGCGTCGTCGCCATCGACAGCGTGATGATCGCGCCGAACAGGCTCGCCGCCTCGGGCGCGATCAGATAGGCATTTTGCGCTTGCGCCAGCAGCACGAAACCGAATTCGCCACCCTGGCTGAGCAACAGCCCGAGCGCCAGCGCCTGCCGCCATTCCATCCGGAACGCCCGCCCGATCAGCGTGATGATCCCCGCCTTGGTGGCGATCAGCGCGGAGGCCATCGCGACCACGAACAGCGGGCGGTCGGCGATCGCCTGCAGGTTCAGCATCATGCCAACCGCCAGGAAGAAAAGACCGAGCAGGATCGAGCGGAACGGCTCGACATCGGCCTCCAGCTCATGCCGATACGGGCTGTCCGCCAGCATCACACCCGCGACGAACGCGCCCAGCGCCGCCGACAGGCCCAGCGCCTGCATCAACGCCGAGGCGGCAATGACGGTGAACAGCGCCGCGAAGACGAACATCTCGCGCTCGCCCAGATTGCCGATCAGCCGGAACAGCGGCC
>NZ_JBELIE010000089.1:8124-13026 GCF_042091075.1 Sphingomonas sp. | reverse complement strand
CGATGAGCCCCTATGAGATCACCCATCCGGGCGGCTCGGTCGAACATTTCAACGACGAGGCGGGCGCGCTGTGGATGCAGCGGCTGACGAACACATACCCCGCCGCGGTATGGCTGAACCCGGTGGCAGAGGCCCAATGGGGTTATTCGCAATCGGCAAAGATCATCAAGGAATTGATGAACGATCGCATGTATCCGCTGACGCTGGCGGGGCTCGATGATGCGATGCGGGAACTGACGCGCAAGCGCTAGCCTTCGCCCCATTTCCGGGGCGTGCCGAAACGCCGTCCCGCGTCAGCCCCGGCCGCCGCGCCAGATCTGGATCGGTGTGGAGGGCGCGACCCCGCCCTGATGCCCCGGGCAACCGACGTAACGGAACGACATGTCGGTGCAGAGCCAGATCTCGTCCAGCCACCCTTGCCGTGTGGTAGTAATCCGCATCATCTCGGCGCGGATGCCCTGGTTCGCTGCCGCCACCGCCTCGGCGAGCTGTCCGGCGGTGACAGGGCCGCGCGACAGCGCCGCCATATCGGGGAAACGCAGCCGCGCGAACATGCCGGTCGATTGCGCGAAATATCGCTGCGGGGTGTACCCCGTCATGCAGGTGCCGTGCTTCGCCCATTCATGCTGCAGCAACTGGGGCGAAGGTGTGGCGCACAAATGTTGCCGGATCACATGCCGCGGCAGGATCGCGGTGGCACGGCAATATTGCGGCCAGTCCTTGCCGACCCCGTCGGGCCACAGGCCATGCAACGCGAAACCGAACCGGTTCGTCGTTCCGCATTGAAGGCGCGCCGCTGGATCATCACGGCGGGTGCGGCAGAATTCCGGGCTCCAGGTGATCGCCAGCGTATAGCCGCCGATCGGCAGGCGGCGAGCAGGCTGCGATGCGGTCGGCAGATCGGGCTTGGGGCGCGGAATGGTCGTCGGCACCTCGCACGTCAGCGCCTGAGCGCCAGCCGCGCCGGGCAGCAGCGCCGTCGTCAGCAGCGCAATCGACAGCAGGCGCCTCATGCCGCATCCTCCGCCGCATCTTCGCCCAGCCAGGCGCGCGAATCCGGATGAAACAGCTGCAACGCCGCCATGATGCTGAGCCCAACCGTCCCCAGCATCAGCAATAAAGCACCGATACTGCCGCTGCCTTGCAAAGCGGACGGCAGGCTGATCAGCAGACGCAGCACCGCCAGCGCGGTGAGCACGACGACGATCCACTTCGCGAGCCGGCTGGCGCCACGGGTAATGCTCCACCAAAGCGCCAGCGTGATCGCGGCGCTCAGCACCAGCGCAGCGGGCAGGAACCAGCCATAACCGACGGTGCGCGGATCACTGGCCAGCCGCGCCGCCATCGACGGCCAGCTGGTCGCCCAGCCGATCAGGCTGAGCCCAAACGAGGCGAGGTACAAACGTTCGAAGCGCTTGATCGACGGCGGCCGGGTCACATCACATCCTCTTGGCCCCGGAGCGGGCCTCTTCCGCTCCTGCGCCCACGGTTTCGGTGACGCAAGGGGGATCAGAGCGCGGCGAAATCGAGCCCGATATCCGCTGCCGGCGCCGACTGCGTGATGCGCCCGACACTGACGAACGTGACGCCGGTTTCGGCGATGGCGCGAATCGTTTCCAGCGTGACCCCGCCCGACGCCTCGGTGGGAACGCGCCCCGCCACCAGGGCGACCGCCTCACGCAGCACCGGCGGCGGCATGTTGTCGAGCAACAGGTGTGTCGCGCCCGCCTCGATCGCGGCGGGGATCTGATCGACGCGATCGACCTCGACGATGATCGTCGCGATACCCGCCGCCTTGGCGCGCGCGGCGGCGGGGCCGACGCCACCCGCGATCGCGACGTGATTGTCCTTGATCATCGCCGCATCCCACAGGCCCATGCGATGATTGGTCGCGCCGCCGGTGCGCGTGGCGTATTTTTCGAGCCGGCGCAGTCCGGGGATCGTCTTGCGCGTATCGAGCAGCGTCGCCCCCGTGCCGGCGATGCGATCGACATAACCGGCGGTCAGCGTCGCAATGCCCGAGAGATGCTGCACGGTATTGAGTGCCGACCGCTCCGCCGTCAGCAGCGCGCGGGCGTTCCCGGTGATACGCATCAGCTCGGTGCCCGCCGCCACGCGATCGCCGTCACGGACCAGCGGCTCGATCGTCGCGTCGGGATCGAGCGCGGCGAAAAAGGCTGCGGCGAGATCCAGCCCGCAAACCGTGATCGCGTCGCGGCTGTCCATCACCGCCACGAACCGCGCGTCGGCGGGGATGACGGCGGCGGAGGTGACGTCCCCTGCCCCGACATCCTCGGCCAGCGTCGCGGCGACAAAGCGATCGGTATCGAAACCGTCGAGCATGAAGGTCATGGCAAAGTCTCGCCTGCATCGACGCCCCACAGGCGATCGGTCTGGATGAAGCCTGTCCGCCCCTGTACGTCGAAACGGCACCAGCCATTGGCACAGGCGCTCAGCCGCCCGATCACGCCCGGCTCCGCGCGATAGGCGATATGCGGGCCGCCCGGGCGATCGCGCATCTCGGCGGGGCTGCCGCCCTGGACGATCGCGGTCCGACGGTTGCTGATCAGGTTGCCGAGCATCCACCCCTGCGTCCCGCTGGGATCCTCGACCTTCCGCCATTCCTTGAACGTGGCGACGACGCGCACCGGCAGGTCGGCGCGGACGTACAGCCAGCTCGCCGGGAAGGTTCGTCCCGGGCCGGTGCGCATCCGGGCGCGGGCCGGCGCCAGTGATGCATAATAAGGCGGCTTCTTCTCCTCGGTCGCCGCCGCGGCGGGCGGCACGGCGACCAACATCGCCAGTATCGCCACCATCACCCGCCGCATGCGCCTGCCCCCATCCTGTCCGCCCAGATCATCGTCCGCCCTGTAGCCGCCCGATCGTGATGGCATCAACCGTTGACGCATTACCGGCGCTGCGCCAATCCCCGCTGATGGTCGAGACCCCGAACAGCGAGAAGGCCAGTCCGCCCGCGGCAGGCATGCGCCGGTGCGCGCACCCCCGCGTGATCGTCACGCGCGAATTGCCCGAGGTGGTGATGCGCCGCCTCGACGAACTGTTCGACACCAGCAACAATCGCGGCGACCGCGCGCTGTCACGAGACGATCTGGCTGCGGCGATGCGCGAAGCGGACGTGCTGGTGCCGGCGGTGACCGACACGATCGATGCCGCGCTGATCGAGCAGGCGGGCGAGCGACTGCGGTTGATCGCGAATTTCGGCGCGGGCGTGAACCACATCGATCTGCGCGCCGCGCGGGCGCGGGGCATCATCGTCACGAATACTCCCGGCGTGCTGACCGAGGACACCGCCGATATGACGATGGCGCTGATCGTGTCAGTGCCGCGCCGGCTGGCGGCGGGCGAGAAACTGGTGCGGTCGGGCGAGTGGAAGGGCTGGAGCCCCGGCGGCATGCTCGGTTATCGGATCGGCGGCAAGGCGCTGGGCATCGTGGGCATGGGGCGCATCGGCCAGGCGGTCGCGCGTCGCGCGCGGGCGTTCGGGCTGTCGATTCACTATCACAACCGGCATCGCCTGCCCAAGGTGGTAGAGGCCGAGTTTGGCGCGCAATGGCATCCTCATCTGGACGAGATGCTGGCCGCGATCGACATATTGACGATCCACACGCCGCTCAATGCAGACAGCCGTGACCTGATCGATGCGCGACGGATCGGCCTGTTGCGGCCGCACGTCTTCGTCATCAACGCCAGCCGTGGCGGCATTCTGGATGAGGATGCGTTGGTCGAAGCGCTGGAACAGGGGCGGCTGGCGGGTGCCGGGCTGGATGTCTGGCGGCATGAGCCGGAGATCGATCCGCGGCTGCTCGCGCTGCCCAACGTGGTGATGACCCCGCACATGGGCTCCGCCACCTATGAAGGTCGGGTCGCCAGCGGCGAGCGCGTCATCGCCAATATCCGCATGTGGGCCGACGGCCACCGTCCGCCCGATCAGGTGCTGGAGGGGTGGGTCTGATCCCCGCCATGATGCGCCGCTATTCGCGGCGGATCCGGTCCACGCCGGCAAGGATCAACGCGGCGATCACCCTGCCACTGTAGCGCAGGCACAGATCCTGGTGCACCGCCGCCACGACGGGGTCGTCGGCGCGGATCGCCCGGATCGCCTCCGCCTCGGCGCGGGCAGCGTGATAATCGGCATGGTGATCGTGAAACATCGCGCGTCTCCTGAAGACGCTGGCGATGTGGAGGCGGCACCATACACGCAGATGTCGAAACGTTACGAGCGCGCCAATTGTGTCGCGACGCCATGTTCGTGACGAAGGATTGCCTGGCGGAACCCATGTCGCGATGTCGCATTGGTCGAGCGTCACCATAAGGGAGCCGCATCCATGAAGACGATCGCCATTTCCACTCTTCTGCTCGCATCGGCGGTATCGCTGTCCGCCTGCTCGACCCTGCGTGGCGCGGCAATCGGCGGCGCGGGCGGTGCCGGTGTCGCGGCGGCGACTGGCGGCAGTGTCGAGAAAGGCGCAGCAGTGGGCGGCGTCGGCGGCGCGGTGGTCGGCACGGTCGTCGACTGATCGTCCGCGCGCGGGCCGCGACAGCTATATCAGCAGCGCGGCCCGCCGACGATCCTTGGGCCTGTCGAACAGATACAGGATGTCGACCAGATCGGTCCGCGCGGGAACGAATATGCCGCGAATGGCGATGCGCGTCGCGGGCACCACCCGCTGCCAGCCCCCCGCCACGGAAACCGCCAGATCGCCCATCACCTCGATCGGCAAAGGGGCGCCCGCCAGACGGGCATAGGGTGTCGAGCGAAAACGTTCGCTCGCTGCGCCGATCGTGACCCCGCCATGCCACCTGGTCATCAGGGTGACGCCGTCGCGCTGACTGACCAGGATATCGATATCCGACACGTCGGTTATCGCGCCGTGCAGCGCC
>NZ_JBELIE010000089.1:0-8114 GCF_042091075.1 Sphingomonas sp. | reverse complement strand
ACCCACCAATCGTCATGTGCCGACGCCAGCACCCCGGCCACCCTGTCGAGGGTTTCGGCGAGCGCAGCGCGGTTCATCAATCCCCGGTCAGAATCCGATCGACCAACTGTTTCACGGTCGGCACGAAACCGTTCGAATAGAACGGATCACGCTTAAAATGATAAGCCGCGTGGCCAGCGAACATCAGGTTGCGATCGGTATCGCCGCCATGCGCGATATCCTGCAGCGTCTTCTGGATGCAGAAGCTGCGCGGATCGGCGAGGCGGCCCGTCGAATTCGTCTCGGTATCCGCCCAGCTCGAGAACAGGCACTGACTGAGGCAGCCCATACAGTCCGCCTGATCCTTGCGGATCTCGACCTTTTCCGCGGGAGTGACGAAGACCAGCGTGTTGTCCGGCGTTTTCAGGGCGTCGGTGAAGCCTTCGCCGAACCATTGGCGCGCCCGAAGCAGGTCGTTGCGCGTCACCCAGAAATTCTTCCCCTTCACCCCGACGTCGAGCTGGAAGACATGGTCCCCCGCTTCCTGTGTCGAGAAGGCAATCTGCCGGTCAGAGCGTTCCTCCAACTGGCGCAGGAACGGATTGCGCACCGCCGAGGAATAGAAGCCGGTCGGGGAAAAGCGGTGCAGTGACACCTCGCCTTCCTCGATCTCCATCAACTTGGCCTTCCACCCTTCCGGGATCGGGCTTTCCTGCGTCAGCAGCGGACGGGTGCCGTATTGAAAGGCGATCTGGCCAAGTTCGGGGTTGTCGATCCAGTCGTTCCAGTCGCGCAGATACCACACGCCGCCCGCCATGATGATTGGCGTGCTGTCGGGGATACCGCCCTCGCGCATCGTATCGCGCAGCGCCTTGACGCGCGGATACGGATCCTCCGGCTTCAACGGGTCCTCGGCGTTCGACAGGCCGTTATGCCCGCCCGCCAGCCACGGGTCCTCATACACCACCGCACCCAGCAGATCCGCCACCTTCGAATACGCGCGCTTCCACAATGCGCGGAACGCGCGGCCGGAGCTGACGATCGGCAGATAGTTGACGTTGTAGGAGGCCGCGATCTCGCTCAGCTTGTACGGCATCCCCGCGCCGCAGGTGACGCCGGAGACAAGGCCGCGCGTCCGTTCCAGCACGCCCTGCAGCACGCGCTGCGCGCCGCCCATTTCCCACAGGACGTTGATGTTGATCGCGCCCCGGCAACTGCCGGCGCCGCCAGCGATCTCCCACGCGCGTTGCACCTGCTGCACCGCGCCTTCGATCGCATAGGCGATCAGTTCCTCGTGCCGCTCACGCCGGGTCAGCGCGCGATAGATCTGCGGGATGATCTTGCCGTCGGGATCGTAGCTGTCGGCATTCACCGCCGATACCGTACCGATACCGCCAGCCGCCGCCCAGGCACCGGCGGAGGCATGATTGGTCGCAGCAACGCCCTTACCGCCCTCCACCAGCGGCCACACTTCGCGGCCCGCATAGACGATCGGCTTCAGACCCTTGAACACAGAGTTTCCCGTTTCGAACAGATGACGATAACCGCCCGTATAGAGCAATCGGGCCGCAACGCGACAAAATTGCGACTCAATCGAGACATCCGGGCCGGCCCACCGCATCGGCATATAGCGCGGTGTAGCGCGCGATCATCGCCCCCTCGTCATATTCCGCCCGCGCCTTCGCCTGGTTCGCCGCGCCGATCCGCCGCCGCCCCTCACGGTCGCCCGCCAGCGCCTGCATCATGTCACGCAGGTGAAGCTCGCTGCGATGCTCCGGCAGGAACGGCAGGTTTTCGGGCGCGACCATATCGGGAATGTCGCCAAGCCGGGGGCTGACGATCGGCAACCCCGCCGCCATCGCCTCCAGCACCGCGATCGGCGCCTGTTCCGAGCGGGACGACAATGCGAGCAAGTCGAAATGGCCGATGAAATGATAGGGCCGTTCCAGAAAGCCGGGCAGTACCAAGCGATCGTCGATCCCCATCGCCAGCGCGGCCTGTTCGATCGCGGCACGCTCCGGCCCCTCGCCGACGATCACCAGGCGAAAGCGCGCCGACAGGCCCCCGACCGCGCGCACCAGCAGCGGCAGATCCTTTACCGCCCGCAGCCCGGCAACGCTGCCGATCACCAATTCGCGCTCGTCCCGGACGAACCCGGGAATCGCCTTCGCGTCCGGTTTCCCGGCGTAGAGCGCGGTGGCGATGCCATTGGCGATCCGGTGCACGCGCGCGCGGGGCTGCTTCCACGTCTCCAGCGCGATCGTCTCCAACGCGCGGCTGGGCACCACCAGCGCCGCCGCGGCGCCCAGCGCCAGCCGGCGATAGAGGTTGCGTTCGCGCTTCAGCCCGTTGGCCTCGTCCTCGTTGAAGCCATCCTCGTGATGGACGACCGGCGGCGTGCCCCGGCCGAACACGCGCTTGGCCATCACCCCGTCGATCGCGCCCCAATTATAAGTCAGCACCAGATCGAAGCCGCGCATGTAGCGCGCGATCGCCTCGTAGCGCGCGACCGACGGCCTGCCGGTCAGCGGCGGGGCATCCTGCGCGATTTCATAGCGGACCCCCTTCTGAATACGCGCCCGCGCGCCCATCCGGTCGGGCATCGCGGAAACGATGACGTGCCGAGCGCGATCGCCGAATGCGTTCATCAGCCGCACCGCGCGCGCTTCCTTTCCACCTAGATCGAACGTGGAATGGAGATGCAGGATGGACAGGGGTCGTGCCATGTCCGCCCCATAGCCGGTGACGATCGACCGCGCACCTGCCCTTGGCGCACGCTGCGGTCGCGCAGCCTCAGCCGCCGATCGCCTCCTTCGGAATATGGGTGATGCGGCACGCCAGATCGGCTTCGCCGCTGGCCACGATCCACTGCGCGCCGCCATCGATCAGGCCGGTCGTGAACACCACCTGATCCAGATACATCCGGTCCTTGAGCGGCTCGGTCAGCGCTGGTGCCGGTTCGAGCAGCGCCTCATGGTCGGTCGCGAGCGTGACTGACGGATCTTCGGCATCGAGCAGCGACCAATAGGTGCGGTAGATGCCGACCACGCCCGAGGGCTCGACACCGTGCCATAGCGACAGCCAGCCCGGGCGACCGCCGATCGTCGCGCGGACCGGCGGCGCGCCGCCGCCCATCCGCGCGGTCGCGGTGGTCGCGGCATGCGGCCGGATGCCGGGGCGATCGTACGGCTTCCAGTGCAGTGCATCGGGCGAAGAGGCGAGATTGATCGACGGCCCCGCGCGCCACTCGCTGCCGGGCGGGTAGGCGAAATACAGGTCCCCTAGCGGCCGGGTCTGGGCCCAGAAGCGGCCACCGACCTTGCCCTCGAAGATCAGCATATCCTTGTTCTGATGATCCAGCACGATCCCCTCCAGCGTCCATGCGATCGCGTCGTCGCTGGTATAGAGGGTGGTCGAATGGCGTTCCGGACTGACGGAACAGGTCGTCATGTAATAGCGCCCGTCGACGCGGCTGATCCGCGCATCCTCCACGCCATAGCATTGATATGACGCCGCGGGCGCGATCGCGCGGTCATAATGGACCGCCACCACGTTGCGCCCGTCGCCGTCCAGCTCGACGGGCAGCAGCCACGATAGCGACGTCAGCGCCATCACCCGCCAGCCCCCGCCGCGCATCAGGAACTTGCGCGGATCGTTGGTGTCGACCAGTGCCAGCGGCCAGGCGTCGAGGCGATAGCCGCCTTCCTCCCAGCGGATGGCATGGATATGCGAATCGTGGATCGGATGGCGCAGCGCCTCCGCCACGCGCACCATCATCAGCAGGTTGCCGCCCGGCAAGCGCGTCAGCCCCGGGTTGAATGCCCCCAGCACATAGGTTTCGGCTTCCAGTTTCCCCGCCAGTGGCGAGCGCGTCAGATCGATGTCGTCCGGCCCGAAAACCAGGGCGTCGTGCGGAAACGAGCGGGTCATGCGATCGTCCTCATTCCTCGTCCTGCACACGCGGGCTGATCGTCAGCCGCTGGATCACCGTCCGGCGCGGCTGGGTCAGCAGGAAGTGGACGCCCACCGCGATATCCTCCGCGCGCAGCATCTTCTCCTCCGCGATCAGCGCCCGTTGCTTTTCGGGCGGGAGATCGGGCAGTTGCATGTCCGACCCGGTCATCCCCGGCTCGACCAGCGCGACGCGGATTCCCTTCGGCCCGAGTTCGCGGCGCAGCGCGACCGAGACGCCCTGCACGCCCTGCTTGATCCCGGCATAGACCGTCGAATGCGGCCCGAGCACATAGGCGCTCATCGATCCGATCAGGACGATATCCCCGCCCGCGGGCATTTCCACCGCGGCGCGCTGCGCGAGAAGCAGATAATGGGTGAAGTTCAGCGAAACCGCCTCGCGAACCCCGGCTTCATCCATTTCGGTCAACCCGCCCGCCCCGATCGCCGCATTGGCGACGACGATATCGACCCCGCCCAGCGCTTCTTTCGCGCGGTCGACGAAGGTTGAGACATTGTCCTCCCGGGCAAGGTCGATCGCGACGCCGTCTCCGCGCCCGACCTCGCCAATCCGCGCGAGCGCATCGTCGACATGCGCCTGCCGGCTGCCACCGATAAACACGTGCGCGCCTTCGCTTGCCAGCAGCACCGCGATCGCGCGGCCGATCCCGGTCGAACCGCCGCTGACGATCGCGCGGCGCCCGGTCAGCGGCAGTACGGCGGTATGCGCGTCGGATCGATCGGTCATTGGCGTTCCCCGGAGATCAGTCTCCGCGAGACGCCCGAGTGGAGTCGCTGGTTCCGCCCGATGCGTGGCTCAACGCGCTTCGTCGAGCCACGCATCGATCACCGGCTGCAGTGCAGGCTCTTCCAGCGTGGGCGCATGTCCGATCGCCGGAACCGTCACCAGCGTGGCCCGGGGCATTTGCTCCACCATCCGCTGCGCGGTCGCGGCGGACAGGATATCCGATCGCTCGCCCCGCACGATCAGCACCGGGGCGGACCCCAGCGCCGCGAGCGCGCGCCACATGTCCGGCCCCGCCTCGCCGCCGGGCAGGCGAAACGGCTCGGCGATCTTCATGTCATAATCGAGGACGATCCGCCCCGACGAATTGAGGCGGTACACGCGCTTCGCCATCGCCAGCCATTGTTCGATCGTCCAGTCAGGATAGACATCGCCGTTCGCCTCCTGAATGCCGCGCGCGGCATGCATCCAGGTCGGGCAGGTGCTTGACCTGCCGACATAGCCGCGAATTCGCGACAGGCCGGCGGGTTCGACCACCGGGCCGACATCGTTGAGCAGCGCGCCGGCGATCCGCCCCGGCAGCATCCCCGCGAGCAGCATCGTCACGATCCCGCCCAGCGACGTGCCGATCGCGGCGAAACGATCGATCGACTGGTCGGCGAGCAGCGCGGCGACGTCCTGCGCGTAAGTGAGCGGCACATAGGTCATCGGATCCTTGGCGTAGCCGCTTTCGCCACGCCCCCGGAAATCGATCGCGAGGACACGTCGCGATCCGCTTAGCCGCTCGGCCAGCACGGCGAAGTCGCGTGCGTTGCGAGTCAGGCCGGCCATGCACAGCACCGGCGGTGCATCCGCCCCGTCCGGGCCGGGATAGTCCCGCGCGTGCAGGCGGATGCCGTCCGCGGACCACCAGAACAGATCGCGATACGCTGCCATGTGGTCACGCCCCTTCATGTGCGACGGTTGCGCCCGGCGTTGGGCGTGCCCCATATCGCGGCATGACCTTCGACCCGCAAGCATATCAACCCGAACGCACGCTGCTGACGCTCGGCGACCGCTTCTACGATCGCGTCGAGGCCGCCGACTTTCCGGAGACGCGGCTACGCTTCCGCAACGATCGCGCCGCCGCCCAGGTGGGGCTGGCGACGCTCGATGACGCCGAATGGATCGCTCATTTCGGGCGGTTCGCGCCGCTCGCCGGTTCCCTGGAACAGCCGCTGGCGCTCCGCTATCATGGCCATCAGTTCCGCACCTACAATCCGGAACTGGGCGACGGGCGCGGCTTCACCTTCGCTCAGTTGCGCGATGACGGCGGACGCTTGATGGACCTCGGCACCAAGGGGTCGGGGCAGACGCCATGGAGCCGCTTCGGCGATGGTCGCCTGACGCTCAAGGGCGGCGTGCGCGAGGTGCTGGCGTCGGAGATGCTCGAGGCGCTGGGCGTGCCGACATCGCGAAGCCTCTCGTTGATCGAGACCGGCGAGGCGCTCGATCGCGGCGACGAGCCCTCCCCCACCCGCTCCGCGGTGCTGGTGCGGCTGAGCCACGGGCATATCCGTATCGGCACGTTCCAGCGGCTCGCCTATGAGCAGGACGAGGATGGGTTGCGCCGGCTGACGGCCTATGTGCTGCACCACCTGTATGACGAGCCGGGCGACGATCCGTTGCGGCTTCTGTCGCTGGTGGTGGACCGCACCGCGCGGCTGGCGGCGCGCTACATGGCGGCGGGATTCGTCCATGGCGTGCTCAATACCGACAATATCAATGTCACCGGGGAGAGCTTCGATTACGGGCCATGGCGGTTCGCGCCGACCTGGGATCCGGGCTTTACCGCAGCCTATTTCGACCATTCTGGCCTCTACGCTTTCGGTCGCCAGCCCGAAGCGATCAATTGGAATGCAATGCAACTGGCCGTGGCGCTGCGTCCGATCGTGGACGCGGAACCGATGATCGCCGAACTCGAACGGTTCGGCACGGTCTATCAAGCCGCGGTGGCGGAAGCGCTGCTGTGGCGGCTCGGCCGACGACCGCTCGATCCCGACCGTGACCGCGCGCTGGTGCAGACGATCGGGCGCGCGCTGCGGCAGACCGGGGAACAGATCGATCAGGTCTTCTTCGATGCGTTCGCCCAGCCACTTCCGGCGCATTATGGCCCGATATGGGACGAGGCGCGGGCGGCGCTGGAGCTCTTCGCGCCGCGCGCCGCGCGCGATGCGGCCTATTGGCGGGGAGCACCCTGCGCGATGCTGATCGATGAGGTCGAGGCGATCTGGGCCCCGATCGCGGCGAACGATGACTGGTCCCTTTTCGACGCGAAGATTGCGTCGATCCGGGCAATGGGGGCCGCGCTGGCGTAACACGCCTCTTCCGCTGCACCGCGAAGCACGGTTAAGAGGCGAGGATGGCAGCGCTGATCTCCTTCGAACCCGCGACCGGCAACGAATTGTGGCGCGGCGCCACGGGGGACGTGGAACTCGAGGTCGCCACCGCGCGCGACGGCTTCCTGCCCTGGGCGACCAAATCGCTCGCCTATCGCATCGAAACGCTGCGCCGCTTCGCCAATGTCGTGCGACAGCGCAGCGACAGCTTCGCCGACCTGATTGCGCGCGAAACCGGCAAGCCGCTGTGGGAAGCGCGCGCCGAGGTCGACAGCGTGATCGCCAAGGTCGATATCTCGGTGACGGCTTATGCCGAGCGCACCGCCCAGCGGCGCATGGAGGCGCCGATGAACAGCCGTGTCGCGCTGCGGCACAAGCCGCACGGCGTGCTGGCAGTGCTGGGCCCGTACAATTTTCCTGCGCATTTGCCCAACGGGCATATCATTCCGGCGCTGATCGCGGGCAATGCCGTGGTGTTCAAACCGTCCGAGAAGACTCCGGCGAGCGGCTTCTTCCTGGTCGATTGCCTGTATGCCGCCGGCGTGCCGGAGGATACCGTGCGGGTGCTGGTCGGCGGCCCGGCGGAGGGGCGCGCGCTGGCGACGCATCCGGGGATCGACGGGCTGCTGTTCACCGGCTCCGCGCGTGTCGGGCTGGCGCTCAACCGGCATTTCGCCGACACGCCCGAAAAGATCCTCGCGCTGGAGATGGGGGGCAACAACCCGATCGTCGTGTGGGACACGCCCGACCTGTATACCGCCGCGATCCTGATCGTGCAGTCCGCCTTCGCCACCGCCGGACAGCGCTGCACCGCGGCACGGCGGCTGATCGTCCAGGATTCGCTCGCCGAACCGTTGCTGGCAGAACTGGCGCGTCTGGTCGGCCGCTTGATCGTCGGTGCACCGCATGACACGCCGCCGCCGTTCATGGGCCCGGTGATCGACAATGAAACCGCCGACGGCCTCGCCGAAAGCTTCCTCGCGCTGCTGATGAAGGGCGGCCGCCCGATCCGCCACATGGCGCGGCCCGATCCGGCGCGGCCATTCGTCACGCCCGGGATC
>NZ_JBELIE010000252.1:0-2454 GCF_042091075.1 Sphingomonas sp. | reverse complement strand
CCGCCTTCTACCGGATCATGCGGCCGCTGACCGCCTTCGCCAGCTACTCCTACAACAAGGCGCGCTATCTGGATAACGTCGTCGACGCGAACGGCGCGATCCTTACCGCGACCAAGGGAAAGACGGTCGTCGACACGCCCGAGCATATGGCGAAGGGCGAACTGGTCTATGACGACAGCCGCATCTTCGCGCGTGTCGGCGCCGACTATATGTCGAAGCGCTATTTCACCTATCTCAACGATCAGTCGGCGGGCGCGCGCGTGCTGGTCGATGCCAGCATCGGCTTCCGCTTTGGCGAAGGCTTCGGATTCTTCCGCGGGTTCGCGATCGAGGGAAGCGTCACCAATCTGACCGACAAGCAATATATCTCGACGGTCGGCACCAACGGCTACACCGCCAGCGGCGACAATCAAACGCTGCTGGCCGGCGCGCCGCGTCAGTGGTTCGTTACGCTGCGTCGCGGCTTCTGAGCGCAATGACGGGGGGAGGCGGCGCGGTTGCGCTTCCTCTCCCCCTTCCACCCGTGCCGCTTCGGTTCACCAGCTTCATTGCCATGCGGGCAAGGCGCCGTCGGCGTCAGATACCGCCCGCCGCCACCGCGTAACCCGCCTCGGTCAACCGCGCCGTCAGATCGGCGAGACAGGTATCGACCAGCGCCTCGTCCGGGGAGCGCACCACGAAATTCGCGCCGGTACGGCCCTCGCGAAAGAAGGGGTAGCTGCCGATCGCCACGCCGTCATGCGCCTTTTCCACCGCGCGCAGAACATCGGCGATCTCGCTTTCGGCCACCCAGCTGCCGATCGTCTTGCTCACCACCGGGCGCCCACCCTCCAGCGTGCCGGTCAACGCATCGAGCATGCCGGCGGTGATGTGGGGCACCCCGGCCATGATGAAGATATTCCCGTAGCGGATACCCGGTGCGCCGGTCAGCCGGTTCTCGATCAGCGTCGCCCCCTCCGGCACGCGCGCCATGCGCAGCCGCGCCTCGGTGATGCCGCCGCGACTGGCGTAATAGCGTTCGAGTACCGCCACCGCGGCGGGGTGGTGGACGACGCCGACCCCCAGCGCCGCCGCCATCGCATCGACCGTGATATCATCATGCGTGGGACCGATCCCGCCGGTGGTGAACAGATAGTCGTTGCGGGCCCGCAGGATGTTGACCGCCTCGACGATCGCCTCCTCGCGATCAGGCACGATGCGCACCTCGGCAAGGCGGATGCCCTGCACATTGAGCCAGCTCGCCAGTTGCGCGACGTTCCGGTCCTGCGTTCGCCCCGACAGGATCTCGTCCCCGATGACGATCAGCGCGGCGGTCCAGATACGTTCGGTCTGCATGGCGTCGGCATAACCTCGCAATCGCGCCCGCGTCACGCTATATCCGCGCGATGACCGAATATGTGACCGTCACCAGTGATGCGCCGCTCGGGCGCAACGGCGCCATCAAGCTGCACGGGCCGGATGCCTTCGCGGGGATGCACAAGGCAGGACGGCTGGCCGCCGAAACGCTGGACATGCTGGTGCCGCACATGGTGCCCGGGGTGACGACCGCGACGATCGACCGGCTGATCTACGATTTCGTCCTGGCGGGCGGCGGAGTCCCCGCGACGCTGGGCTATCGCGGCTATACCCATTCCAGCTGCATCTCGATCAACCATGTCGTCTGCCATGGCATTCCGTCTGACAAGACGCTGAAGTCCGGCGATATCGTCAATGTCGACGTCACCCCGATCGTCGATGGCTGGCATGGCGATTCCAGTCGCATGTACTTGATCGGTGAGGTGCCGCTAAAGGCCCGCCGGCTGGTCGAGGTGACCTACGAATGCCTGATGCTGGGCATCGAACAGGCGCGGCCGGGCAACCACATGGGCGATGTGGCGCATGCCATCCAGCGTCATGCCGAAGCGCATCGCTATGGCGTGGTGCGGGATTTCTGCGGCCATGGCCTGGGCCGGCTGTTTCACGACGCGCCCGAGGTGGTCCATGTCGGTCGCCCCGGCACCGGGCCGGAACTGCGCCCCGGCATGATCTTCACGATCGAGCCGATGATCAACATCGGCCGCCCCGACGTGAAGTTGCTTGACGACGGCTGGACCGCGGTGACGCGCGATCGCTCCCTGTCGGCGCAGTTCGAGCATTCGATCGGGATCACCGAAAGCGGGTGCGAGATCTTCACCACCTCGCCCGCCGGACTGCATCAGCCGCCCTATTGACTGGCGCGGCTCGGGACGACGTCAACTGACCGTTCGGAACGAGTAGCTGTAGCTCTGCGCCGCGCCGCGCACGATCACGTTGGTGATCGTCACGTCATATTGGACATTGTTCTGTAACCCCGCGACCGCGAATTGCAGGTTGTTGGGCAGGCCGTAGCCGTCATTGTCGTAGGTGACATTCGATACGGTCAGCGTTTGCGTTCCCGCCTTCACCGCGATCGTCGCCCGTGAAAAGTCCACGGTC
>NZ_JBELIE010000088.1:0-2972 GCF_042091075.1 Sphingomonas sp. | reverse complement strand
CGACGGGTCGATGCCCTTGGGGGGGGATTCGCTGGAGCGCCGGGTGCGTGATTCGCCGGCGATCAGGATCGACGGCGCTGCGATCGCGTTGCCGGCCGAGCGCAAGGCCGCGGTGCATGACGAACTGGTGGCGCAATTCCGCGCCCTCTCCGCTTATGGCCAGCGAGCTCGCTTCGAACAGTTGCAGCACGCCAATCCGCGGCTGGCCACCTATCGCCCCTATGCGTCCTGCCTCGACTGGTCGGCGGTACGGGCGCTGCACCGCTCGCCACTGGTGACGATCGGCGCGCATACGCGGACGCATCCGATGCTGTCGCGGTGCGATGCCGCGACGCTGCAGGATGAACTGATCGCCGTGCGCGGCGAAATTGCGGAGCGGATCGGGGCGCCGGTCGATTATCTGGCCTATCCCTTTGGCCAGCCCGACGAATATGGCCCGCTCGCTCCCGATGTCGCGGCGCGGGCGGGGTATCGCGCGGCCTTCACCACGGTGCATGGCGCATGGTCGCGCGCGCGCGATCCGTTCACGCTGCCGCGCGTGCTGATCGCGAACAAGGCGCGGCACGCGGACGTCGCGCTTGCCTATATGTCGCCGGTGCCGCGCGCCATCAAACGATGGCTGAGGGGTACGGCGTGAGCGACGGCCGCGACGCCCGCGAGCAGCCGGAGATCAGCCTGGTGCTGGCGACCTACGGCACCGGACATGATCTCGACCGCTTCTTTGACAGCGTCATCGCGCAGGACGACGATCGGGTGGAGATCATCGTCGTCGACCAGAATGCGACCGACGAGGTGCGCGATCTGTGCAAGCGCTACGCCAACGAACTGACGATCCGCCACATGACCGCGCAACCGGGATTGTCGCGCGCGCGCAACGTCGGCATCGCGCGATGCCGCGGCGCGATCATCGCCTTTCCCGACGATGATTGCTGGTATCCCGCTGGCTTGCTGGCGGCAGTGCGGCAGCAGTTCGCGCGCGATCCGGATCTGGACGGAATGACGTGCCGCTGCACCGACGAACATGGCCGTCTGGCGGCGGGCGGGGACGGGCGCCGGCCGGGGCCGATCACCAAGCACAACGTGTGGATGCGCGGCGTGTCCGCGACGCTGTTTCTGCGCGCCGACACCGTCCGCCGCGTCGGCTTCTTCGACGAATCGCTGGGCCTCGGCTCGTCGACCGACTTCAAGTCGGGGGAGGAGACCGATTATATCCTGCGCGTGATCGCGATGGGCGGCCGAATGATCTATCTGCCGTCGTTGCGCGTCTTCCATCCGCTGCCGCCGACGGGATGCACCAGCGGCGGCGTGGCACGCTCGTGGTCCTATGGACTCGGCTGGGGGCGGGTGCTGCGCAAACATCGCTACGATCCGCTGCAACTCGTCTATCACTTCGCCTATCCGCTGCTCGGGTCGCTGGTCGCGCTGCTGCGCCGTGACCCGGCGCTGGCGCGGTTGCGGATCGCCAGACTGCTTGGCCGGTGGCAGGGCTGGCGCTGGCGACCGGGGCTAAGCATCTCGCGGTATCGCTGGCTGCAACGCTGAGGCGTGATCCGACCTCGGCGGGCGCCGGTGCTGGCAAACTCTCGTTACAAGTTCGTCTTACATGCCGCTTGTGATCGGAGAGGTGGTATGAGCGACGCGAGTATCGCGCTACATCGTTTCGGGCTTGGCGCACGGGCCGGTGAGGAAATTCCCGCCGATCCGCGTACATGGCTCGTGCAGCAGATCGGCGCCTATCGCGCGCCGCTGTCGGGCGCGGGCGACGTGCCGGGCAGTGCGGCGGTGGCGGCGCAATTGGCGGCCTTCTACGATCAGCAGCGCGCGTTGCGGGAGCAATACGGACCACGCAAGGCGCTGAAGGCCGCCGCTGCCACCCCGCCTGCCGCCCCGCCTGCTCCCCCAGCGAACGAGATGGGCGCGGCGCCGCTGCCGCCGCCGATGAATGCGCTCGCCCCGGCGTCCGGCGCGGCGGCCCAGCCTGTGATGCCGGACCCGTTCGCCGATGCGCGCAAGGCCGCCGCGCGTCAGGCGCGGCAGGATTATGCCGTGATGGTGGCGGCGCGGGCCACCAGCGCGCTGACCACGACGACGCCGTTCATCGAACGGATGGTGCATTTCTGGGCCAACCATTTCGCGGTGTCGGCGGACAAGCTGCAGATGGTCGGTCTCGCGGGCACGCTGGAATTCGAGGCGATCCGGCCTCATGTGCTGGGCAGCTTCGCCGACATGCTGAACGCGGTTGAACGCCACCCGGCGATGCTGCTCTACCTCGATCAGGCGGTATCGATCGGGCCGGACAGCGAGGTGGGGCGCCGCATCGGCGCGCGCGGCAAGCGCAAGGTGGGGCTGAACGAGAATCTGGCGCGGGAGATCATGGAACTGCACACGCTGGGTGTGCGGACCGGCTATACGCAGGCGGACGTGACCGAGTTTGCGCGCGCGCTGACCGGCTGGACGGTCGCGGGGATCGGGCGTGGGCCGGGCGGTATGCGCGACGACCGGGACGCACCCGGCACGTTCCGCTTCGTCGCGAACCGGCACGAGCCGGGCGACCGGACGATCAGGGGCAAGGCCTATCCGGCGGGCGGCGAGGCGCAGGCGGCGGCGGTGCTGAACGATCTGGCCGCCGACCCCGCTACCGCGCGCCATATCGCGACCAAACTGGCGCGGCATATCGGCGGCGACACGCCACCGCCGGCGATGGTCGACCGCCTGACCGCGGTCTATCTGCGCTCCGGCGGCGATCTGCCGACGCTGTATCGCGCGCTGATCGATTCCCCTGAGGCGTGGCGCGATCCGGCACCGAAGTTCCGCACGCCATGGGAATGGACGATCGCGTCTTTCCGTGCGCTGGGCGTCACGACGGTGCGGCCGGCGGCGATCGTCGGCTTGCTCAATCAGCTTGGTCAGCCGACCTGGAAGCCGGGACAGCCGGTCGGTTACGACGATATCGCGGGCAGCTGGGCGGGACC
>NZ_JBELIE010000087.1:0-13131 GCF_042091075.1 Sphingomonas sp. | reverse complement strand
CGCGGGCAATGGCGGCACCATGCGCGCATCCGCCAATCGCGTCGGTGTGGGCGACACTTCGCCGAAATGCACCGCGAACGCCCGATCGGTCGCATTCAGGGTCGGCAAGCGCTGGAAAAAGGCGGCAAGCCCCCCCGCCATCCCGGCCGGCATCATGCTCGTCGCGATCTTGTTCGCACCCGCGACATCGCCGTTCATCGCCAGAATGAACGCCCGCGCGCGCCAGGCGCCGCGATCCGACTTGCGCAGCAAGGCGTCGATCTGGGCCAGTGCCTCGGTCTGACGCCCCGAAATGCCGAGCGACAGGGCATATCGACGGCGCACCTCGTCCGCGTCGTCGGCGTCACCCTGCGTCAGCGCCACCCTATAGTCACGCTGCGCCCGCTCCTGCTGCCCGATCAAATCATAGGCGAGGCCGCGATCATCGGCGTAGCGGGCCATGGGGGCACCATGGCGTTCCGCCTCCAGAAAGTAGCGCAGGGCCTCACCCGGCTGCTCGCCATTGACGAGGATCCGGGCGATGCCGCCCTTTACCCGGCCGTTGCGCGGATCGATCGCCTCAGCACGTTTGTAGAAGGCGGCGGCAGCCGTCGCGTCGCCCAGCCGGAACGACAATTCGCCCGCCTCGATCAAAGCCGGCAAGTCGCGCGGTGACGTCCCCAGCCGCCGGACCAGTTCCGCTAGCCGATCCGCATCGGGATTGGCGACCGGCATCATCGGATAGCTTTGCGCCGCGAGTGCGACGGGGAGCGCGACACCGATCAGAAACGACACGACGCCACGCGACCACCGCCGCCCCGGCACGCGCGGCATCGAAGCCGCGCCCCGACGGGCGAAGGCTTCGGTACGGCAAATCGACAAACTCAGTGCCTCCTCAGCACGACGGGATCAGCAGGCGCATCTTGGCGATGGTCGCGGCACTTAGAGCGCGAGCGGAGAAACCGGCAATCCAGGCCGCCGGCGGCTGCGGCGAAGCGACGCCCGCTGGCGACGGAATGTGGCGAAGAAGCGACGGCGCGGTCGCGTCGATCGTCGCGAGCGCGCCGGGCGTCGCGACGTCGAGCGACGATCGCGGCGGGCACTCACGCCGCCGCCATCGCCCCACCACCGTCGACGCTATTGGTTGTTCTGGCGATGCAGGAAGCGCGGCAGGTCACCCGGCTCGCGCGGTTGCTCTTCATCGGCGCGGGCGGCGCCGCGCGTCGCATTCTGCATCCGCTCGAACAGCGTACCGCCCAGCTTGACACGCGGCTGCGCGGCGGCAGGCGCCTCTTCGGGTTCAGAGGCCGACAGGAAACGACGGCGCGTCGGATCGCCGGCCGGCGAAGCGGCCAGCGGGTCCGGTTGAAGCGGCGGCTGGGCCTGAGGTTGCGCCTGGGGCTGGGATGAGGGCGCGGGTACGGCGGCCTCGGCGCCCAGCAGCAGTTCGTCCTCGACCGCCTCGCTGGCCGGGGACACCGACTGCGCCGCGATCGGCTGACCCGGTGTCGGCACGCCATGGCTCATCGCGCCGGCGGCGGCGCCGCTGGGTTGCGGTGCGGGGATCGATTCCGGCTGATAGGCCGGGCTCGCGGGCGCAGCGGCGGCGGGCGCCGATGCCCCTTCGGCACGGCGCGGCGCGTTGAAGCTGAACGTGCGCGGCGGTTCGGCGGGCTGCGACGCGACGGGCGCGTTCGTCTGCGGCGCGCTTTCGATTCCGGTAGCGACGACCGAGACGCGGATCTTGCCCTCCAGCTCCGGGTTGAAAGCCGAGCCCCAGATGATGTTCGCGTCGGGATCGACCAGCTCGCGGATATGGTTCGCCGCTTCGTCCACTTCCAGCAGGCGCATGTCGTCGCCGCCGGTGATCGAGACGATGACGCCCTTCGCACCCTGCATCGACACGCCGTCGAGCAACGGGTTGGCGATCGCCTTCTGCGCCGCGATCAGCGCGCGGTCGTCGCCTTCCGCCTCGCCGGTGCCCATCATCGCCTTGCCCATCTCCTGCATCACCGACCGGACGTCGGCGAAATCGAGGTTGATGAGGCCGGGCATCACCATCAGGTCGGTAATGCCGCGCACACCCTGTTGAAGGACCTCGTCGGCCATCTCGAAGGCCTGCTTGAACGTGGTGTTCGCATTGGCGACCAGGAACAGGTTCTGATTCGGAATGACGATCAGCGTATCGACAAACTTCTGCAGTTCCTCGATGCCCGCCTCGGCCGATTTGGAGCGGCGGTTGCCCTCGAAGCTGAACGGCTTGGTGACGACGCCGACCGTCAGGATGCCCATGTCGCGCGCGGCCTTCGCGATGACCGGCGCGGCGCCGGTGCCGGTGCCGCCGCCCATGCCCGCCGCGATGAAGCACATATGGCTGCCTTCCAGCAGGCGGGACAGCTCGTCGATCGTCTCCTCGGCGGCGGCGCGGCCGATCTCGGGGCGGCTGCCGGCACCCAGGCCCTGCGTGATCTTCGCCCCCAGCTGGATCTTCTGCTCGGCATCCGATTGTTTCAGCGCCTGCGCATCGGTATTGGCGACCAGGAAATTCACGCCCTGCACATCGGCGCGCATCATGTTGGCGATCGCGTTGCCGCCAGCGCCGCCCACGCCCACCACCGTGATCCGCGGGGTCAGGTCATCCAGATCGGGCGTGATGAATTCGATGCTCATCGCAAATGTACTCCAACTGCCCGCGCCAACTTCCCCTGTCGCGGGCCATTTACCATTGTCTGCAACATGCGGCGCGACGACGAAAGCGAAAATGCCGTCAAACGCCCCGTGAACACGTCAATAAATCGCTACCGCATCAATAATTCGCCCTGGCGGCCTGTACCAGCTTCCAGAAGCCGCGCAGACCGCCGGGGCGGTGCACCATCTGCTGCATCGGTGCCAGTCCACGCAGATCGATCGGATCGCTGGCGGCGAAGAAGGCCAGTCCCGCGAGCGCCGCGAAGCCTGGCCCGGCATGCGCGTCGGGCAGTCCCGTCAGGCCGCGCGGCCGTCCGATCCGCACCGACCTGCCCAGCGACTGCTGCGCGTAATCGGCGATACCCTTCAGTTCGGCACCGCCGCCCGTCAGCACCACCTGCCGCCCGACCGGTCCTTCGAACCGCAATTCCTTCAGCGCGTTCTGCACCTCGGTGGTCCAATGTTCGAGGCGCTGCCGGATGACCTGGATCAGCGCCGCCTTGGTGATCTGCAGCGCCTCCGCATCCTCTTCCTCGATCCGCTCGCGGATCGTCACCATTTCGTGATTGTCGCGCGGGGAGGCGTTGGCGCTGCCGTGGAAGCATTTGATCCGCTCGGCCTGCAGGCGTGTGGTGCCGAATGCGCTCGCGATGTCGTCGGTGATGTCCGCCGCGCCGATCGCGATCGATTTCAGCCCGACCAGCATCGATCCGGCAAACAGCGAGACGTTGGTGATCCCCGCACCCATCTCCACCAGCGCGACGCCCAGATCGCGCTCCTCCGGCGTCAGGCAGGCCAGCCCGGTCGCGACCGGCGAGGCGATGATCGACTTCACTTCCAGATGCGCCGACCGCACACACAGATCCAGATTGCGCACCGGCGAGCCATCGGCGGCGATCACATGGATGTGGACGCCCAGCCGGTCGGCATGCAGCCCCAGCGGCTTCTTCACCCCGGTCAGCCCGTCGAGCGTGTACAGCGCTGGTTGCGCATGGAGCACCATCCGCCCCTGCGGGTCGATCGACTTGCGCCCCTCCTGCAACAGGGCGTCGAGATCCGCCTGCTCGATCCGCATCCCGCCCAGCTCGGCCTCGATGAAGGCTTCGTCGCTGACCAGCCCGCCGGACGAAAATCCCGCCCAGACATTCTCGATGTTGAAGCCCGCGATCCGCTCCGCCTGCTCGACCGCTTCGCGCACCGCCACTTCGGTCGCGTCCATGTCGGCGATATAGCCGCGCTTGACGCCACGGCTTTCGCGCTGGCCGGTGCCCAGGACGATCAGCTCGCCGCCGTCGCCCTTTTGCGCGATCATCGCCGACACCTTCGACGATCCGATATCCAGCGCGGTGATCAGTCCTTCCGGTGCTGCCTTCGCCATTGTCGCCTGCCCCTGTCTATACGTCCTCGCCGCGCGAATTCCCCGCGCGCGGCGCCGACGTAATGTCGTCTTCCCGTTGTATCGCCGTGTCGGTCTGGCCGTCGTCCGGCACTTCGTGACGCCAGTCCTTGCCCGGCTTGCGCGCCACCAGCCTGGCGGGATCGCGCATGTCGAACCGTATCCAGCCCTTCCCCAGCAGTGAGCGGGCGCCGTCGAGCTGCGCGAACCGCACCAGCGCCCGCGCCGCGCCATCCTGCGGCAGCGCGAGCGTCTCGCCAGTGTCGAAGGTGAGATCCCAGCGCCGGTTACCAATCCACGACGCCGCTCGGATACGCGGCTTCAGCGCCGGCGCCGCCGCCAGCAGCGCCTGATACCCCGCTTCCTGCCGATCGGCGCCGGGGCCGATGATCAGCGGCAGATGCGGCATCATCGCGGGATCGACCGGCGCCAGCAACCGCCCTTCGGCGTCGATCAGCGTCAGCTGGCCGTTGTCCTGCCACACCGCCGCCGGCTCGCGCTCGGTAATGTGGATCAGCAGCCGATCGGGCAGCCGCCGCGCGACATAGGCGTCGGCGATCCACCCATAGGCCAGCAAGCGCTCCCGCACGCGCTGCAGATCGACGCGCAGCATCGCGTGGCTCGGCTGATCTTCCAGCGCGATCGCGTAGACCGTTTCGCGGTCCATCCGCTTCAGGCCGGTGATATCGACCTGCTCGACCCGCAATCCCGCGCGCGCGCCCGCCTCCGCGATCCCGGCGCCGATCGCCTGTGGCACGCCCATCAGATTGGCGACGAACAACACCGCGGCGCCCACCCCGCCCAGCACCGTCCAGGTCACCGCCTTGCGCAGCGTTTCCTCGCCGACCGGCAATTTCGCGATCAGCCGGTCCCCCAGCGACGCCTTCGCGACGCGCCGCCGCCCGGTGCCGGGGCGCGACACGCGCGGTGGCGGCCCGCCACGCCGGATCGTGCGGCTCATGCCGGCCGATCCCGCATCGCATCGTCGACGATCGCCTGCACCAGCTCGGCATAGCTCATGCCGGTATGCCGCGCCTGTTCGGGCACCAGGCTGAGCGGCGTCATCCCCGGCTGGGTATTCACTTCCAGCAGGAACAGCCCGTCGACGCCACGGTCATCATCCCAGCGGAAGTCCGAACGGCTGCACCCGCGGCAGCCCAGCACCTGGTGCGCCTGCACCGCCAGCGCACGGCATGCTTCGGCGATCTCATCCGGGATCGGCGCGGGGAAAAGGTGTTCGGTCATCCCGTCGGTATATTTGGCATCGTAATCGTACCAGCCCGATCTGGGGCGAAGCTCGGTCACGCCGAGCGCGCGATCGATCAATACCGCGGTCGTCAACTCGCGCCCGCGGACATAGGGTTCCGCCAGCAGTTCGTCGAACTCCTGCCACGGCCCCATGGTGTCGCGCCCGATCGGCTCGCCATAATTGCCCTGCGCGGTGACGATCGCGACGCCGACCGACGAACCCTCGTTGACCGGCTTCAGCACATAGGGGCGCGGCAGCGGGTCGCCCTCGAACACCTCCGCGCTGGCGACGATCCGCCCGCCCGGCATCGGAATGCCCGCCGGCACCAGCACCTGCTTCGTCAGCACCTTGTCGATCGCGATTACAGAGGTGGCGAGCCCCGAATGCGTGTAGCGCAGCCCCATCAGGTCCAGCAGGCCCTGCACGCTGCCATCCTCTCCGGGCGTGCCGTGCAGCGCGTTGAACACCAGATCGGGTTTCGCATCCGCCAGCCGCGCGGCAACGTCGCGCGCCATGTCGATCCGCGTGACGCGATGGCCAAGCGATTCGAGTGCCTCGGCGACGCCCGCGCCGGACGTCAGCGATACCGCACGTTCCGCCGACCAGCCGCCCATCAGCACGACGATGTGAAGCGGCGTCATGCCATCATCCCCATAAGCGGGCTCATCCGCGGGAGCATCACGCCCTCACCCCCACGCGCTGGATTTCCCACTCAAGTTCCACCCCGCTGCTCGCCTTCACCCGCGTGCGCACTTCCTCGCCCAATGCCTCGATCTCAGCGCTCGTCGCCGTGCCGGTGTTGAGCAGGAAATTGGTGTGCTTCTCACTCACTTGCGCCCCGCCCAGCGACAGCCCGCGACAGCCCGCGGCGTCCACCAGCTGCCACGCCTTATGACCGTCAGGGTTCTTGAAGGTCGATCCGCCGGTCTTCGAACGCAGCGGCTGCGATGCCTCACGCGCGGCGGCGATCCGGTCCATCTCGGCCTGGATCGCCGCAGCGTCCCCGGCTTCGCCCCGGAACGTCGCGGCGACCACTACCGCGCCGTCCGGCAGGGCCGAGTGACGATAGGAATAGCCCAGCGCGCTCACCGGCAGCATCTGCCGCTCGCCGGAGCGCAGCACCACCTCCACCTCGACCAGCACGTCGGCGGTCTCACGGCCGTAGGCGCCGCCGTTCATGCGCACGAAGCCGCCGACCGTGCCGGGGATCGAGCGAAGGAACTCCAGCCCCGCGATACCCGCATCGCGCGCGGTCGAGGATACGAGGATGCCGCTCGCCCCGCCGCCACAGCGCAGCGTCGTCGCGTCCAGCGCGATCGCGGTCGCGAACGGCTTGCCCAGCCGCACCACCACGCCCGGCACGCCGCCGTCGCGCACGATCAGATTCGACCCCAGCCCCAGCGCCATCACCGGCACCGCCGGGTCCAGCGCACGCAGGAAGTCGCTCAGGTCCTCCGCATCGGCGGGCTCGAACAGCCATTGCGCCGGCCCGCCCGACTTGAACCAGACGAGCGGCGCCAGTGGCGCGCCGGCGGTCAGCCGCCCGCGTACCGTCGGCACGGCGGGCGCGGGCGGCATCAGCGTCGTCACCACGGCCCGACGCCCCACAATCGCGTCCACGCCTGCCACGCCTTCACATTGGCGTCGGCCGCGCGCTTTGCCGCCTCCTGCGCCTCGACCATCGCCTTGCCCGCGTCGTTCGCCTGCTTGCCGACATCGAGCATCCGCTGCTGCGCATCGAGCGCCTGCTGCTGCCACTGCGTGATCGCGTCGAACCAGTTGTTCATGCCCGTTGCGCCTCGATCGCCGGGGCGAGACCCGCCGCCCATTTGGTGATGTCTCCCGCGCCCAGGCAGATCACCTGATCCCCCGCCGCGATCTCTTGCGCCAGGATCGTGGCGAGCGCGTCGGCATCGCCCACCACCTCGGCCTGACGATGCCCGCGATCGCGCAGCCCGGCGACCAGCGCCTCGGCATCGACACCGGGCACCGGCGTTTCTCCCGCGGCATAGACCGGCGTGACATAGACCTGATCCGCGTCGTTGAAAGCGCCGCGAAAGTCCTCCATCAGATTGCCCAGCCGCGAGTAACGATGCGGCTGCACCACTGCGATCACGCGGCCCTGCGCCGATTCACGCGCCGCCGCCAGCACCGCGCGGATCTCGACCGGGTGATGACCGTAGTCATCGATGATCGTCGCACCCGCCACGTCGCCCACCTTGGTGAAGCGCCGCTTGACGCCGCTGAACCGCTCAAACCCCTTCTGAATCGTCGCGTCGTCGATGCCGAGTTCCAGCGCCACGCCGATCGCGGCGAGCGCGTTCTGCACATTGTGCCGCCCCGGCATCGGCAGATCGATACCCTCGATCGAGCGAACGCTGCCATCGCGATGCCGGATCAGCGCTTCGAAGCGGTTGCCACCGGGATAGGGCGTCACATTGACGCCGCGCACGTCCGCCGATGCGGCGAAGCCATAGGTCACGATGCGTCGATCACGGACACGCGGGATCAGCGCCTGCACCTCGGGATGATCGAGGCACAGCAGCGCTGCGCCATAGAAAGGCACGTTCTCGACGAATTCGACATAGGCGTCCTTCGCCTTGTCGAAGCTGCCATAATGGTCGAGGTGCTCGGGGTCGATATTGGTGACCACCGCGATCGTGCCGTCGAGCCGCAGGAAACTGCCGTCGCTCTCGTCCGCCTCGACCACCATCCAGTCGCTCGCGCCCAGCCGCGCGTTCGAGCCATAGCTATTGATGATGCCGCCGTTGATGACGGTCGGATCGACCCCGCCCGCGTCGAGCAGCGCCGCGACCATCGACGTCGTGGTGGTCTTGCCGTGCGTACCCGCGACCGCGACGGTCGATTTCAGCCGCATCAGTTCGGCCAGCATCTCGGCCCGCCGGACGACCGGGATGCGATTCTTGAGCGCGGCCTCCACCTCGGGATTGCCGCGCTTTACCGCGGTCGAGGTGACGACCACCGCCACCCCCTCGACATGCGCGGCATCGTGGCCGATCGACACCTGGATGCCACGCCGGCGCAGCCCTTCGACGACATAGCCTTCCGCCACGTCGCTGCCCTGCACCTTGTAGCCGAGATTGTGCATCACCTCGGCGATGCCCGACATGCCGATCCCGCCGATGCCGACGAAATGGATCGTGCCGATATCGGTCGCGACGCCCTTCATGCGAATGCCTCCCGCGGGGCGGCGCTGCCGATCGGCAGCGTGGCGCGCGGCGCGTCGAGGCTTTCGACCAGATCGGCCAGGTCGCTGGCAGCATGGGGTGCGCCGCACGCACGCGCGCGGCCGGCGGCGTTCTGCAACGCTTCGGGATCGAGGCCGAGTTTCTGCATCTGTTTGGCGAGTTCCGCGGCGGTGAAGGCGCTTTGCGGGATCGTGCGCGCGCCGCCGGCGCGGGTGATGTCGCGGGCGTTGGCGGTCTGGTGATCGTCGGTGGCGCCGGGCAGCGGCACCAGGATCGCGGGGCGGCCCGCCGCGGTCAGCTCCGCGATCGTCGACGCCCCGGCTCGCGCGATCACCAGATGCGCCCAGCCCAGTTGCTCGGGCAGATCCGGCAGATAGGTCGCCAGATCGGCGGCGATGTCGAGGCTGGCATAGCGGCCGCGCACCGCGTCGATATCCTCGATCCGCGCCTGATGCGTCACCTGCAAACGGCGGCGAAATGCGACCGGCAGCAGCGCCAGGCCATCGGGCACGACGCGCGACAGGATGTTCGCGCCCTGGCTGCCGCCGGTCACCAGCACGCGAAAGATGCCGTCCTCATCCAGCAGCGGATAGGGTTTGGCACGGATTGCGAGCACGCTGTCGCGCACCGGATTACCGACCTGGTGAACCTTGGGTTGCAGGCGCGGCGACAGTCGTTGCGTGTTGGGATAGCTGGTGGCGATCGCATCCACCTTGCGCGCGACCAGCCGGTTGACCCGGCCCAGCACCGCATTCTGTTCGTGCACCGCGGTCCTGATCCCCGCCGCGAACGCCGCCGACAGGGCGGGATAAGCGGGATAGCCACCGAAGCCGATCACCGCGGCGGGCCGGAAGTTGCGATACAATTCCGCCGCCATCGCGCGGCCACGCATCATCTGGCGCCCCGCCTTGAGCCAGCCGAGCGGCCCGCCGGCGAATCGCCCGGCCGGAATGACGTGCGTCTGCACCCCGCCATCGAACAGGCCGGGAAAGCGCACCCCGCGTTCGTCGCTGACCAGCGCGACGCGATGGCCGCGGCGCATCAATTCGGTGGCCAGCGCGGCGGCGGGCACCATATGTCCGCCGGTGCCTCCGGCGGCGAGGACGAAGTGGCGCGATCGGCTCATTCAGCGTTCCAACGAGTGATATAGGGGCTGCGCAACAGGAACGGGTTCCGGCGCGTAAACGCAAGCAGCAACCCCATCCCCAGCGACAGCGCGACCATCGAGGAGCCGCCATAGCTGATGAACGGCAAGGTCATCCCCTTCGACGGCGCCAGCCCGGTATTGACCGCCATCGACACCAGCGCCTGCGCCCCGAATTGCACCGCCAGACCGGAGGCGGCGAGCAACTTGAACGAATCCTGCTCGTCCAGCAGCTTCACGAACACGCGCACCACCACCGCCAGAAACACCAGCGCGATGATCATGCATGCCAGCAGGCCGAATTCCTCGCCGATCACCGAAAAGATATAATCGGTATGCGCCTCGGGCAGGCCGAACTTGACGGTGCCGCCGCCCGGCCCGGTGCCGAACCAGCCGCCCGCGGTCAACGTCGCATGCGCCGCGTTGGTCTGGAAATGATCCGCCGCGCCGTCGCCCTCCACCCCGGGAAACAGGAACGCATCGATCCGTGAGCGCGCGGTGCCATAGAACAGATAAGCGGCGACCAGCCCGGCCGGCAGCAGCGCAATCGTTCCCATGATACCCCGCAGCGACGTTCCCGCGATCGTCGCCAGCGCCAGCCACAACAGGCAGAAGATCACCGTCTGGCCGAAATCGGGTTGCAGCATCAGCAGCACGGCGACCACCCCGGTCAATCCGGCGGTGATGACGGTGACGGGCAGATCGTCGTCCCGCGCCTTGAACGACAGGAGCCACGCCACCGTGACGACGAAACATGGCTTCAGAAACTCGGACGGCTGGAATTGCGCGAAGCCGACGCCGATCCACCGCCGCGCGCCATTCACCGTCACGCCCAGAATCGGCGTTACCGCCAATAGCGCGATACACACCACCGCCCCGATCAACGCCATCCGGCGCGCCACCGTGACGGGCAGCATCGACACGCCGAACAGCACCGGCAGCGATACCGCCACCCACATCGTCTGGCGCCAGAAATAATGCAGCGGCTCGAACTTCACATGCTCGCCGGAATAGCGGACCGCGCTTGCCGGCGATCCGGCCGCGACCGCCAGCAGGCCGATCGCGATCAGGAACAACGCCAGCAACAGCAGGACGCGGTCGATATCCCAGAACCAGGTGCCGAGCGGCGACGGATCGCCACGCCCGCCACGCCCTTTCAGCCGCCCGCGATCCAGCCCGCCCGCGCCCGTCGCCCTGATATCGGTCATGCCAGCGCCTCCACCGCCGCGCGGAACGCGGCCCCCCGATGTTCATAGTCGCGGAACTGGTCGAACGACGCCGCGGCGGGGGACAGCAGCACGACGTCGCCCCGCGCCGCCTCCTGCGCCGCAAGCTTCACCGCGCGCTCCAGCGTCTCCACCTCGGCGACCGGCACATGCGGGCGCAGCACCTCGGCGAAACGCGCTCCTGCCTCTCCGATCGTATAGGCGCGTACCACGTTCCCCAGATGCGGCACGCAGGCATCGAGATCGTCGCCCTTCGCCCGACCGCCGACGATCCAGTGGATGCGCGGATACGCCGCCAGCGCGGGCGCGGTGCTTTCGGGATTGGTCGCCTTGCTGTCGTCGATCCAGGTCACGCCGCCCAGCGTCGCCACCCGCTCCATGCGATGCGGCAGGCCGCCGAACGTTTCCAGCCCTTGGTCGATCGCCGCGCCCGGAAGGCCCAGCGCCTCCGCCGCATTCATCGCCGCCAGCGCGTTCTGGGCATTGTGCGGCCCCTGCAGCGCGGGCCAGCGCGACTGGTCCATGCAGACGCCCGGCGCGATCTTGATCACCGAGGCGCCGCGCCCCAGCGACAGTTCGCGCGCGATCATCGCGGAGGGCGCGTCGCCGATCCCGATCACCGCGCAATGATCCGCCGCCTGCATCGCGAACAGCCGCGCCTTCGACGCGACATAGCCCTCGAACCCATCGTAGCGATCGAGATGGTCGGGGGTGATGTTGAGCAGTACCGCGACATCGCAATCGAGCGATTGCGTCAGATCGATCTGATAGCTCGACAGTTCCAGGACATAGACGCCGTTCCCGCGATCGTTGGGCAGCAGCGGTTCCTGCGCGAGGATCGGCAGGCCGATATTGCCCCCCATGCACGTCGGCACCCCGGCGACGTCGAGCATATGGTGCAGCAATGCGGTGGTCGTCGACTTTCCGTTGGTGCCGGTAATGCCGACCACCCGGTGCGCGGGCAGGTCGGCACGGGCCTGCGCGAACAATTCGATATCGCCGATGATCGGCACCCCCGCCGCGCGCGCGCTTGCCGCCAGCGGATGACGGTTGAGCGGCACGCCGGGAGAAACGACGAGTGCATCGACGCCCGTCAGGTCGATCGTGTCGAGGTCGGCGATCGCCAGCGTCCCGCCGGTGCCGCCGCCGTCCTGCTCCGTCGCGGAAAGGATCGCCGCGCGCTTCGCCTCATCCTCGTCCCAGGCGGTGACGCGGGCGCCGCCTGCCAGCAGCGCCCGCACGGTCGCGGTGCCGGAGCGCGCCAGGCCAAGGACCGCATAATGTTTGCCGGCCCAGCCGGAGAACACGATCATCGCAGCTTCAGCGTTGACAGGCCGGCCAGCGCCAGGACGAGGCTGATGATCCAGAAGCGGATCACCACCGTCGGCTCGCTCCAGCCGAGCTGCTCGAAATGATGATGGATCGGCGCCATGCGGAACACGCGCTTGCCGGTGCGCTTGTAGACGAACACCTGGATGATCACGCTCATCGCCTCGACCACGAACAGCCCGCCGATGATGCCCAGCACGATCTCATGGTGCGCGACCACCGCGATCGTGCCGAGCGCGCCGCCGAGCGCCAGACTGCCGGTATCGCCCATGAACACCGCGGCCGGCGGAGCATTGTACCACAGGAACGCCAGCCCCGCACCGATCACCGCGCCGCAGAAAATCGCGAGGTCCCCCGCGCGGGGCACGTGGGGAATCCCAAGATAGTCCGCGAACCGCACGTTGCCCGCCAGATAGACGATGATCATGAACGCGACCGAGGCGATGATGACCGGCATCGTCGCCAGCCCGTCCAGCCCGTCGGTGAGGTTCACCGCATTGCCGAACGCCACGATCGTGAACGCGGCGAAGACCGGGTACAGCAGCCCCAGATCGATGAAATAGCGGTTGGTGAAGGGCAGGAACAGGCCGGAGCCGTTTTCCTGCATGATGATCCACGCCGCTATGCCCGCGATCAGGAATTCCAGCAGCAGCCGAACCTTGCCCGGGACCCCCGCGGTACTCGCCTTGCGAACCTTGTCGTAGTCGTCGAGGAAACCGATCGTGCCGAACCCCAGCGTGACGAACAGGCATGCCCATACGAAGGGATTGCGCAGATCCATCCAGATCAGGATCGATAGTGACAGCGCGGTCAGGATCATCAGCCCGCCCATCGTCGGCGTGCCGCGCTTCGCCAGATGCGTCTGCGGCCCGTCCGCGCGGATCGGCTGCCCCTTGCCCTGCCGCACGCGC
>NZ_JBELIE010000251.1:0-2537 GCF_042091075.1 Sphingomonas sp. | reverse complement strand
TTCGCTTATGCCGAGGCGACTGTGCCCAAGATCACCGTCATCACGCGCCAGGCCTATGGCGGCGCCTATGACGTGATGGCGTCGAAGCATCTGCGCGGCGATCTCAATTATGCCTGGCCGACCGCGGAGATCGCGGTGATGGGCGCGAAGGGCGCGGTGGAGATCATTTTCCGCGGCCTGAACGAAGAAGGCATCGCGGAGAAGACGCGCGAATATGAGGCGCGCTTCGCCAACCCGTTCGTCGCGGCGAGCAAGGGCTTCATCGACGAGGTGATCCAGCCGCGCTCGACGCGTCGCCGGATCGCGCTGGGGCTGCGCAAGCTGCGCCACAAGGCGCTCGAAAATCCGTGGAAGAAGCATGATAACATTCCACTGTGACGGGATCGTCATGCCGGCGCATGCTGGCATTTCCTGCCATCGGGAGGCTCCGGCGTTCGCCGGGGTGACGGCAAAAGGACGCGATGCATGAACCTTGGCCGCCTCAACCATGTCGGCGTTGCGACGCCGTCGATCGAGCGTTCGATTGACACCTATCGCACGCTGCTCGGCGCGGATGCGATCGGCGCGCCGTTCGACCTTCCCGCGCAAGGGGTGCGGGTGTGCTTCATCGACGCGCCCAACACACAGATCGAGCTGATCGAACCCTATGACGATCAGTCGCCGATCGCCGGCTATCTGAAGAAGAATCCGGCGGGCGGGCAGCATCACGTCTGTTTCGAAGTGCCGGACATCGAGGCGGCGGTGGCGCATCTGAAGCAGAATGGCGCGACCGTTCTGGGCGAGCCACGGATCGGCGCACACGGTACGCCGATCGTCTTCGTCCATCCCAAGAATTTCGGGGGGATGCTGGTCGAGCTGATGGAAGAGCCGAAAGAAGCGCACTGAAATCCCGTTTGCCCTGCGGAGCCGCCGAGCGAAGTGGAAGCGGCGCCCCGCAGGGTGGTCGGGCCGGATCGTCCTCCCGGTCGATCCGATATATGCCGGGAGCCTAGGTACCCGACCACGGTTCGAGACGAGGCTGCGACTTGGCCCAGCCTCTCCTCACCGCGAACGGCAACAGGAACAGGAGAGCGGATATGGCTGACTACGAAACGATCCTGACGGAGAAGAAGGGCGATGTGCTCGTCGTCACGCTCAACCGCCCCGATCGGCTGAACGCGGCGTCGCTGCAGATGGCGGACGAGCTATCGGTGGCGCTCTACGACCTGCAGGGTGCGCGCGCGGTGCTGATCACTGGCGCGGGGCGGGCGTTCTGTTCGGGTGCGGACCTGCAGGCGAGCGGCGGCGAGAGCGCGGTGCGCGGCGGCGATGCCAGCCATCGCGCGCTGATGAAGCATTACAATCCGGCGTTGAGCCAGATCATGCGGCTGTCGGTGCCCGTCGTCACCGCGGTCAATGGCGCGGCGGCGGGGGTCGGCTGTTCGATCGGCCTGGCGGGCGATTTCGTGTTCGCGGGGCGTTCGGCCTATTTCCTGCAGGCCTTCGTCAACATCGGGCTGGTGCCCGACGGCGGCTCCACCTGGCTGCTGACCAAGGCGATCGGCAAGGCGCGCGCGACGCGGATGATGATGCTGGGCGAGCGGATCGGCGCGGATCAGGCGGAGCAATGGGGCCTGATCCACAAAGCGGTCGACGATGCGGCGCTGATGGACGAGGCGCTGGCGCTGGCGACGCAACTGGCGGCGGGGCCGACCGTGGCGATGGCGGTGATGCGCCGCAACATCATCACCGCGCTCGACGGTTCGTTCGACGAGGTGCTGCGCACCGAGGCCGAGGGCCAGCGGATCGCGGGGAACACCGGGGACGCACGTGAAGGCGCGCGCAGCTTCCTGGAAAAACGCAAGCCGGCGTTCAAGGGCGCCTAGCCTGTCATCCGGCGTCGCGTGTCGCCACGGGAGGCCGCGCCAACCGGGCCCCGGCCGTCGCCGGGAAGCAATGAGTGGATAGTGGGATGACCGAACCGACGATCGAGACCAATACCGGCGAAGACAGCGGCGCGGCGCCCAAGCCCGCTGGGTCTCCCGCTCCCGCCGCGCCGCCGGCCCCCGCCGCCCCGTCGCTCGACGGCTGGGCGAAGGCCGCCGACAAGGAGGTGAAGGGCAAGGATCTGACGTGGCACACGCCCGAGGGGATCGACGTCAAGCCGCTCTATACCGCCGCCGATGTGGACGGATGGGAGCCCGGTCTGCCCGGTTTCGCGCCGTTCACGCGCGGGGTGCGCGCCTCGATGTATGCCGGGCGCCCGTGGACGATCCGGCAATATGCGGGCTTTTCCACCGCCGAGGAATCGAACGCTTTCTATCACCGCAACCTGAAGGCGGGGCAGAAGGGACTGTCGGTCGCGTTCGATCTGGCGACGCATCGCGGCTATGACAGCGATCACCCGCGCGTCACCGGCGACGTCGGCAAGGCGGGCGTGGCGATCGACAGCGTCGAGGATATGAAGATCCTGTTCGACGGCATTCCGCTCGATCAGATGTCGGTCAGCATGACGATGAACGGCGCGGTGATCCCGATCCTCGCCTTCTTCATCGTCG
>NZ_JBELIE010000250.1:0-2552 GCF_042091075.1 Sphingomonas sp. | reverse complement strand
GCAAGTGGCAACGGCACAGCCTACGCCCGCCCCGACGCAGGTCGCCGCGGCGCAGCGTCGCCCCTCCCGTGCCGAAGAAGCGCGACTGCGGCGCGCGGCGGAGCGTGCGGCGCGCCCCGTGCTGACCAGCCGCTCGACGGGCACGGGCGTCGTCCCGGTACCGGCCCCCGTGCCCACGTCGACGCCAGCGACGCTGGCCGTCGCCACGACGAACGTCGCGCCAGTGGTGCCAAGGGTCGCCACGCCAGCGCCTACGTCCACTCCAACTCCCACCCCGCAACCTGCGTCGACGCCGGCACCTGCATCGACCCCGGCATCCGAGCGGCAGGTGATGGTCGCTGCCGCGCCGCGGACGCCGGCACCGCTCGCCGGCGGTGCGACTGCGGCCACCACGGCGGTGGGGACACAGGCCACGCCGGTCGCGACCGCGGCTACCGGCGCGTCGCCACCCGCCGCTACCGCGCCCGTCGCTTCCACCGTGGCGCAGGCCGCGCCCTCGTCCGGCGCGACCCCGCCGGCGCAGTTGGCCAGCGCGACACCAATTCCCGGCGTCGTGCCGGCGGTGGCCGTTCCATCGTCCGCGGCGGCCACGCCGGCGCCGGAACGCGCACTGGTCCAGCCGGCGAACCCGGCGCCGCCGCCGCGCCCCACCGCGATCCGCACGAGCGAGGATTCGATCCTGGCGCGGATCGTCGCGGGGATCACCATCCCCGCTTCCGAGCTTGGCGTGGCGCCGATGCCGGGAGCGGCACCCGCTCCGGCACCCCAGCCGGCCGATACGTCGACCCCGAACGCAACCGTCGCCGCCAGCGCGCTTGACGAAGCTGCGCGCGCAGCGGAGCGCAATGCCGCCGCCGACGAGGAGCGGCGCGCCCGGCTGGAGGCCAAGCGAGCCGCGGTCGCGAAGGCGCTGGCGGACCGCAAGGCAAAGGAAGCCGCAGAACGCAAGGCGCAGGAACTGGCCGAGAAGAAGGAAGCGGCCGCGAAGGCCGCCGCCGAGAAGAAGGCCGCCCGGTCCGAGCCGCAGCGCATCTGGGTGCAGGTGTCGAGCGGTGCCAACGAGGGTGATCTCCTCAAGGCGTGGAAGGCGGTGCAGGGGCGCGCCAGCGCGCTGGCGGGGCGGCGTGGGTATTCGACCCCGCTGCGCGCCACGAACCGGGTTGTCACCGGCCCGTTCAAGACCGAGGCGGAGGCGCGGGCGTTCGTCAATACACTGACGAAGCAAGGGCTTTCTTCCTTCACCTTCACCAGCGCGCCCGGTCAGAAGATGACCCGGCTCGACGAGCGATAACGCGCGTGACCGATCTCGCCCCATGGGCCGCGCTGCCAGCGCACAGCCGCGGGCGATGCCATGAGGAGGAAGCGGGCGATCGTGGCCCGCGCGACTGCTTCCAGCGCGATCGGGATCGGATCATTCACTCGATCAGCTTCCGGCGGTTGCGCCACAAAACGCAGGTGTTTCTGGCCCCCGATGGCGATCATTTCCGCGTGCGCCTGACGCACAGTCTGGAAGTGGCGCAGATCGGCCGCACCATCGCCCGTACATTGGGGCTGAACGAGGACCTGACCGAGGCATTGTGCCTGGCGCACGATATCGGCCACCCGCCGTTCGGTCATGCCGGTGAGGATGCGCTGCAACGGGCGACCGCAGCGCAGGGCGGGTTCGATCACAATGGCCATACGCTGCGCACGCTGATGCGGATCGAGCGCCCGTACCCGCGCTGGCCCGGCCTGAACCTCACCTGGGAAACGCTGGAGGGGTTGGCGAAGCACAACGGCCCCATTCACGCGCCCGGCTGGGCGCTGGCGGAAGCGGACCGGGAAGCGGGGCTGGAATTGACCAGCCATGCCTCACTGGAGGCGCAGGTGGCGGCGTTGGCTGACGATATCGCCTATGACAATCACGATATCGACGATGGCCTGCGTGCCGGATTGCTGACGCTGGAGCAGATCGAGGCGGTGCCGATGGTGGCGGAGGGCTGGGCGCGCCTGTCGACTCGCTTTCCCGACTTGCCACGCGCGCGACTGGCCGGCGAACTGATCCGCAGCCAGATTGGCGCGATGGTCAATGATCTGATCGCCGAATCGCGTCGCCGGATCGCGGCGGCGGAGGTGCGGACGGTGGACGATGTGCGCGCGGCGGGGCAGGCGCTGATCGCGTTCTCGCCGGCGATGGCGGCGGCGGAGCGCGAACTCAAACGCTTCATGTACGCCAATCTGTATCATCATCCGCGCCAACTGGAAGCGGCTGCCGCGGCGCATCATGTCGTCGCGGGCCTGTTCGCTGCTTATCGCGATGACCCGCTGCGCTTGCCGCAGGAATGGCGCGATCGCCTGCCGGCGGCGGAGCCGGCGATCAGCCGTCATATCGCTGATTTCATCGCGGGGATGACCGATCGCTACGCCGTCGCGCGCTATCGCGAGGTCGTGGGGCCGATCGATCTGCCGGAAGGATTCTGAGGGTATCGCGCCGGTGAACGATGCTCGCCACGAAAAAGGGTGGCGCCCACGGCACCGCCCTTCGTCACACAGAGGAATCGGCGATCAGTTGG
>NZ_JBELIE010000249.1:0-2557 GCF_042091075.1 Sphingomonas sp. | reverse complement strand
CGGTATAGGGCTCGACCGGCTTCAGCTCGAAACGCCCCCCATCGCCGGCGTCGAGCAAGCGATCGAACAACGGCGGCGAATCCATGTTGGGGACGCACCACCAGTCGATCGACCCGTCAGTGCCGGACAGCACCACCGACCGCCCGTCGCCCAGCGCGCCATAGCATTCGAGCGGCAGATAGCCATCGACGCGCTCGCCGGGGCGGTTCTCGGGCCGGGGGCGGACGCGATCGAGTACCGAGGTCAGCACGATAGCGATCGTGGCAGGCGGCGCGCGCGGCGGAAGGGGAGACGTTCGATGAGCATATTCCGCCGTTTCATGAGCAGGTTGAGATGCCAACAATGTTTAACGCGCGGCTTTGTTCGTTATCGCGCCCTGATCGCGGCGGCGGAACCGCTACCCACCCCGAACGCTTGGCCGGGACTGTATCTGAGACCGGGGTTCGGCGCGCTCGTGGGCGAAGCTCCCCGGCACGCTCCAGCGATGAGGTGAACGGCAATGGCGGCACGCGATTTGACCCAGGGCATCGCCTCCACCGACGTGGCGGAGGGCGCGATCGTCGCCGGAACCGTCGACGGACGAGATGTGGTGCTGGTGCGGCATCATGGTCGGGTCTGCGCGCTGGCGGGCCAATGCACCCATGCCAAGGCGCCGCTGGCGGAGGGGATCGTCGCTGACGGGACGTTGCGCTGTCCATGGCATCACGCGCGGTTCGATCTGTCCACCGGCGAGGCGGTCCACGCGCCGGCGTTCGCGCCGCTCTCCACCTACCGGGTCAGCGAGGTGGATGGCCGGGTGACGGTGAGCGACACGACCGACGCCGCTCCCGCCCCGGAAACATTGGCGTTCGACCGCCGCGTGGTGATCGTTGGCGGTGGCGCGGCGGGGCACGCCTGTGCGGAGATGTTCGCCCGCCACGGCGCCGGCGCCGCGGTGACGCTGATCGGTGAGGAAAGCGAGGCGCCTTACGACCGCACGATGTGCTCGAAACAATATCTGTCGGGCGACAAGGCCCGTGACGCGGCATCGCTGCCCGATCTGCCGGGGGTGGCGGTCCGGCTTGGGCAGCCGGTGGAGCGGATCGATCGCGCGGCGCGGCAGGTGACGATCGGGGGCGGTGAACGATTGTCCTATGACATGCTGGTCCTCGCGACCGGAGCCGGCCCGATCGTGCCGGGGTTCACGGGCGGCGATCGCGACGAAGTGTTCGTCGTGCGCAGTCTGGCCGATGCCGACAGGCTGATCGCCGCGAGCGAGCAAGCCGGGCGCGCGATCGTGCTGGGATCAAGCTATATCGGGCTGGAAGTGGCGGCATCGCTGATCGCGCGCGGTCTGGCGGTGACCGTCATTTCCGACGATCCCGCCCCGCTTATCCAGACCGCCGGCCCCGAAGTGGGCGCGATGGTGCAGCGACTGCACGAGGATCAGGGCGTAACCTTCCTTCTGGGTCGATCGGTCGAACGCTGGGATGGCGAAGTCGCGACGCTGGATGACGGCAGCCGGGTAGCGGGCGATCTGCTGGTCGCGGGAACCGGTGTTGCGCCGCGTATCGATCTGGCGGAAGCCGCGGGGCTGACGACGCGCTCGACCGACGAGGGCGGTGGCATCGTCGTGGATGCGCGGCTGGCGACGTCGGACCCGTCGATCCGCGCGATCGGCGACATCGCCAGCGTGCCCGACCCGCGCCTGGGCCATCCGGTCCGCGTCGAACATTGGGTGGTCGCGCAGCGGATGGGGCAGTGGCTGGCGCGCCATCTGCTCGGCCTGGTCGAGGGTGATTACGTCGCGGTGCCGTTTTTCTGGTCGGGCCACTATGACACCAATCTGCGCTACGTCGGTCACGCCGACTCCCCTGACGAACGCCGGATCGACGGCGACGTCGCGCAACAGGACGCTGCGGTGTTCTTCACCGGGAATGGCGACGAGCAGGCGGTATTGACGATCGCGCGCGACCGGCAGGCGCTCAAGGAGGAAGTCAGGCTGGAGGCGCGCTCGTAACCTGTTCGGCGGTGGAATCGATCGGGATCCGGTCGCTCAGGCGCCGGTCCCGCCCGACCGAAATGACGGCCGCCGCGCGATCCCGCAACCGCACCGCCGCCAGCACGCCGGTGGCATAGGCGCCCGTATCCACCGCGATGCGGTGCGGCAGCACCACCGGCTTGCTCGCGGTCCAGGTGTGACCATGCACCACGATCTTCTCGTGCGTGGCGGTCGAGGAGAGAAATTCGTCGCGGATCCACAGCAAATCCGCTTCCGACTGCGCCGAGAGTGCGCGGCCCGGACGGATGCCGGCGTGGACGAACACGAAGTCGCCGATCGTCAACATCGGGTCGAGTTCCTCCAGCAGGCGCAGATGCGCCACCGGCATTCGTTCGAGCAGATCGTCGCGCGTGCGGCGGTGATGCTCGACCGGGTCGTCGGCATTGGGCGGCGTGACGCCATAAGCGCGAAGCGTCTCCGCCCCGCCGAACCGCATCCAGTCACGAGATCGGAAGAGCGGTGTGTAGGGAAAGAGTGTAAGCGTGCGTGGTGTGGGGGGGGGGGGGGGGGTGGGGG
>NZ_JBELIE010000086.1:0-13533 GCF_042091075.1 Sphingomonas sp. | reverse complement strand
CCAAGCCCGGCGAGGGCGGGCAGCTGCCCGGCTTCAAGGTGACCGAGTTCATCGCCAAGCTGCGCCACGCCACGCCGGGCGTGACGCTGATTTCCCCCCCGCCGCATCACGACATCTATTCGATCGAGGATCTGGCGCAGCTGATCTACGATCTGAAACAGATCAACCCGCGCGCGCGGGTGTGCGTGAAGCTGGTCAGCTCGGCCGGGATCGGCACGGTCGCGGCGGGCGTGGCCAAGGCGCATGCCGACGTGATCCTCGTCAGCGGGCATGTCGGCGGCACCGGCGCCAGCCCGCAGACCAGCATCAAATATGCCGGCACGCCATGGGAAATGGGCCTGTCCGAGGTCAATCAGGTGCTGACGCTCAACGGCCTGCGCGGCCGGATCCGGCTGCGCGCCGACGGCGGGCTGAAAACCGGGCGCGACATCGTGATCGCGGCGATCCTGGGTGCTGAGGAATTCGGCATCGGCACGCTCTCGCTGGTCGCGATGGGCTGTATCATGGTGCGCCAGTGCCATTCGAACACCTGCCCGGTCGGGGTCTGCACGCAAGACGAGAAGCTGCGCGACAAATTCGTCGGCACCCCGGAAAAAGTCATCAACCTGATGACCTTCATCGCCGAGGAAGTGCGCGACATCCTCGCCCGGCTGGGGGTCCGCAGCCTCAACGAGGTGATCGGTCGCACCGAATTGCTGCGCCAGGTGAGCCGCGGCGCCGAGCATCTCGACGACCTCGACCTCAACCCGATCCTTGCCAAGGTCGATGCGACCGATGCGGAACGGCGCTTCTCGCTCAGCACCTTCCGCAACGAAGTGCCCGACAGCCTCGACGCGCAGATCATCAAGGACGGCGCGCCGGTGTTCTCGCGCGGGGAGAAGATGCAGCTCACCTATTCCGTGCGTAACACGCATCGCGCGGTCGGCACGCGGCTGTCGAGCGAGATCACCCGGACGTTCGGCATGTCCAAGCTGGCGGACGGGCATGTCACCGTGCGGCTGCGCGGCTCGGCGGGGCAGTCGCTCGGCGCCTTCCTGTGCCGCGGCATCACGCTGGAGGTGTTCGGCGACGCCAATGACTATGTCGGCAAGGGGCTGTCCGGGGGCACGATCATCGTTCGCCCGGCGGTATCCTCGCCGCTGGCCAGCCAGGACAATACGATCATTGGCAATACCGTGCTCTACGGTGCGACGTCGGGCCGGCTGTTCGCCGCCGGCCAGGCGGGCGAGCGCTTCGCGGTGCGCAATTCGGGCGCGACCGTGGTGGTGGAGGGCTGCGGCGCGAACGGCTGCGAATATATGACCGGCGGTATCGCCGTGGTGCTGGGCGACGTCGGCGCCAATTTCGGTGCAGGCATGACCGGCGGCATGGCGTTCGTCTACGATCCCCACGGCAGCTTCGCCCGCCGCGCCAACCCCGAAAGCATCGTGTGGCAGCGCGTCGCGGCAGCGCATTGGGAGGAAGTGCTGCGCGGATTGATCGCGGAACATGCCCAGACCACCGACAGCCGCTGGTCACGCGGCCTGCTCGAGGATTGGGACCGGGTCGCGGCGTCATTCTGGCAAATCGTCCCGCGCGAGATGCTGACGCGCCTCACCCACCCGCTCGACGATTCGGAAACGCTCGAGGCAGCGGAATAATCCCCCCGCCCCGCGCGTCCCAGAACGCGCGGGGCGGGGCGCTCGCCTTCGGCTGTCGTATCGCAGGTGCGCCGATAGGATCACGAGAACGGGGCGATCGGTGGCATTTCGACCGCCGGGGGCGCTGAACCGTCGCTTCGCCGCCACGTCCCCGCGCCAAGCCGCTTCCCCTGCCCCGGTCTTTCGGCCTAACAGCATTCGTCTATGTGGCAGCTCTATCAGTTCCCGCTGTGTCCGTTCACGCGCAAGCTCCGCATCCTGCTCAACGAGAAGGATGTCGGCTATCAACTGGTGCGCGAAAACCCCTGGGAACGGCGCGACGCTTTCATCGACATGAACCCCGCCGGGCAGACCCCGGTGATGACCGATCACGAGCGGGGCATCGTCCTGGTCGATTCGATGGCGATATGCGAATATTTCGAGGAAACGGTCGAGCGCGTCGCGATGATCAACGGCCCGGCGACCGATCGGGCCGAGATCCGCCGGCTGGTGGCGTGGTTCGATACGCAATTCTATCGCGACGTGACGCAGCCGTTGCTCGACGAGCGGATGATCAAGCGGATCGCACACCGCGCCACCCCCGACGCCTCGCGGCTGCGCGAGGCGATGAAGTCGGCGGTCGGGCATCTCGACTATATCGATTTCCTGCTCGATCACCGCAAATGGATTGCCGGCGCGACGATCAGCCTTGCCGATCTGGCGGCGGCGGCGCAGATTTCGGTGTCCGACTATCTCGGCGGGATCGACTGGACCGGGCATGCGCATACCAAGGCATGGTATTCCGCGTTCAAAAGCCGCCGCAGCTTCCGCCCGTTGCTGGCCGAACGGATCAGCGGGATCGAACCACCCGGCTATTACGAGAATCCGGATTTCTGATGCACGTCTCGCAAGATCCCGCCGCCGCCGCCGCGGCCGACATCACCTTCGACGATTTCCTGGCGGTCGATATCCGCGTCGGCACGATCGTCGCGGCGGAGCCCTTTCCCGAGGCGCGCAAGCCGGCGTTCAAGCTGACGATCGATTTCGGGGGCGTGATCGGGACCAGGCGCTCCTCGGCGCAGATCACCGAACATTACAGCTGCGACACGCTGATCGGGCGGCAGGTGGCGGCGGTGGTCAATTTCCCGCCGCGCCAGATCGGACCGTTCATGTCGCAGGTACTGACGTTGGGTTTTCCTGACGCCGCGGGAAAGGTGGTGCTGATCGGCCCGAGCGTGCCCGTGCCGGACGGCGGCCGGCTGTTCTGATGCGGCAGGCGTCGCACGAACTCACGATCGCGACGCGCGGCGCGGGGCTGGTGGACATCACGCGGGACGTGGCGGACTGGCAGGCCGATACCGCGATCGATACCGGATTGCTGACCCTTTTCTGTCGGCACACCTCCGCCTCGCTGTTGATCAACGAAAACGCCGCGCCTGCGGTCCGCCGCGATATCGAGCGCTATTTCACGCGACTGGCGCCCGAATCATCTGCCTATGAGCATGATGACGAAGGACCGGACGACATGCCCGCGCATCTGAAGACCGCGCTGACGCAGGTGTCGCTGTCGATCCCGGTGGTCGCGGGGCGGATGGCGCTGGGGACGTGGCAGGGCATCTATCTGTTCGAACATCGCGCGATGCCGCACCGGCGCCATGTGATGCTGCACCTTATCGGCGACTGATCAGGGTCGCCGCGCCGCGCGGAGGCGCATCGCCCCGCCTATGCCGGTTCCGCCAGCGTCAGGATCGACACGCCGACCGGCATCGGCACCCGGCCGACCAGATGGCGCTCAACGCGGAAGATCCGCTCGAACAGCGCGTTGACCGGCGCGGCGGGGGGCGAATCGTCGCTGTCGTCGCGCCCGGTCATTCGCCCGGCGACGCGCGCCGCCGCTGCCAGCGGGAACAGCAGCGAGTTGAAATAGGTCAACCCGCGCTCCTTCATCCCGGCGGCACGGATCGCCCGGACCAACCCGGCCTTGGAATAACGGCGATGGTGGTGGTTGACGACGTCGTGCGCGCTCCACATCCACTGATGCGCCGGCACCGCGATCAGGATCTTGCCTCCGGGCGCCAGACATTCCCGCATCGCCGCCAGCGCGGCGACATCGTCCTCGATATGCTCGACCACGTCGAGCACCGCGATCAGATCGTAGCTGCCACGCGGCACCCCGGTTAGCGCGGGGAGCGGCGCCTCACCTACCGGGCGACCGAGCCGCTGGCTGGCGATCGCGCGCGCGGCGGGATCGATCTCGATCGCGTCGACCGTGCCGAATTGCGCCAGCATCGGCAGATTGTGGCCGGTGCCGCAACCGATCTCCAGGATCGCCGCCTCCTTCGGCAGGCGTCCTTCGCGGTGAAGGAACTCGGCGAGGATGTCGCGGCGCGCGCGATACCACCAATGCGTGGAATCATGCTCGGCCATCCGGTCGTAGACACGGCGATCCATGGTTTATTTGAATACCCAATTGCGTTGCAGCCCGAACGTCAGCAGCGGCACCACCGAAACGGCGGGCACCAGCGGCCACCACGTCGGGCCATGGAAGAAGGGCCCGGTCACCAAAATCCAGGTGAAGCCCTGCTGAAGCACGAAGCCGAACAGCTGGACAAGGAAAAAGCGCCGTGCCGTTCGCGCGGAGCGGGTGCCGTAACCGCGAAAACTGACCGCGCCATGCGCGAACCGCCCCACCGCGGTCGCCGCGAAAAAGGCGATCACCACCGCGATATTGGGGTTCATCACATAGGTCGCCAGCGGCCAATAAACCGCGGCGTAGAACAGCGTCACCGCGCAGCCGGTGATGCCAAAGCGAACCAGCTGCCAGAATGCCTCGCGCGTCGTCGCGCTGGCGAGAGATGGAGAGCGAACCGAAGCCAAAACCTTGCCCCCAAAAACTTGCCCTTTGCGCGGCGGGGCGTAAGCACGCAGCCGTAAACGCCCTGTAATAAAGCGGCAGGCGTGAAGGAAGTGTTTTGACCCATCCCCGTACCCACCTGCTTCCCGTCCGGGTGCAGGCCCTGATCGATCGACACTGGGTGCGGCTGACGTTGCTGGCGTGGCTTGGCATCGCGATCTGGTACGTCTGGCAACGCTGGGCGGCGATCCAGTGGCTGTCGCTGGGCGATACCGACGACAATATGCGGCTGATGCAGGTCCGCGGATGGCTCGCCGGACAGGGCTGGTTCGACCTGACCAACTATCGGCTCGATCCGCCGGTCGGCTTCAACATCCACTGGTCGCGGCTCGTCGACCTGCCGATCGCCGGACTGATCGTACTGCTGCGCCCCATCGTCGGCGGGGTGGAGGCGGAGAAGCTGGCCTGTGGCATCGCGCCGCTGCTGCCGATGGCGATCACGCTGGTGGCGCTGGGCGCGACGCTGCGCCGGCTGGTCGCGCCGCTCGCCTGGCCCTTGGGGATCGCCTTGTTCCTCGCCACCACGGTCTGCCTCGGCATGTTCATGCCCGACCGGATCGATCACCACGGCTGGCAGCTGGCGATGCTGGCGGTGACGGTGGCGGGGCTATGCGATCCGCGCGGCGCGCGCGGCGGTGCGCTGGTGGGCATCGCCACCGCGGTATCGCTGACGATCGGGCTGGAGATGCTGCCTTACGCCGCGATGGCGGGCGGTATCATCGCGCTCACCTGGGTATGGGACGCGGGCGAGCGCCCGCGTCTCGCGGCCTATGCGCTGTCGCTTGGCGGCGGGGCGGCGGCCGGCTTCGCCCTGTTCGCCTCGATCGCCAATCGCGCGCTGCGCTGCGACGCGCTGACCCCGGTGTGGTTGTCGACGGTCGTGCTGGCGGGCGGGCTGCTGCTGGTGCTGGCGTGGTGGTCACCGCGCCATCCCGGGGTGCGGCTGGCGGCGGCGGTGGTCGCGGGGGGCGTGGTGGCGGCGTTCTTCGCGCTGGCCTTTCCACAATGCCTGGGCCGCCCGGAGCAGGTGACGCCCGAATTGTATCAGTCGTGGCTGGCCAATGTCCGCGAGGCCAAGCCGATCTACAAACACCCGCTGCGGGTGGCGATCCCGATCGCGACGCTGCCGATCATCGGACTGATCGGCGCGATCCTGGCAACGTGGCGTGCGCGCCGCGACCGGGCGCTGGTGGGCTGGGCGTGCGTCGCGCTGTTCGGGACGTTCGCCGCGCTGATGCTGCTGTGGCAGGTGCGCGCCGGGCCGGCGGCACAGCTGCTCGCGATCCCCGGTGCGGCCGCGCTGATCTGGCTGATGATGCCGTGGTTCGTCGCGCCGCGTTTCTGGTGGGCGAAGGCCGCGGCGGCGGCGGCGGCGTTCGTGCTCGTCTCGGGATCATTCGCGCAACTGGCGATCGGCTGGTTCCGTATCGACCCGCCCAAACCCTATGTGCAGCGCGTCAACCGCGCCACCGGGCGCTGCCTGACGATCCCCGCAATGGCGCCGCTCAACCGCTGGCCGGCGCAGACGATGTTCACCTTCGTCGATCTCGGCCCGCGCCTCATCACGGTGACGCATCATCGCGCGGTCGCCGGGCCGTACCATCGCAATGGTGACGCGATCCTGGACGTCCACCATGCGTTCGAACGCTCGCCGGAGGCGGCGCGCGCGATCATGCGGCGGCATGGCGCGACGATCCTGCTGGTATGCCCGAATATGGCCGAATCGACCAACTACCGTGCGAAGGCGCCGAACGGCTTCTATGCGCGGCTGGCGCGGGGTGAGCGGTTCGACTGGCTGGTGCCGCTCGCGATCCCCGGCAAGACGCCGCTGCGCGCGTTCCGCATCGAATAGCGCCGCCCCATTTCCCGCGCGCCGGACAGGCCTGCGCGGGGACGAGGGGCCACCGTCAGCGCAGTTGCTCGACCACGCCGTCGATCACGAATTGCACCGCCAGCGCGGCGAGCAGCACCCCCAGCAACCGCGTGATCACCGCCTCGATCTTCACGCCCAGCACGCGCATCAGCGGCCCCGCCGCCAGCAACGCGACGAGCATCAGCATGAGGTTCGCGCCCAGCGCCGACAGAACCACCGCCGCCTGCTCGGCGCCGTCGGCACGCGACATCAGCAGCATGACCGTCGCGATCGATCCCGGCCCCGCGATCATCGGCATCGCCATCGGGAAGATCGACACGTCGTCGGCCTCCTCCGGCGAGATTTTCGATGCGCGATCCTCGCGGCGCTGCGTGCGCTTTTCGAACACCATCTCCAGCGCGATCAGGAACAGCATGATCCCGCCCGCGATCCGGAAGCTGGCCAGCTCGATCCCCAGCCCGTGAAGCAGCGGCTCGCCGATGAAGGCGAACAGGACCAGGATGATCGCCGCGACCACCACCGCCCGTACCGCCATCGCGCGGCGGTGCGCGGGATCGGCGCCGGTGGTCAGCCCGGCGAAGATCGGTGCGCAGCCCGGCGGATCGATCACCACGAAGAAGGTGACAAAGGCCGAAATGAACAATTCAAGCATCGCGGCGCGTCCGATCAGAGCGCGTCGGGCGCGGGCAGGCCGGCGCGCCGGCAGGCGGCGACCAGCGTATTGCGCATCAGCACCGCGATCGTCATCGGCCCGACCCCGCCGGGCACCGGAGTGATCGCCCCGGCGACTTCCGCCACCGCCGGATCGACATCGCCGACCAGCCCCGTTTCGGTACGGTTGATGCCGACGTCGATCACGGTCGCGCCGGGCTTGATCCAGTCGCGCCGGACGAAGCCGGGGATGCCGACCGCGGCGACGACGATATCCGCCATACGCACATGCGCCATCACGTCGCGCGTGCGGCTGTGGACGGTCGTGACGGTGCAGCTTTCCTGCAGCAGCAGCGCCGCCATCGGCTTGCCGACGATGTTGGAGCGGCCGATCACCACCGCCTCCAGCCCCGCCAGATGCGGATGAATGTCCCGCAGCAGCATCAGGCAGCCGAGCGGGGTGCACGGCACCAGGCCGTCGATTCCGGTCGCCAGCCGTCCGGCATTGACCGGGTGAAAGCCGTCGACATCCTTGTCGGGGTCGATCCGCGTCAGCACCGCGCGCTCATCGATGTGGCGCGGCAGCGGCAGCTGGACGAGGATCCCGTCGACCGCCTCGTCCGCGTTCAGCCGATCGATGAGCGCCGTCAGCGTCGCCTGATCGGTATCCGCGGGCAGGCGATGCTCGATACTCTCCATGCCCGCCGCGACGGTGGCCTTGCCCTTCGAGCGGACATAGACCGACGAGGCAGGATCCTCCCCCACCAGCACCACCGCCAGGCCGGGCTTGCGCCCGATCCGGGCGGTGAAGTGCGACGCCGCCTGCCCGACGCGGACGCGCAGGGCAGCGGCAAAGGCTTTTCCGTCGATGATCCGGGCACTCATGCGATGGTCGCATAGAGCGCGGCGGCGATTTCCGCCAGCGCCCCGGCATCGCCCGTGATCGCGACCCGCTTCAGCCGCGCGGTCTGCCCCGCGATCAGCGTCACGTCGCGCCTGGCGACACCGAAATGTTTGGCGACCAGCGCGATCAGCGCCGCGTTCGCCGCGCCGTCGACCGGCGCCGCCGACAGGCGCGCCACCAGATGCGCGTCCGTCCCCGGCAGCAGCACGTCCCGCCCGCCGCGCGGCGTGACCCGCACCGCGATCGTCAGCCCCGCATCGGTGACGCGCCACGCGGTCAGAGCGCGCTGCCGCCCATCATCACGCTGGCGGCGATGTTGTTGAGGATGATGTTGAGGATCACCAGTAGCAGCAGCACCACCATCGGCGCGAAGTCGATCCCCCCGGTCGCGGGCAGGAAGCGGCGGATCGGGCGGTACAGCGGCTCGGTCAGCCGGTCGAGCCCGTCATGCAGCGAGCGGATGAACGGGCTGGAGGTATTGATGACGTTGAAGACGATCAGCAGCGAGAGCACGAACTGGATCAGGATCACCCAGCGGACGACCTGAAAGATCACCTGCAGGATCTGAATGATGGTTAGCATCAGCACGCGGCACGTCTCCGTCAGTTTGTGGCGGATATAGGGCGCGGCGAGGCGTGCGCGCTAGTCCGTGCGTGATCGGTGATCACCCCCGCCGGATCAGCGTCCCCGCGCCACGCTTCGTGAAGATTTCCAGCAGCATCGCGTGCGGCACACGGCCGTCCAGCACCACCGCCGCATCGACCCCGGCTTCGACCGCAGCGACGCAGGTTTCCAGCTTGGGGATCATCCCGCCCGAGATCGTCCCGTCCTGACGCAGGGCCTTCACCGCCGCCGGATCGAGATCGGTGACGAGCTGCCCCTGTTTGTCGAGCACCCCCGCCACGTCGGTAAGCAGGAAGAAGCGCGCCGCGCCCAGCGCCGCCGCGATCGCGCCGGCCATCGTATCGGCATTGATGTTATAGGTATGCCCGTCGGCACCGATGCCGATCGGCGCGATCACCGGGATGATTCCGTCGCGGCTGAGCGAATCGATGATCCGGCGATCGACCGCCACCGGCTCGCCGACGAAGCCCAGATCGACGTTGCGCTCGATCCCCTGCAACGGATCGGGCTGGTTCCGCCCGACCTTCTCGGCCTGGACGAGCCCGGCATCCTTGCCCGAAATGCCGACCGCGCGCCCGCCGGCTCGCCCGATCCAGCCGACGATTTCCTTGTTGATCGATCCGGCGAGCACCATTTCGGCGATCTGCGCGGTCTGCGCATCGGTGACGCGCAAGCCATCGACGAAGCGTGATTCGACGCCCAGCCGCTTCAGCATGCTGCCGATCTGCGGGCCGCCGCCATGGACGACGACGGGATTGATGCCGATCGCCTTCAGCAGCACCACGTCCTCGGCGAAATCGGCCTGCGCCTCGGGATCGCCCATCGCATGGCCGCCGTATTTCACGACGAATGTCTTGCCCGCATAGCGTTGCAGATACGGCAGCGCCTCGACGAGCGTTTCGGCCTTCATCGCCGGGGAGAATGTGGCATCGGTCATCCGCGCGCCATAGCGGCGCGCGCCGGGCACGGAAAGGTCAGGCGTCGAGCCGCCGCCCCAGCGCGACCGCGACATAGATCAGCGGCGGCACCAGCAACGCCGACAGCGTGACCTTCGCGATCATCTGCCCCAGCAGCAATTCGCCGATCGGGAAGACGCCGAGGAAGGCGATCGTCACGAACAGCAACGTATCCACCACCTGGCTCAAGACACTCGCCAGCCCGGCGCGCAGCCACAGCAGCGATGCGCCTTCCCGCCCCTTCAGCCAGGAGAAGATTGTGACGTTCAGCGTCTGGGAAATGCCATAAGCGACGATTCCGCCGATCCAGATCCGCCACGTCGCGCCGAGCACCAGCTGGATCGCATCGCGATGGGCGGGCTGCATCTCCGGGCTGGCGGGCAGCGCGCGAACGATGAGCGACAGCAGGATCGATACCAGCAGCGGAATAAAACCGAGCAGCACCAACTGGTTGGCAAATGTCCGCCCGTGCAGTTCGGCCACCGCGCTGGACGTGACGACCAGCAACAGGAAGGCGAAGATGCCCGCCTCCACCGCCAGCGGCCCCAAGGCGACCTGCTTGTTGCCGAGCACGCCGGCGATGCACGTCATGCCCCCATAAAAGATCGAAAAGGCGAGCAGCGAGCGCGACATCGGCGGCGCGGGGGCGGTTTGCATGATCTTTCCTAGCGGATGCGGATCGGGCGGGGCAAGCCGCGCGACGGCCGGCATGATACGCGGCGTGCCGTCAAAGCCGCTGGCCAACCCCGCCGCCCCATGCCAAAGCTATGCGCTCGCGCGGGGGGCCGCGTCGGCTCGCACAACGCGGAAATAGCGCAACAATGCAGAGAATCCTGATCGGCATCGCGGGCATCGGCGTGATCCTGCTGCTGGCACTGCTCTTGTCCGCGGACCGGCGCGCGATCCGGCCACGCATCGTCGCCAGCGCATTCGCGTTGCAGGCGCTGATCGCGGTGGTCGTCCTATATTGGTCCCCCGGCCGCGCCGCGCTGGCGGGGGCATCGGCGGGGGTGGCGGCGTTGCTCGGCTATTCGCAGCGCGGCACCGAATTCCTGTTCGGCAATCTGGCCAGTCCCGCGGTCGGCGGACAAAGCTTCGCGATCGCCGCGCTGCCGGTGATCATCTTCTTCGCGAGCCTCGTCTCGATCCTGTATCATCTCGGCGTGATGCAATTGGTCGTCCGCTGGATCGGCGGCGCGATCGAGAAGGTGATCGGCGCCAGCAAGGTCGAAAGCCTGTGCGCTGCCGCGAACATCTTCGTCGGGCAGAGCGAATCGCCGCTGGTCATCCGGCCCTATCTCGCCGCGCTGACCCCGGCGCAGCTGTTCACGGTGATGACCAGCGGGATGGCGGGGGTCGCGGGAACGATCCTGGCGGCCTATGCCTCGATGGGGATCAGCATCGAATATCTGCTGGCGGCCAGCTTCATGGCCGCGCCGGGCGGCATCCTGATGGCGAAGATCATCATGCCCGATCGCCGCGAGCCGCCGGCGGGCGAACTTCCGCTGGGCGACCTGCCCGATGATGGGCGCGAGATACGATTGGCCGCCAGCCGCCGCATCGGCGCCGGGCTGGGCCCGGCGGCGCTGCCCGGCGAGGGCGAGCCGAATCCGATCCCCGGCGAGCCGCTGCCCGAGGCGACGCATGACGAGGAGAAGCCCGCCAACCTGATCATGGCGGCGGCGCAGGGCGCGCAGACCGGCGTGCGGCTGGCGGTGGCGGTCGGTGCTATGGTGCTGGCGTTCGTCGCGCTGGTGGCGCTCGCCAACGGATTGCTCGGCGCGGTCGGCGGATGGATCGGCCTGCCGGGACTGAGCTTTCAGGGGCTGCTCGGCTATGTCTTCCAGCCGGTGATGTACCTGCTCAACGTGCCGTGGAACGAGGCGGGGATCGCGGGCGGGCTGTTCGGCGAAAAGATCGTGCTCAACGAATTCGTCGCCTATATCGATCTCGGCAAGCAGGCCGGGCAGCTGAGCCCGCGTACCATCGCGATCGTCACCTTCGCCTTGTGCGGCTTCGCCAATTTCTCGTCGATCGCGATCCAGATGGCGGTGACCGGCAGCCTGGCGCCGAACCAGCGCGCGACGATCGCGCGGCTGGGCCTGCGTGCACTGGCGGCGGGCAGCCTCGCCAATCTGATGAGCGCGGCGCTGGCGGGGCTGCTGATCGGATAGGAAGCCGCGCCCGTGCGCCCGGTCAGGCGCCCGGCACCGTCCCAGGCCGCAGATAGGCGAACATGTGCGGCACGTAATCGGCTTTGCCGATCGCGACATGATGGTGGCGCAGGATGGCGTAGGCGGTGACGGCGTGAAAATAGAATTGCGGCAATGCCCAGTCGCGGGCGTATTGCTCCACGGTCATGTCGAACGCCATGCCGTTGGGCAGTTCGAGCGCGACCGGCGCCTGAGGGTCGGGCACGTCATCCGCCACGGTGTCGAGATGCGCGAGCGCCTCGTCGATCCGTCGCCGCACATCGGCGATCGAGCCGGGGCCCGCATCGACGTCGCGCGCCTCCGCGCCCAGCGCGAGCAGGCGGTCGGGTATCGCCTCGCCGCGCATGCGATACGCCGCCTCCTGCGCCTGCAACGCAGCGAAGCGCAATTGCGTCGCCAGCGGGTACATATCGTCGGCCAGCCGCGCCGATAGCAGCGCCTCGGCGTGATCCGGCATCTGTTGCTGTGCCTTGTCGAGCAGGCCGGACAGCATCCGCAGCATCTGGCGATAGGTCGGGAAAAGCAGGTCGATCGGTGTCATTGGTCAATCCTATCGCGCTGGCGTGACGATCCCATGATGGTGGCCCCATGATGGCGGGATCGCATACACCATATGGCGCTGCGCCGGATCGGCCATTATGTGCGCGCGCATGACCGAGATTACCGTCGCCGCGATCCAGCTCGCCTTTTCCGCCGATATCGACGCGAACATCGCGAAGGTGTCCGACGCCGTCCGTCAGGCGCATGCGCGCGGTGCGACGGTGGTCCTGCCGCCCGAATTGTTCGAGGGTGAGTATTTCTGTCGCGTCGAGGACGAATCGCTGTTCGCCAACGCCGCGCCGGTTGGCGAACATAAAGCGGTGCTGGCGATGCAGGCGCTCGCCGAAGCGCTGAAGATATGGATCCCGACCAGCTTCTTCGAACTGGATGGACCGCACCACTATAATTCGCTGGCGATGGTCGGACCCGATGGCGAGGTACAGGGCGTCTATCGCAAGAGCCATATCCCCGACGGGCCGGGCTATGAGGAGAAATTCTACTTCCGCCCCGGCAATACCGGGTTCAAGGTGTGGAAGGGGCCGGACCGTACCACGCTGGGCGTCGGCGTCTGCTGGGATCAATGGTATCCCGAAACCGCGCGCGCGATGATGCTGATGGGGGCGGAAGTGCTGTTCTACCCCACCGCGATCGGCAGCGAGCCGCACGACACCAGCCTCGATACCGCGCGGCTGTGGCGGCGTGCGATGGTGGGGCATGCGGTATCGAATGTCGTGCCGGTGATCGCCGCCAACCGGGTGGGCACCGAGCCCGGCGGCGAGGAAGGGGGGCAGACCTTCTACGGCACCAGTTTCATCACCGACGAGCGCGGCGATATCCTGGCGGAACTCGATCGCGAGGAAGAGGGGGTGATCGTCGCGACGCTCGATCTCGACCGGGTCAAGCGCCACCGGGCCGCCTTCGGTTTCTTCCGCGACCGCCGGCCGGACCTGTACGGCCGACTGGTGCAGGACGTCTGACGCGGCGATCGCAGGCCCGCCGCATCATCGCGGACCTCACGCCCGCGTGATCGGCGCGGCGGCACCGCGCTCCATATCCGCGCGCACCGCCAGCGCGCGATCGAAGACCGCCGCGAACATCGCGGGGGTCAGCCGCCCGGTATTCTGATTGTAGCGGCTGCAATGATAGCTATCGATCAGCACCCGCCCGTCGGGCATGCGGTGTTCCGCCAGATGTGCGAATGCCGCCTTGGTCAGGCGACCACCGAGCACCTTCACCGCC
>NZ_JBELIE010000085.1:0-13834 GCF_042091075.1 Sphingomonas sp. | reverse complement strand
CTGTGCACGCCAACCCATTCGACGATCTCGCCCGCGTCGCCGATCAGCGGCACGCCGCGGATCGCGAAGGTCCGCCACGTTCCGCAATGACGTCGCACGCGATGCTCGAACACGAAGGTCGACTTGGTCGCCACCGCGCGCTCCCACGCCGCGATCGTCGGCGCGGCATCGTCGGGGTGGACCGCATCCGCCCAGCCGTAGCCGCTGTATTCCGCTTCCCCCTGCCCGGTCAGCAGCGCCCAGCCGGGCTGCTCGCCCACCATCCGGCCATCGGCGTCGTTGGTCCACAATACGCCGTGCATCGCCTCCATCGCCGCGCGGAAGCGCGCATTGGCGGACGCCAGCGCCTCGGCCTGGCCAGCCAGTCGCCGCTCCAGCAGCAGTCGCGCGGTATTGTCGATGACGGTGCACAGCACCCCGCCGACATGCCCCTCCGCCTCGTAAACGGGGGTGTAGAACAGGTCGAAGAACAGCTCCTCCGCGGCACCGCCCCGCAGCAGCGTCATCGGCTGATCGCGATAGTCGACCGTCTCCCCCGCGAAGCCGCGCTCCAGGATCGCGCGGTTCCAGTCCCAGATCTCGGGCCAGACCGCCGCCGTCGTCCCGCCTAGTGCACGCGGGTGATTTCCGCCGGCGATCACGCTATAGGCGTCGTTATAGATCATGATGTGGTCCGGCCCCCACATCAACACCTTGGGCACCGGCGAATTGACGACGTTCGACACCGTCGCCCGCATCTCGCGCGACCAGCCATCGATCGGCCCCAGCGAGGTGCGCCCCCAGTCGAAGCGCCGCACCATCTCCCCGGTCTCACCGCCGCCCACCGGAAAAGGCGTGTGCCGCGGTGGCGCGCCACGCTCGCGCAGCAGCTTCAGCGCAGTACGCACCACTTCGCTGGCATTGCCATAATCTCCCGATGCCATCGCCTCGCCGATGAACGCATCCAGCTCCGGGGTCAGCGACACATTACGCGATTGTCTGGTCGTCATACCACCGGAGTGCGCCGTGTCGCGTCCTGTGTCAATCAATGGCACACGATAGCGTGGCGATACCTGCCAGACTGTCGCTATTTGGCACTAAGCCACTCACGACGAAAGGCTTCTTGCGCTGGCGACAACGTGCCGCCGTGCGCCTCGATGCGGGTGATCCGCAGCGTCGGGTCGGCGATCGCGACCAGCCGCGCGCTGCCTTCGCGGCCACGCTGCACGAACCGGACGCTGATCGTCGTGCCGGGCGACAGGCGCGACAACCGCGTGTTCCAGGCGGCGGCACTGGAGACCGTCGCATTGTCGATCGACACGATCCGGTCGCCCCGGTCCAGACCCGCCAGATAAAGCGGCGATCCCGGGCTCGGCGCCTCTGCCAGCGTCACCGTCCGGCCGGCAACGCTCACGCGCCGCGCGCCGAGCCAGCCCGCCTGCGGCGCGGCCGGCGCCAGCACGAACCCGGCCTGGGCCAGCAACGGCGCCAGATCGGGCAACGCATGCCCCGCGATCGCCGTGGCAAAGAATCGCTCCGCGAAAGCCCGGTCGCCGGTCACCTCCGCCAGCGCGGCGCGCAGGTCATCGGGGTGATACGGCCGCTCGGTCCGCCCATATATGCGCCACAACGAGCGCATGTAATCGTCGAGCGACTTGCCCGGAAAGCGCTGCCGGATCGACAGGTCGAGTGCCAGCGCGATCACCGCGCCATAGGGATAATAAGAGACATAGACCCTTGGGCTGACCGGATCGATCGACGTCGCGGCATCGGCGAAGGGTGCGCGGATGCTCATCTCCCGCGGCCCGGCGATGGCACGCGCGGGGGCATTTTCGATCAGGTCGACCATCGGTGACAGCGTGGCCAGGAAGGCGTCGTCCTTGGTCAGCCCCGCGCGCCGCAACATCAGCGGCCCCAGATAGCTGGTGAATCCTTCGGCCAGCCACAGCGACGGGGTGGTGTTCGCTCGTATGAAATCGAACGGCTCAAGCCCCGCCGGACGCAGCCGTTCCACATTCCAGGCGTGGATGAACTCGTGCGCGATCGTATCGAGCTGGTCGGCATTGGTGCCGTCGAGCGGCGCGCTGCCGGTCACGATGGTCGAGTTGCGGTGCTCCATGCCATCGCCGCTGATCTGCGGAAGATAATCGGCGATAAAGGTATAGGTGCCGTCGTCGAAGCGCGGCCACTCCCCGAACAGCGCGTGATGCTGCTGGATCAGCGCCTTCACCTGCCCCGCCAGCCGATCCACCGCCGCCGCATCGCCGGAATGATGCACCGCCAGCCGGATCGTATAGCGCCGCTCGCCATCGGATACCGGCCATGCGCGAACGAGATGATCCGACAATTCCACCGGGCTGTCCATCAAGGCTTGCAGGTTGCACGCGCGATAGCTGAACGGCGCGCCCGCTTCGGGCAATGACGTCGTCACCTTCCACGCGGCGTCGGCGGGGGTGAAGCGCAGCTCGATCGGGGCATCGTCATAGCCGACCGCCCATAGGATCGTCGCGGGCATGTTGAGGTGCGCGTGGGTGGCGTCGATCTGGGCATAGGTGCCGTCGCCGCGATCGCCGAACAGCGTGTAGCTGACCCGCACGATGCCGTCGTGGCCGCTGCTGACCGTCCAGCCATAGGGATCGCTGCGATCAAGCGGCAGCGCACGTCCCGCGCCGTCTGTGGCCGACACATCATAGACGTTCTTGGCGAATTCGTGGAGCGCATAGCGCCCCGGCGACGAGCGGGACATCTGCACCCGCAACGGCCCCGCCGGCACGCCACGCCAGATCGCGGTGATGCGCGCCTCGTGATGCGCGGCATCGGGGAAGCCGATCTCATAACGAACCGGCGCGTCCACCGGGGGCCGCTGTTGCGCCATCCCGTCCGAGCCCAGAACCGCCAGCCACGCCGCTGCCCCCATGCCGATCCGCTTCATCGATATCCCGTCGCTGTCGTTGCCGGTGCAGCAGCACGCGCCCGCGATCCTATTGTCAAGCCACTCAATCGGCTGGCGAAAGTGCGCGGCCCCGATCGATTGCGGCCGATCTGCGGCGACGCGCAACCCGGTAGCGTCATCGCGCCACCATCCCTAAGACCGGCCGGTGGCATCGGACCGTATCCTGCTCGCCGTCGCCTTGCGGCTATCATCGGTGGCGTTCTTCGCGCTGATGAACGTCGGCATCAAATTGGCGGAACAGAGCGGCGCCGCGCTGCCGGAAATCCTGTTCTGGCGGCAGGCGGGGGCGGGCATGCTGGTGGCGGCGGTGATCGCCTCGGGGCCGGGCTTCGCCAGCCTCGCCACCCGGCGGATCGGTGCGCATGTGCTGCGCGCGACGATCGGGCTGATCACGATGGCGTTCACCTTCTATACGCTGACGGTATTGCCGCTGGCGGAAGCGACGACGATCGGATTCTCGATGCCGATCTTCGCCACCATCCTCGGCGCGCTAATACTCAAGGAGCCGACCGGCTGGCGGCGCTGGGCGGCGGTCGCGATCGGCTTTGCCGGGGTGCTGGTGGTGACGCGCCCCGGCGGCGGCGGGCATGCGATCCCGGCGGTGGGAATCGCCACCGGGCTGTCGGCGGCGGTGGGCACGGCGACGATTTCGATCCTGCTGCGCACGATCGGCAAGACCGAGCAGCCGTTGACGACGGTCTTCTGGTTCTCGACGCTGTCGCTGGTCCCGCTGGGCCTGATCTATATGTTCACCGCGCAACCGCATCCCGTGACCGTCTGGGCGATCCTGCTGGGCGTCGGGCTGTTTGGCGGTGCCGGACAGATAGCGATGACCACATCGCTCAAGTTCGGCCCGGTCTCCACGGTGGTGCCGATGGATTATACATCGCTGATCTGGGCGACCTTGCTCGGCTGGTGGGTATTCGACCGGCTACCCGCGGAGACGACATGGCTGGGCGCGCCGATCATCATCGCCAGCGGCCTCTACATCGTCTGGCGCGAGCATGTCCGCCGGCGGGAGGAAACGCGGCAGGCGATCACCAGCGGCATCGCGTAACCTCCGCGCCCCTCATTCCGCCGCGGCGGCAACGGCCGGGCTTTCCTTCCACACCAGCACCGGCTTTCTCGCCGCGAGCGTCTCGTCGAGGCGCGCGCGGGGGGCGAAATGCGGAGCGGTCTTCAGGCTCCGATCGCCTGCCTTGGCACGCTCCGCCACCGACCGCAGCGCGCCGATGAACTGGTCGATCCCCGCCTTCGATTCGGTCTCGGTCGGCTCGACCAGCATCGCGCCATGGACGACCAGCGGGAAATACATGGTCATCGGATGGAAGCCCTCGTCGATCAGCGCCTTGGCGATGTCGATCGTCGAGAAGCCGTCCGCCAGACCCGCGTCGCTGAAAATCGCCTCGTGCATGCACGGCCCGCTCTTCGCGAACGGCGCATCCAGCGTGTCCTCCAGGCTGCGCAGGATGTAATTGGCGTTGAGCACCGCATCCTCCGCGACCTGCTTGAGACCGTCGGCGCCATGGCTGAGGATATAGGTCAGCGCGCGGGTGAACATACCCATCTGGCCGTGGAACGCCGTCATCCGGCCGAAGCTGTCAAGGCGCCCGCCGAAATGCTCGTTCGAGAATTCCTCGGCGCGCTCTTCCTCGATCAGATGGACATACCCGTCCTTCGTCCGCGCGGTATAGGGCAGCGGCGCGAACGGCGACAACGCCTCCGACAGCACCACCGGCCCCGACCCCGGCCCGCCGCCGCCATGCGGGGTCGAGAAGGTCTTGTGCAGGTTGATGTGCATCGCATCGACGCCCAGGTCGCCCGGCCTCACCCGGCCGACGATCGCGTTGAAATTGGCGCCGTCGCAATAAACGTAGGCGCCCGCCGCATGCACCGCGTCGCTGATCTTCTTCAGATCGCGTTCGAACAGGCCGCAGGTGTTGGGATTGGTGATCATCACCGCCGCCACGTCCGGCCCCAGCCGCGCGGTCAGGGCGTCCAGGTCGACGCGGCCCTCGGGCGTTGCGGGAATGTCCTCGACGCTGAAGCCAGCAAAGGCCGCGGTCGCCGGATTGGTGCCATGCGCGCTCTCGGGCACCAGCACCACCTTGCGATGGCCCTCACCGCGCTTCTCCAGCGCCGCCTTGATGCACAGGATGCCGCACAATTCGCCATGCGCGCCCGCCTTCGGGCTCATCGCGACGCCATGCATCCCGGTCAACGCGATCAGCCAGTGCGCCAGTTCGTTGATGACGCCCAGCGCGCCCTGCACCGTGTCGACCGGCTGGAGCGGATGGACGTCGGCGAAACCGGGCAACCGCGCGATCCGCTCGTTGAGACGCGGATTGTGCTTCATGGTGCACGATCCGAGCGGAAACAGACCAAGGTCGATCGCGTAATTCTGGCGCGACAGACGGGTGTAATGACGCATCGTCTCCGGCTCCGACAGGCCGGCCAGACCGATCGGGTTCTTGCGCGTCAGTGCGCCCAGCCGCGAGCCCGCGACATCGCCCTCGGCGAAATCGACGCCGGTCGTGCGCGTATCGCCGATCTCGAAGATCAGTGGCTCTTCGAGCATCAGCGCGCGATTGCCGGTGAACGTCGCCGGCGCGCCGCCGTCCTTCGCCTCGGGCGACACGGGCTTCCAGCCGCTCTGATTGATCGTCATGCCAGCACCTCCTGCAGCGCGGTCGCCAGCGCCTCGATATCCTCGTCCGTCACGGTTTCGGTCACCGCCACGACCAGTCCGTTGGCGAGCGCATCCTCGCCCGGATAGAGCCGCCCCAGCGACACACCCGCCAGCACGCCACGGTCGGCCAGCGTCCGCACGATCGGACGCGCCTCCTTGCCCAGGTCGATGGTGAATTCGTTGAAGAACGTGTCGTTGACCAGGCGCACACCCGGCACCCGCGCCAGGCGATCCGCGGTGCGGCACGCCTGCGCATGGTTGATCGCCGCCAACCGGCGCAACCCCGCCTCGCCCAGCAACGTCATGTGGATCGAGAAGGCCAGCGCGCAGAGCCCCGAATTGGTGCAGATGTTGCTGGTCGCCTTTTCGCGGCGGATATGCTGCTCGCGCGTCGACAGCGTCAGCACGAAGCCGCGCTTGCCGTCCGCGTCCACCGTCTCGCCGCAGAAACGCCCCGGCATCTGGCGGATATATTTGTCCTTGCAGCCCATCAGCCCGACATAGGGCCCTCCGAACTGCAGCCCGACGCCGATCGACTGCCCCTCGCCGACGACGATATCCGCATCCATTTCGCCCGGGCTGCGGATCGCGCCAAGCGCCACTGGCTCGGTGACGACCGCGATCAGCAGCGCCTTCCTCGCGTGGCAGGCATCCGCCAGCGGGGTCAGGTCGGCGATCCGGCCGAGGATATCGGGATATTGGACGACGACGCAGCTGGTGTCGTCATCGATCGCCGCGATCAGCGCGTCGATGTCGGTCTCCGCGCCCAGCGTCGGCAGCGAGGTTTCCAGCGCGTCGCCGGTATAGGTCGCCATCGTCCTGGCGACCGAGACGTAATGCGGGTGCAGGCCGCCCGACAGGATCGCCTTGCCCCGCCGCGTGATGCGTCGCGCCATGCCGATCGCTTCCCAGCAGGCGGTCGAGCCGTCGTACATGCTGGCATTCGCCACATCGGTGCCGAGCAGGCGCGCGACCTGCGTCTGGAACTCGAACAGCATCTGCAGCGTGCCCTGCGCGATTTCCGGCTGATAGGGCGTATAGGCGGTCAGAAACTCGCCGCGCTGGATCAGATGATCGACCGATGCGGGCACATGGTGCCGATACGCGCCGCACCCCAGGAAGAACGGCACCTCGCCGGCCACGACGTTCCGGCGTGCCAGCGCGGTCATGTGCCGTTCGACCGCCAGTTCGCTGGCGTGCGACGGCAGCCCCTCGACCGGGCCGTCAAGGCGCGCGGCTTCGGGCACGTCGACGAACAGATCGTCGATCGAGGACGCGCCGATCACCGACAGCATGTCGGCCCGGTCGGCAGGTGTAAGCGGCAGGTAACGCATGACGGTCTTTCGATCGGGCCGTCCCCCCCGGCGCAGGCCGGGGCGGTGGTGAGGAATTAAAGCTTGGCGACGAACGCGGCGTAGGCGGCTTCGTCCATCAGCGCGTCGAGCTCGCTCGTATCCGACAGCGTCAGCTTGAAGAACCAGCCCTCGCCCTCGGGGTCCGAATTGACCAGCGACGGATCGTCGGCCAACGCCGCGTTGCCGGTGACGACGGTGCCCGATACCGGGGCATAGACGTCCGACGCGGCCTTCACGCTCTCGACCACCGCCGCCTCGTCGCCCTTGGCGATCTGACGGCCTTCGTCGGGCACCTCGACGAACACGATGTCACCCAGCTGGCTCTGCGCATAATCGGAGATACCGACCGTGCCGACGTCCCCGTCGACGTCGATCCATTCGTGGTCCTCGGTGAAATAACGGCTCATCTTACTTCACTCCTCGGAAGTAGCGGTGGGGAACGAACGGCATCGCGGTCACGGTTCCTTGATGAACCTTGCCACGCTGCACGAGCTGAAGGACGGTGCCCGGCGCAGCCATCGCGCCGGGGACATAGGCCATGGCGATCGGCGCGCCGACGCTGGGCGCGAACCCGCCCGAGGTGACGTGGCCGACCGTGCTGCCATCGGCATCGATCACGCTCGCGCCCTCGCGCACCGGCTGACGCCCCTCGACCAGCACGCCGACGCGACGCGTGACCGCGCCCTGCTCCCGCTCGGCCAGGATGCGCGCCGCGCCGGGGAAATCGGCCGCCTCGCGCCGCCGCTTGAACAGCGCGAAGCCGAGGTCGGCCATCACCGGGGTCGTCTCGGGGTCAAGATCATGGCCGTAGAGCGGCAAGCCCGCCTCCAGCCGCAGCGAATCGCGCGCGCCCAGGCCGATCGGCTTCACCTCCGGCTGTTCGAGCAGCGCGTCGGCCAGCGCCTCCGCCGCCTCGGCGGGCACCGACATCTCCACCCCGTCCTCGCCGGTGTAGCCCGAACGGCTGATCCACAGCCTGTGGCCGTTCCAGTCGAACGCGCCGGCCTGCATGAAGACGAGGTCCGCCACCCCGGGGATCAGGCGTGCGACCGCAGCGACCGCCTCCGGCCCCTGCACCGCCAGCAGCGCATGATCCTCCATCAGGTTCAGCGTCACCTCGTCGGGCAAGCGCTCTATCATATGCGCGAGATCGTCATATTTGGTCGCGCCGTTGACGACCATATACACCTGCTCCTCGCCCTGCCGCGTCAGCATCAGGTCGTCGAGCACGCCCCCGTCGTCGTTGAGCAGCAGCGAGTATCGCGCGCGGTTCAGCGTCAGGCCGGCGATGTCGGCGGGCATCAGCGCCTCCAGCGCGGGCACCACTCCCTCGCCGGTGATCGTCAACTGCCCCATATGGCTGACGTCGAACAGCCCGGCATGCGCGCGCGTCCACAGATGCTCGGCCATGATGCCTTCATACTGGACGGGCATGTGATAGCCGGCGAATTCGACCATCCGCCCGCCGTGCGCGCGATGCCAGGCATCCAGCGGCAGTGTCACGATCTCGATCGGCTCGAGTTCGTCATCGGCAGCGATATCGCTCATCATTTCGGCCTTCCGTCGTCGAGGGCGGAGCTGGGGCGCGGGCGTCAGGCCCGACCCAAGATCCCTGTCCCCCTCTGTCACGGAACCTGAGAGCTTTCCCCTGCCCCTGGCCGGCGCTACCGCAGGCGACGTCAGACGGGTTACCCCTTCGGTGGGCGGCGGGCCGGGCCCGCAGCCGCTTTCCAGAGTGTCGATCGCCCGCGCGGTCCCTTTGACCTGAGAGATTCCGGGGTGGTTGCTCCTTCGGCGGCGGCGATCGGCCTGAAAGGCCCGCCGCGCTCTCCCGCGCTGGCTGATGCCGGTTGCCCGGCAACGACACGCCGCCTCTACAAGGTGGCGGGCGCGAGTCAATCGAGGATCGCGTTAGCGCCGCCGTCGATCAGCCCGATCGACCAGCCACGACACCGCCAGTACCGCCAGCCCGGCCAACGCCAGCGCCGCGCCGACCCAGCCGGTCGAGGTCCAGCCGTAGCCCGCCGCGATCGCCAGCCCGCCCAGCCACGGCCCCAGTGCGTTGGCGGTGTTGAAGGCGGAATGGTTGAGCGCGGCGGCCAGCGCCTGCGCCTCGCCCGCGACATCCATCAGCCGCGTCTGCAACACGGTACCCAGCGATCCGCCCAGCCCGATCAGCAACATCGCCACCAGCACCGACCACAAATGCCCCGCCGCGACCGGCCATAGCGCCAGCGCGACGGCGCTCCACACCAATACCCCCGCCGCGCTGGGCAGCAACGCGCGATCCGCGAAGCGCGGCACGATCAGATTGCCCGCGGTCATGCCGACACCGAACACCGCCAGTGCCAGCGGCACCGTCGCCTGCGGCACCTTCGTCACCGCCAGCATCGTATCCGCCAGATAGGTATAGACCGCGAACAGCCCACCAAAGCCGATCGCGCCAACCGCCAGCGTCAGCCATACCTGCCGGCGCTTCAGGGCGGTCAGCTCGCGCAGCGGGCTCGCCTGCGGATCGGCGGCGTCGCGCGGCGCGAACAGCGCCACCAGCGTCGCGGTGAGCGCTGCCCGCGCCGCCACGATGACGAAGCATGAGCGCCACCCGATCAACTGCCCCAGCGCATTGGCGGCGGGCACGCCAACGATCGTCGCCACCGTCAGCCCCAGCAGCACCCGGGCCGCCGCCCGCGTCCGCCGCCCCTGGTCCACCAGCGATGCGGCGACCAGCGTGGCGATGCCAAAATAGGCGCCGTGCGGCAGGCCGCTGAGGAAGCGGAACGCCATCATCGCGCCATAGCCGGGCGCGGCGGCGGACAAGGCGTTGCCGACCGCGAACAGCCCCATCAACACGATCAACAGCGTGCGCCGCGCCATCCGCGCGCCGACGACCGCGAGCAGCGGCGCCCCCACCACCACCCCCAGCGCATAGGCGCTGATAAGGTGCCCGGCGGTCGGCGCGTCGACATTAAGGTCGCGTGCCATGTCGGGCAGCAGGCTCATCGTCGCGAATTCGGTCGTCCCGATCGCAAAGCCGCCCACCGCAAGCGACAGATGGATCAGCCCGACGGGCGCCTGCGACCGGCTGGCAATGGCGGTAGCCATAGGTCCCCCATGGATGATCGTGAGCGCTAAAGCTGGTCATGCTGCGATGCAGCGTCAAGGGCGTGACGATCGATCGTGCGACGATGCGACGCACGGCAAGGCCCGGCGGGGGCGGATGCGGCATCTTTCGCGCGGGCCGGCCACGCGCTATCCTTCGCCTCCGTGGGCGCCGCTTGCGAACACTGTTCTATCGTAGTAAAACACCCTTGACCATGCGCCCCGATCCCTACGAAGCCGGCCGCGTCCGCTATCATCATGCCCGTGGCGACGCGACGGAGCCGCCCGCGCCGCCGCCTTCCGCCCCCCCACCGCCGGCCTCGCCACCGCCTGCCTCGCCGCTGCCGTCTTTCGACGCCTGGCACCCCGCCGCCCCGCCACCCCATGGATATGACCATGACCATGGCGGGATGGGCGGCGGCGGCGGTTTCGAGCCGCCCCGCCCGCGCTGGACGGCGCGCCGGATCTGGACCTGGGCATCGCGGGCACTGGCGGCGCTGATCGTGCTGTTTGTCCTCGCGGTGATCTGGCTGGCGGTCACTGCGCCGCTGTCACGCTCGCTGAAGCCCCCCGCCCCGCCCTCGATCACGCTGCTGGCCGCCGACGGCACGCCGATCGCGCGACGCGGCGCGATCATCGGCGCGCCCGTCGACGCGGCCACACTGCCCGCCCATGTGCGCAATGCCTTCGTCGCGATCGAGGACCGGCGCTTCTATTCCCACTGGGGTATCGATCCGCGCGGCATCGCGCGCGCCGCCTGGGCCAATCTCGGCTCGGGCGGGGTGCGGCAAGGGGGCAGCACGATCACCCAGCAGCTGGCAAAGAACGCCTTCCTCGATTCGGATCGCACCGCCGCGCGCAAGATGCGGGAGGTGATGATCGCCTTCTGGCTGGAGGCATGGCTGTCCAAGGACGAGATCCTGTCGCGCTACCTCTCGAACGTCTATTTTGGCGACAATGTCTACGGCATCACCGCCGCGTCGAAACATTATTTCGGGCGCACGCCGCAGACGCTCAACATCGGGCAGGCGGCGATGCTGGCGGGGCTGGTCAAGGCGCCTTCGCGACTGGCTCCGACCAGCAATCTGAAAGGCGCGCGCGCCCGGCAGGCGGTGGTCGTCGGCGCGATGGTCGACGCCGGCTTCCTGACGCAGCGCGAAGCGGACGCGGTGCAGCCGCAGCGGGTGTTGTCCGACCGGCCAGAAACACTGCCGACCGGCACCTATTTCGCCGACTGGGTGCTGCCCAGCGCACGCGAAGTGGCCGGGGACGCCGGCCGCGATGCCACCGTGCGCACCACGCTCGACCCCAAGTTGCAGCGCACGGCCGAACGGGTCGCGCGGCAGGCCGGGCTGCGTAAGGCCCAGGTCGCGCTGGTGGTGATGAAGCCGACCGGCGAAGTGGTCGCGATGGTCGGCGGGCGCGACTATGGCGCCAGCACCTTCAACCGCGCCGTACAGGCGAAACGCCAGCCGGGCTCAACGTTCAAGCTGTTCGTTTATCTCGCCGCGATGCGCGCCGGGCTGACCCCGGACACGGTGCGCGACGATTCACCGATCGAGATCGCCGGATGGAAGCCGAAGAACGACGACGGTCGCTACCTCGGCCCGATCACGCTGCAACGTGCCTTCGCGCGTTCCTCCAACGCCGTCGCGGCACGGCTGACGCAGGAGGTGGGCGTCCGCAACGTGATCCGCGCCGCGCGCGACCTGGGCATCACCACGCCGATCGCCAACGAGGCGACGATCGGCCTGGGCACATCGGAAGTGTCGCTGCTGGAACTGACCTCGGCCTATGCCGCGATCGCCAGCGGGCGCTATCCGGTGGTGCCGCGCGGGGTGGAGGGCAATCGCAACGCCAGCTGGTACGAGGCGATCGCGGGCCGCGACACCGCGATGCCGGAGAAGATCCGCGATGAGATGCGCACCTTGCTCGGCTCGTCGATCCGCGGCACCGGGCGCGATGCCAATCTGCCGGTGCAGGCGTTCGGCAAGACCGGCACCAGCCAGGGCGGTCGCGACGCCTGGTTCATCGGTTTCGCCGGCAATCTGGTGGTCGGCGTATGGGTCGGCAACGACGACAGCACCCCCAATCCGGGGCTGCACGGCGGCGGCATTCCGGCGCAGATCTGGCGCCAGTTCATGATGAGCGCGCTCGACATCCCCGTCGTCGTCGCGCCGGTCGAGGACGAAGCGTTCGCGCCGGTGGACAATGCGATCGGCGACATGGGCGACCAGGTCGGCGATTTGATCGATCGCACCGGGCCGGCGGTGGGTGATGCGCTCGACCGGCTGCGCGAGCTGGGGGTGGAGCCGCCCGAACCGCCCGAACCACGCCCGCCGCGTGATCGTGGCGCGCCGGATCAGCCCCCGCCGGACGACCGCACCGCGCGGCCCGACCCGGACGCCTTCTGAACGTGGAGACGGGGCGTCGGAACGACGCGAGGCGCTGACCCGTATTGACCCGCCGTCGCGCAGCGCCGACAGCGCGGCGATGCGTTTCTTCTCCGACAATGCCGCCCCCGTTCACCCCGCCGTGCTGCGCGCGATCGCGGCGGCGGACGAACTCGATACCGCTTATGATGGCGACCGTTGGTCGCAGCGGCTCGACGCGCGCTTTTCGGCGCTGTTCGATACGGAGGTTCGCGCTTTGTGGGTGCCGAGCGGCACCGCCGCCAATTGCCTTGCGCTGGCGGCACTGTGCCCGCCGCATGGCGCGGTGGTGTGCCATCGCGATGCGCATATCCAGAACGACGAGTGCGGCGCGCCCGAATTCTACACCCATGGCGCGAAGCTGATGCTGGCGGATGGCGACGGCGCGAAGATGACACCGGAGACGGCCGGGGCGGTGCTGTCGCTCGCGCGGTACGACGTGCACCAGCAACGGCCGCATGCCTTGTCGATCACCAATGCGACCGAATATGGCCGCGTCTACTCCCCCGGCGAGACCGCCGCGCTGGGCGCGCTGGCGAAGGAGCGCGGGCTGGGATTTCACGTCGACGGCGCGCGCTTCGCCAATGCGGTGGTCGCGACGGGGGCGCATCCGGCAGACCTGACGTGGCGCGCGGGGGTCGACGCGCTCAGCTTCGGCTTCGTCAAGAATGGCGGGATGAATGCCGAGGCGCTGATCTTCTTCCGCCCCGAACTGGCGGAGGCGACGCTGTTCCGCCGCAAGCGCGCGGGGCATTTGTTGTCCAAGGGACGCTATCTCGCCGCGCAATTGCTCGCGATGCTCGACGACGACCTGTGGCTCGATTGCGCGCGCGCCAGCAATGCCGGCGCCGCCCTGCTGGCGCAGGCCGCGGGCGAGCGGCTGGTCCATCCCGTCGACGCCAACGAGGTGTTCCTTCGGGTGACGCCGGACGAAGCCGCCTCGCTGCGCGGCAAGGGCTTCGACTTCTACGATTGGGGCCCGGGCGAAGCACGGCTGGTGATCAGCTGGAACCAGCGCGAAGAGCAGATCCGTCCGCTTGCCGACGCGATCGCGGCGCTGTGAGCGATCCGCTATGAGCGACGCCCGCCCCAACAGCACGCGCGCCTCGGTGCTGGTCCCGTTCGCGATCGTCACGCTGATCTGGGGATCGACGTGGATCGTCATCCGCGACCAGCTGGGCGTGGTGCCACCGAGCTGGTCGGTCACCTATCGCTTCCTCGTCGCGGGGCTGGTGCTGCAGGCGGTGGCCATGGTGCGGCGCGAAGCGGTGACGCGCGATCCCGGCTTCTGGGTCTTCGCGACGACGCTGGGATTGTTGCAGTTCGT
>NZ_JBELIE010000248.1:0-2619 GCF_042091075.1 Sphingomonas sp. | reverse complement strand
CGACCTTGACCTCGGTGCCCGACCACTTGCCGAACAGGATGCGGTCGCCGGCCTTCACGTCGAGCGGCGTGACCTTGCCGTCCTCGGCCTTGGCGCCAGCACCGGCGGCGACGACTTCGCCCTCCTGCGGCTTTTCCTTGGCGGTGTCGGGAATGATGATCCCGCCGGCCGTCTTCTCCTCCGCCTCGACACGGCGGACGAGAACGCGGTCGTGCAACGGACGAAAGTTCATTGCTCTTACCTCTCTTAAGGTATGTGACACATCTTGGCACTCCCCCACCGAGAGTGCCAGCGAAGCGCATATGTGTAGCGTAGTGCGCCGGGTCAACGCCCCCGGCGACGATTCCCGGAACTTTTTCGTCAGGGCGTGTGCGGGACGAGGCCGAGGCGTTCGCGACGCGACCAGCGCCACAGCAGCAGGATCGAGACGACCAGCAATCCCGCGGCCAGTCCCATCCAGATGCCCACCCCGCGCCAGCCGGCGGTGAACCCGAACAATACCGAGGTGCCGAAGCCGAACAGCCAATAGCCGATCGCGGCGATGATCATCGGCACGCGCGTGTCCTGCAATCCGCGCAGCACGCCTGCGGCAACCGCCTGGGCGCCATCGAAAAGCTGGAACATCGCCGCCACCGCCAGATATTGTACCGCCAGCGCGACCACCGCCGCGTTGCCGGCGGCGTCCGGATCGACATAGATGCCGATGAACACACGCGGCATCAGCCACATCGCCGTGGCCGTCAACGTCATGAAGCCGGTGCCGAGCACGATCGCGATCCAGCCGGCACGCGCCATCCACGCGCCGTCGCGCGCGCCATAGGCCAGCCCGACGCGGATCGTCGCCGCCTGCGCGACCCCCAGCGGCACCTGAAAGGCGAGCGCGGCGATATTCAGCGCGATCGCATGCGCGGCCACCTCGGTCACGCCCAGCAATCCCATCAGCAGCGCGGCGCCGCCGAACAGCCCAGCCTCCAGCGTGACGGTCAGGGCGATCGGCACCCCCAGCCGCGCGATTTCCGCCAGCCGCGACCATTCGACGCGCCACCAGCGTCCGAACAGCCGCCACCGCCGCAACCGGCGATCGGTCAACAGGATCACCGTATAGGCCAGCGCCATGAACAGGCTGGTGACGACGCTGGCAAGCGCCGATCCCTCCAGCCCCAGCGCGGGCAGACCGGCATGGCCGAACACCAGCAGCCAGTTGGCCAGCAGCCCGACGCCCAGCGAAGCGGCAGTAACACCCATCGCCCAATGCGGACGTCCCAGCGCCGCCGCCACGGTGCGCATCACCGCGGCGGCGATGCCGGGCAGCAGCGCCAGCCACAGGATGTCGAGGAACGCCCCCGCCCGTGCCGCGACGCGCGGATCCTGTCCGACGAAGCGAAGCAGCGTCTCACCGTGCAGCATCAGCGCGCTGAACGGGATCGTCGCGCCCACCGCCAGCCATAGCGCCATGCGGAACGACCGCCGCACCTCGCGCACCGCGAACCGCCGCCGCCCCAGCTCCGCCGCGATGATCGGCGCGCAGGCGCACGACAGGCTGATCAGCGTCCACAGGATCAGGCCGAAGACGAACACCCCCATCGTCGCCGCCGCGAACTCGACCGTGCCCAACCGCGCCACGAACATCACGTCGACCGCATAGACGCCCATCTGCAGCAGGTTCGCCCCCACCAGCGGCCCGGCCAGCCGCAGCAGCGCACGCGCTTCCGCCGCGGTCGTGGCCGGCACACCGGAGAGCGACGTCGGCGGAGTGATCGGCGCATGCATGGCTTGCGCGATAGGCGCTTCGCCGCGCGAACGCCACCGGTGCGGCGTCGCCCCGCCCGACCCGGCCATGCGCGAGGCGGCGAATGGGCGACCAATCGCGGATGCACGACGAGGCGTATTGCTCGCTTGATACACGTCAGGCTAGATGGAGGGCGAAACGGGGACGCCCCCTTTGGGAAAATGATGCGATGAAGCTGGTTCGCGGCGCCTGGAAATTGCTGGTCGGGATCAAGGACGCGCTAGTGCTCGTCGCGATGCTGCTGTTCTTCGGCCTGCTGTTCGCGGCGCTCAATGCGCGTTCGCGGCCCGGCGCGATCAAGGATGGCGCGCTGTTGCTGACCCTCGACGGGCCGATCGTGGAGCAGCCCGAGGATGTGCAGCCGATCGCGCTGCTGAGCGGGAGTGAGATCGGTGATCAATATCGGCTGCGCGATGTGCTGCGCTCGATCGACGCCGCGCGCGACGATACGCGCGTCAAGGCGATCGTGCTCGACCTCGACAAATTCGGCGGCGCCTACCCCGCCGCGCTGGCGGAGGTGCAGGCGGCGCTGCTGCGCGCGCGGACCGCGGGCAAGCCGGTGCTCGCTTATGCCACCGCTTATACCGATGGCGGCTATCGCCTCGCCTCCGCCGCGAGCGAGATATGGCTGAATCCGCTGGGCGGCATCCTGTTCGCCGGCCCCGGCGGCAACCAGTTGTATTATAAGGGCTTGATCGACAAGCTCGGCGTCAACGCGCACGTCTATCGCGTCGGCCGGTTCAAGTCGGCGGTGGAGCCTTATATCCGCGCCGATCAAAGCCCGGAGGCGCGCGCGGCCAGCCAGGAATTGTACGGCGGCCTGTTCGCGC
>NZ_JBELIE010000247.1:0-2660 GCF_042091075.1 Sphingomonas sp. | reverse complement strand
GCACCGTCTCCTTGCCGAGATAGTGATCGATGCGGAAGATCCGGTCCTCGGGAAACACCGCCGCGACGGTGTCGTTGATCTCACGGCTGGAGGCGAGGTCGTAGCCAAGCGGCTTTTCCAGCCCGATCCGCACCGTCTGTCCGGCCAGGCCGACCTTTTCCAGCCCCTTCACCGCAGGCTCGAACAACGACGGCGCGGTCGACAGAAAGATCGCCAGCCCGCCGCTGATGTCCCCGATCTTGTCCGCCAGCGCCTGAAACGTCGCTTCGTCCGACAGATCGGCGGGCTGGAACTGCAATCGCTCCATGAAGGATGCGATCTTGCCCTGGTCCTTGCGATCGTCGGGCAGGAACTCATCGAGCGCCTTGGCCGCCTCATCGCGAAAGCCGGCGTCGTCGAGGTCGCCGCGCGCCGATCCGGTGATCGTCAGTCCCTCGGGCAGCAGGCCATCGGCATGGAGGCCATAGAGCGACGGCAAGAGCATCCGCCGCGCCAGATCGCCCGTGGCACCAAAGAGCAACAGCTTGCCGACCGGATTGCGATCCAAGGCGTATCTCCTTCAGGCTGATCTTAGAGGGTCAGGCCGGCGACGGGATCGAGGCCAGCCATGATGTTCAGGTTCTGCACTGCGGCGCCGGCCGCGCCCTTGCCGAGATTGTCGAGCGTCGCGATCAGTCGCAACTGCGCACGTTCGGCGTGGCCAAATACCCGCAGGGTCATACGATCAGTGCCGGCGTCGTCCTCGATCGCGATCGTCGATACATCGGCGTCCGCAACCCGCACCAGCGCGCTGCCGGCATAGGCATCACGCAACGCCGCCTCGATCCGTCCGATGGTGGTATCGTCGCGCATCTGGCCGATATGCAACGGCACGTCGACCACCATCCCGCGATAGGTGTTCGCCACCGACGGTTGAAAGATCGGCGGATGGGCCAGGCCGGCATGCTGCTGCATTTCCGGCACATGCTTGTGCGACAGCGACAGCCCGTAAGGGCGAAAGGCGGTGGCCGCTGCGCCCGTTTCGAATTCGCCGATCATCGCCTTGCCGCCGCCCGAATAACCGGACGTGGCGTTGACGGTCACCAGCGCCTCGGCCGGCAGAAACCCCGCCCGTACCAGCGGCCGAACGAGCGCCAGGAAGCCGGTGGGATAGCAACCCGGATTACTGACGAAACGCGCATGCGCGATCCGGTCGGCCTGATCGGGCTCCAGCTCGGCGAAGCCATAGGTCCAGCCGTCCGCGACGCGATGCGCTGTCGAGGCGTCGATCACGCGGGTGCGGTCGTTGGCGATCATCGCCACCGCATCGCGCGCCGCTTCGTCGGGCAGGCAGAGGATGACGATATCGGCGTCGTTGAGCGCCTGGGCGCGGGCGGCGGCATCCTTGCGCCGATCGTCGTCGAGCGTGACCAGCGCGATATCGGCACGGTTCGACAGCCGCTCGCGGATTTCCAGCCCGGTGGTGCCGACCGCGCCATCGATGAAGACGCTGATCGTCATTGCGTCAGCGCCCCGGCATCGAGATAGCCAACGACACCGGCCTCCACCGCGATGCCCCAGGCGACACCGCCCGTCACGTCGAACAGGTCGAACGGCGCGCCCGCCGGCAGCGTGGCGATGACGGTCGCGTCGCGGGGGCGCGCGTCGCGCAGCGCAGTGGAAACCGAAACCCCCCGCCGTAGCGGCGCGGCGTAATGCGGGGCGAACACGCGATCCGCGAGCCGGACGTCGGCGATATCGGCGCGCACCGCGTGCGTTCGCGGATCGAGCGCGCGCGAACGCCCGGTAAGCGCAAAACCGTTACGCGGTGACGGCGCGTGCGGACGGCGGTGATTCGCCGTCGCCGATGAACTGGCCGAACTCCTCAAGAAAATCTGCCCCTTCGGATGTACGCGCGACGAAGATGTTGCGCTTGTCGCTATCGTCGCGTTGGCGGCGGAGATAGCCGAGAGCGCCCAGCCTGTTCAAGGCGCGCGTCACCACTGGCTTCGAGACGTTCAGGATACGCGCCAGTCCACGCACCGTATGCGGTCCCGGCCGCAGGTACACCACCAGCAGAAGCGCCATCTGTCGGTTGGTCAGATCAGGCTCCCCGGATCGCACATAATCGACCAGTGCGTTCATCCAGGAGTTCAGTTCGGGCTGCACCAGAGTTGCCACGTCCTCATCCCGCATTTGCTGCACCGCATCCGGAACGTTCCGGATTTGTGCAACATAACGCAGGCTATCACCGCTGGTTTCAGGCCTGTCACGAATTTGAAGGAAGCGTACGGCGGCGAACCGCGCCAAAGTGGAGCCAATGGGACGGAGCCGAGGGGGCGGGGGATGCTGCATCGCAGCCGAGGTTGATCCCCGCGACCACGCCGCCTATGTGCGGCCGATCCGGTGCGCGGAAGTCCGCGCGCTGCCCCGCTGCATTGGAATCCGTCGCCGTCATGTTCACCTTTCTGCTCGTCGTCCAGGCCATCATCGCGGCGGCCCTTGTCACCGTGATCCTGATGCAGCGTTCGGAAGGTGGCGGTCTCACCTCGTCGGGCAGCCCGTCGGGGCTGATGTCGGCGCGCGGCGCGGCGGACTTTCTGACGCGCGCCACCTCGGTGCTGGCGGGCATGTTCATCGCGATGAGCTTGCTGTTGGCCTTTATCGCTGCCAGCCGCAGC
>NZ_JBELIE010000084.1:0-14261 GCF_042091075.1 Sphingomonas sp. | reverse complement strand
GCTGACATCGAAGCGGGTGGGGTCGAGTTCCGCCGCGAACGCTTCCAGCCGCCGCCGCCGCTCGGTCCATGGCAGCGCGCGCAGGTCCGCGTCGCCGTCGAACAGGATATCATACAGCCGCACGAACGCGGGCGCCTCTTCCAGCATCTTCGCCGATACCAGCTTGCGGCCCAGTCGTTGCTGCAACGCATTGAAGCTGCCCGCCTCACCGCCCTGATAGGCACCCCGCACCATCAGCTCGCCATCGACCACCCCGGACGTCGCAAAGGCGGCGGCGACATCGGGAAAGGCGCGCGTCACATCGTCGCCGGTGCGGCTGTAAAGGCGGGTCGCCCCCGCGACATGCACCAACTGCACGCGGATCCCGTCCCATTTCCATTCGGCGGCATAATCGGCGAGATCGACCCGCAGATCGTCCAGCGGATGCGCCAGCATGAACGGGCGGAACACCGGCACGTCGGCCGGGGTCGGCTGCGCCCCGTGGCCCTCCGCCCAGGCGAACAATTCGGCATAGGGCGGCGCCAGTCCGTGCCATATCTCCTCGACCGTATCGACATCGAGCCCGAAGGCATCCGCCAGCGCCTGTTTGGCGAGCCGTGCCGACACGCCGACGCGCAGGCCGCCAGTGGCCATCTTCAAGAGCGCGAACCGTTCGTCGGCGTCGAGGCGATCGAGCATGTCCGCCAGCACCGCCGGCGCGTCCGAGCGGGACAGGTGGCGCAGCCGCTCCACCACGTCCGCCACCCCCATTTCCACAGCATCGGCGGGCGGCGTATCGGGCGCCGGCCAAAGCAGCGCCACCGTCTCGGCGGTATCGCCGACATAGTCGCGGCTCATTCGAAACAGCACCGGGTCGACACGCTGCTCGATCAGCGCGCGAATTACCGCCGGCTTGACGCCAGGCAGGTCGAGATCGCCGGTCAGCGCCGCCATCGCCCAGCCGCGATCGGGGTCGGGCGTGACGCGCAGATAATCGCCGATCAGCTTGAGCTTGCTGTTACGCGACCGCGTATAGATCAGCGCGTCGAGTAGCGCGGCGAACTCATTCACGCCGCGACCCTTCCGACGCGGCGGCAACCGGCAGGATCGACGCCCGTCCCGGCGTCGCCCGTTTCCATGCCGGTCGCCGCCATCGCGCGGTCAACCCTTGCGGCTTGCCTCGAACAGGAACCAGGCGCGCTCCTCCGCCTCGTCGGTCCAATCGTCGACGATGCCGCTCGTCGCATTGTCCTTCGCTTCCTCGGAGGCGTCCTTCACCTCGCGGAAGCGCTCCACGAGCTTCAGATTGTCGTCGCGCAACTCGGACAGCATCTCGGCCGCGGAGACGAAATCGCGGTCATTGTCGGCGATCGACTGGCGGCGGGAAATATCACCGATCGAGCGCAGCGTAGTGTTGCCGGTCTTGCGCACCCGCTCGGCGATCGCGTCGGTCACCCCCAGGATCTGGGTCGCCTGATCGTCGAGCATCAGATGATAGTCGCGGAAATGCGGGCCGGACACATGCCAGTGGAAATTCTTGGTTTTCAGGTACAGCGCATAGCAATCGGCCAGCGCGGCGTTCAGTGCCTCGGCAACGCTGCGCGTGTCGTTTCGCGCCAGGTCGGTGGGGGTCTGCAGGGCGGGATTGGTGTCTGCCACGGTCGGCTCCGTCGTTGCTGGAATGATATCGCTCGTGTAACGATGGTGCCCGCGAAAGGCTCCTGCGGGAATATCGTTCAGCGTGAGCTGATACTCAGATCAGCGAAACGGCCGACAAGCCGAGGATGATCCCCGCGACCGTCAGGATCGCCGCGACGCTCAGCCGGATCGCTCGCCAGGGCAGCGCGCACCACGCCGCCTCGCCCAATAACGCCGCCGGGGCGATCGCCGCCAGCGCGCCGATCGTCGCACCGACCGCCGATGCCCAGGGCAGCGGAGATCGGATCGCCAGCGCGGCGACGATGAACTGCATCCGGTCCCCGAAGGCCATGATGAACAGCCCGGCCAGCGCGGTGACGGTGCGGCCGACGCGCCAGCCCGCCAGATCGTCGGGCCGTTTCACCCGCCAGCCGGTGCCGACGCCGGCCAGCACCAGCGCGAGCGCAAGCAGCAATTGCTTCGCCGCTGGCGTCAGCAACGTCGTCAGCGCCATGCCGGCGGCGACCCCGATGGCATAATTGATCGCCAGCGCCAGCATGGCCGCGACGATCAGCAGCAGCGGCATCCGCCCCGGCCGCCGCCAGCGATCGGCCAGGATTGCCGCCAGCCATGGTGTCCGCTCGGTACCCTGGGTCAGCGCGCCGAGCACCAGCGCCGCCATGAACGCATCCACGCGATCAGGTCGCGAGGTGGATCGCGCAAGCGGCGGCGAAGGCGCGCCCGGCCATCTCGTCCTGTCGCTCGCTGGCGACCGCCTCGCTCAGCAGATGCAGTCCCTCGCGGATGAAGACGCCCCGCTCCCCGCGCGCCAGCGCCGCTTCCAGTACCTTCGCGACCGCGACCGCGGGCAACAGGCCATGCCGGCTGGCGGTAGCGCGGATCCGGTCCAGCTCGCCGGCGATGCGATTCGGCGCGGCGGGCCAGGCGATCGCCGCCACTTGTGCCGCCAGTTCGTGTCTGATGCCGCCGCTATCCGCGCCCATCGCCCCGCACTCCCTTCGCCTCGGTCCTCTCGTTGCCGCCATCATGCGCGGCGGGGGGTTACATCCAGCTTAATTCCGGGTGGGCTTCATCGGGGCAAGCCTTGACTCGCGCGGGCACATGCGCCATGCGCCCGGGTCTGTTGCGGCGGGGGTGCCTTCGCCGCTATTTTCGTTTCATACGCTGTAGGAATGGGTCATGGCCAAGCCGACCACTGTCAAGATCAAGCTCGTCAGCTCGGCTGACACCGGCTTCTTCTACGTCACCAAGAAGAATCCGCGCACCAAGACCGAGAAGCTGAGCTTCAAGAAGTACGACCCGGTCGTGCGCAAGCACGTCGAGTTCAAGGAAGCGAAGATCAAGTAAGCGTGTCGGCGGGCGGCGCAGGCCGTCCGCGCGCTGGTCGCTGCCGACGTTGCAGGAGCCGCAGGGGACGCCCGGCGGCTCTTTTCGTGCATCCGAAACCGGCGGTGGGCGGGGCTTTCCGCCGGTTCACCCGGCGGTGATCGTGACGCCTTCCGCCGGCGTCTCGGTTTGCTCGTCACGCTCGGCGGCTTGCCGCGCCCACATTTCGGCATAGCGGCCCGCCCGTGCGAGCAGCTCGCCGTGCGTCCCGCGCTCGACGACGCGGCCCGCCTCCAGTACCGCGATCTGGTCGGCATGGACGATCGTCGACAGGCGATGCGCGATGACGATCGTGGTGCGGCCACGCTCGATCGCCTCCAGCGTCTCCATGATCTCCGCCTCGGTACGGCTGTCCAGCGCGCTGGTGGCTTCGTCGAGAATCAGGATCGGCGGGTTTTTGAGCAGCGTGCGCGCGATCGCGACGCGCTGCTTTTCGCCGCCCGACAGCTTCAGTCCGCGTTCGCCGACGCGCGTGGCATAACCTTCGGGTTGTCGCTGGATAAAGCCGGCGATCGCCGCGCCGCGCGCCGCGTCGGCGATTTCGGCATCGCCCGCGCCCTCGCGGCCGTATGCGATATTATAGCCGATCGTGTCGTTGAACAGCACGGTATCCTGGGGGACGATGCCGATCGCGGCGCGCAGCGAATCCTGCGTGACCCGCGCGATATCCTGTCCGTCGATCGTGATCCGGCCATCGGTGACGTCGTAGAAACGGTACAGCAGCCGGGCGAGCGTCGATTTGCCCGCGCCCGACGGACCCACCACCGCCAGTGTCGTCCCCGGCGGGATGTCGAGATCGATGCCCTTGAGGATCGGCTGGCCGTCATCATAGCCGAAATGAACATGCTCGAACCGCAGGTGCCCGCGCGTCACCGCCAACGGCCGAGCGCCGGGCACGTCGACCACTTCGGACGGCGTGTCGATCAGGTCGAACATCGCGCCCATGTCGATCACGCCCTGCCGCACGGTGCGATAGACCATACCGAGCAGGTCGAGCGGGCGGAACAATTGCGACAGCAATGTCGACACCAGTACGACATTGCCCGCAGTGAACTGTCCGCGGCTCCACCCCCAGGCCACCCACGCCATGCCAGCGGCGAGCATCAGATTGGTGATCAGCGCCTGCCCGATATTGAGCCAGGCGAGGCTGTTCTCGCTGGTCACCGCCGCCTGCGCATAGGCGCGCATCGCCCGGTCGTAACGCTGCGCCTCACGTTCCTCGGCGCCGAAATATTTCACCGTCTCGAAATTCAGCAGCGAATCGACCGCATGCGCGACCGCGCCGGTATCAAGGTCGTTCATCCGCTCCCGCAGGCTCGACCGCCAGTCCGTGACGAGGCGCGTGAACCAGATATAGATCGCGACCATCAACACCGTCGCGGCAACCAGCGGCCAGCCGAATTTCACCCAGAAGATGCCGAGCACCAGTGCCAGCTCCAGCACCGTCGGGGCGATATTGAACAGCAGGAAATACAGCATCGTATCGATGCTCTTCGTCCCGCGCTCGACCACCTTGGTGACCGCGCCGGTGCGGCGTTCGAGGTGAAAGCGCAGCGACAGCCGGTGCAGATGGCGGAATACGCGCGCCGCAAGCCGCCGGGTCGCCTCTTGCCCCACCCGTTCGAAGACGGTGTTGCGCAGATTGTCGAACAGCGTCGTGCCGAAACGCGCGGCGGCATAGCCGACCACCAGCAGCACGATCAATGATACCGGGGTCGCCGGCACCGCCATGCCGTCCACCGCACCCTGCAACGCGAACGGCGCGCCATAGACCTGCACCAGCTTCGACAGGATCACGAGCGTCATCGCTCCGACGACCCGCGCCCGCATGCCCGGCGCATCGCCCGGCCACAGATCGGGCAGGAAGCGGCGCAGCGTTGGCAGCAGGGGGCGATCGGTGCCGGAGGGAGTTAGATGTTGGGGGGGCATGGTCGACAGCGGATGTCGTGCACCGGAGGCTCGACGTCAACCTTACTACCCAAAGCGGGAATATGCCACGGGAACGCAGCGTGCCGCAAGACGTTGATGATGAAATAGTGACAAGGATTTCAGGAGGTTACTGTGGGTCCGGTCTATTTCATGTTGGCGATCATGGGCTGCGGCGACGGCACCACCGGGTGCCAGCAGGCGCGCGTCGAGCCGGCCCGTTACGCAACGATCCAGCAGTGCCGGGCGGCGATGCCCGCAGCGCTTGCCCGCAATACCGACGTCGACGCGCCGGTGATCAGCGCCTCCTGTGAGCGCGTCGGTTGGCAGATGACCGACGCCACGCCGATGAAGAAGCGCGGCTAGGCCGCCAACGGCGAAGGTCGCCGCCGAACGAATCAATCCTTCACCGCCGTCACGAAATAATCGAGCGAGGTCGACGCGCCCAACACGAAGCCGCTGGACGACAGCGTCAGCCCGGTGACATCAATGACCCTCATCCCGGCGCCGGCGATCAGCGCGGTCAGTTCGTCGGGCGTCAGGAACTGACCCCATCGGTGCGTTCCCGCCGGGATCAACCCGATCCGCTCGGCGCCCTCGACAAGCGCGATACGCGACAGCCAGGTGCGGTTGGGGGTACTCATCACCAGCATTCCGCCCGGCGTGACGGCGGCCGCCAACCCCTGAACGAAGGCGCTTGGGCTGGCGACATGCTCCACCACCTCCATTGAGGTGACGAGGTCGAACGTTTCCCCCGCCACCGCCTCGACCCCACCTGCGCGATAGTCGATCGTCAGCGCGCTTTCGGCCGCATGCGCGCGGGCGACCGCGATGCTCTCCGCCGCGGCGTCAATCGCGGTCACGCGCGCGCCGAGCCGGGCGAGCGGTTCCGCCAGCAATCCGGCGCCGCATCCGACGTCGAGCGCGTCGCGACCGCGCAGCGGCGTGAAAGCGCGGTCGTCGAGATCCCAGTGCAGGTCGATCGCGGCGCGGATATAGCGCAGCCGCACGGGATTCAGCCGGTGGAGCATCGCCGACGATCCGCGCGGGTCCCACCAGTCCTGCGCCAGATTGCCGAAATGCGCCGCCTCCCGCGCGACGATCGAGGCATGTGGTGCAGCCGCCGTCGCGCTCGTTTCGGGCAGGATGGTATCGGTTGTTACGCTTGCGTCGGTCATGGCGGCTTTCTATCAGGACGCCCCTTCTATCCCAAGGCGTTTGGACCAGGCTGTGGCGCGCATCGTCATGAAATTCGGCGGCACCTCGATGGCGGGGATCGAGCGGATTCGCTCGGTCGCGGCGCGAGTGAAACGCGAGGTCGAGGCGGGCAACCAGGTCGCGGTGGTGGTGTCCGCAATGGCCGGCGAAACCGACCGGCTGGTGAATTTCTGCCGCGAGGCGTCACCGCTGTACGATCCGCGTGAATATGACGCGGTGGTTTCCAGCGGGGAACAGGTGACCAGTGGCCTGCTGGCAATCGCCCTGCAGGCGATCGGCGTGCCGGCGCGCTCCTGGCTCGGCTGGCAATTGCCGATCCACACCGACGACGCCCATGCCAAGGCGCGGATCGGCGCGATCGATACCGCCGCGCTCGATGCCAGCCTGTCGGCGGGCGAGGTCGCGGTGATCCCCGGCTTTCAGGGCGTGTCGGCGGCGGCGCGGATCACCACGCTGGGGCGCGGGGGATCGGATACGTCGGCGGTCGCGGTGGCGGCGGCGATGCAGGCCGACCGCTGTGACATCTACACCGATGTCGACGGTGTCTATACCACCGATCCGCGTATCGTGCCGCGCGCGCGCAAGCTGGCCAAGGTGACCTATGAAGAGATGCTGGAACTGGCCAGCGTCGGCGCCAAGGTGCTTCAGACCCGCTCGGTGGGTCTGGCGATGAAGAAACAGGTGCGCGTGCAGGTGCTGTCGTCGTTCACAGGCGAGGACGCCCCGATGGCGGATACGCTGCCCGGCACGATGATCGTGGGCGAAGAGGAGATTACGGACGTGGAACGCCAGCTCATCACCGGCATCGCACACGACAAGAACGAGGCGAAGATCACGCTGACCGCGGTGCCTGACAAGCCGGGCGCGGTGTCGAGCGTGTTCGAGCCGCTGGCGGCGGCGAATATCAACGTCGACATGATCATTCAGAACATCGCGCACAAAAGCGCGGGCGGCGGCAATGGCGGCAGCGCCAGCGCGACCGACGTCACCTTCACCGTCCCCGCCGCCGATCTGGCGCGCTCGATCGAGGCGCTGAACCAGGCGCGCGAGGCGATCGGCTTCGGCGAGCTGGTGCATGATACCCGGGTGGCGAAGATCAGCGTCGTCGGGGTCGGCATGCGCAGCCATGCGGGCGTCGCGAGCACGATGTTCTCGACGCTGGGCGCGCGTGGGATCAATATCCAGGCGATTTCCACCAGCGAGATCAAGGTATCGGTGCTGATCCACGAGGACGAAACCGAACTGGCGGTGCGTGTGCTGCACACCGCTTACGGGCTGGACGCGGAAGATGCGGGGTAACGAGGGGCGGCGGCCCCGGCGCTACGCCGCCGGGGCGTCGCTCGCGACCTGCGCGTCGGGGATGCGCGTCGCTTCCGCCTGAAATCCCAATGTGGCCCGGCCACGCGCGGTGCCGGCGATATCCGCGACCAGATACAGCGGACGGCGTTTCGCCTCGATATACAGCCGCCCCAGATACTCGCCGATCATCCCCAGCACGAACATCTGCGCCGCCGATAGCGTGACGACCACCAGCATCGTCGAAGTCCAGCCCTGCACCCGACCGCCGCTGAAATAGCCGTAAGCGACGTAGAACAGCAGCAATAGCGAACATCCTGCCAACAGCACCGACAAATGGCTCGCCCAGCGCAACGGCGCGGTGGAGAAGCCGGTCACCGCATCGAGCGCGAGGCGCACCATCTTGCCGAACGGATAATGGGTTTCGCCCGCGTGCCGCTCCGCCCGGTCATAAGGGAAGGGCACCTGGCGGAACCCTACCCATGCCACCATGCCACGGATGAAGCGTGCCTGTTCGGGCAGCGACAGCAAGGCATCCAGCGCGCGCCGCGTCATCAACCGGAAATCGCCGGTATCGAGCGGGATCGGCGTGTCGGTGACGCGATCGAGCACGCGGTAGAAGGCGGCAGCGGTGGCCTTCTTGAAAAAAGTCTCGCCCGCGCGCTGCCGCCGGACGGCATAAACGACATCGGCCTGCTCGCGCGCCATCATCGCGCGCATGTCCGCCAGCAGTTCCGGCGGATCCTGCAGATCGGCATCGATGATCAGGATCTGTTGCCCCGAACAGAGATCCAGCCCCGCCGTCAGAGCGAGCTGATGGCCGTGATTGCGCGACAGGTTGATCGCCACGACGCGCGCATCCTGCGCCGCCAGCGACTGCATCACCGGCCAGCTTCGATCGCGCGAGCCGTCGTTGATCAGGACGATCTCATGATCGTCGCCAACGGCGGCGCGCGCGGCGGCGGCGACGCGGGCATGGAGAAGCGGCAACGTCGCTTCTTCGTTGTAACAGGGGATGACGACCGAGAGGGCAGGACGGTGCATGGTGGCGCCGCGCTTTAGCGACATGTCAGCCCGACGTCACGACCTTTACCAGCATGCCGGGGCGCAGATCGCGATCGTCGCTCATGCCATTGAGCGTGAGGAAGCGTTCGCGCCGGAAGGCTGGATAGGCCATCTGGCCCGAGAGGCTGTCGATCGTGTCGCCGGCCTTCACCGTCACGATGCGGATGCGCTTGCCCTTGATCGCGGCGGCGTCGGAGGGCGACAGCGCGGCGACGCTCTCAAGCAGCGGGGTCAGCGCGCCCGTGCCGCGGCCCGCCGGGGTGACGATCGTGAACCAGTTGGTGGCGGCGGGGAAGCGATAGGCGACGATCGTGGCGTCCACCGGCTGGCCATTCGCGGACGCCCGCACGGTCGTCGTCGCAAAAGGCAGGCCGTTGGCGGTGCCCGTGCGCACCTCGCCGGTGGTCGATGCGCCGAGCGAGCGGAAGCGCGCGGTGACGAAGGCGGGAAGGTCGCTGGTCGCGGCCGCGCTGCGCAATTGCGCCTGCCCGCCGCTGCCGGCGATCGTCACCGCGTCGGCGCCGTTCGCGATCGTATAGCCCGTCGGCGCGGTGAACCGCAGCCGCAGCGCCGGGTGGCGGAAGGTCTGTCCCTCGATCACGCCCTCGCGGGGATCGTCATCGTAGCGCAGCCCGTCGAGCCGCCGCAGAAAGGCGGTATCCTGCGCGGCGGCGACATCGGGCCGTCCGGTATCCGCGGCCAGTTTGGCGGCGCGGCGCACGCGATCGAGGCTGTTGGGATGGGTGGACGCCCAGGTGGGGATCGCATTGGCGTCCTTGCCCGCGACCCGCGCCTGCAGCGTGGTCGCGGCGTTGAGCTGCGCCAGCATGTCGGCGGCGGCATAGGGATTATAGCCGGCCGCGGTGATGTACCGCACGCCCAGCGAGTCGGCGGCATATTCCTGTTCGCGGCCGTATTTCAGCGTGTACAGCCCCGCTGCCTGCTGCGCGCCGGCGCCGACCAGCTGGCCGATCGCGCCATTGCCCGCCACCGCGCCGACGATCCCCGCCAGCACCCCGCCGATCGAGGCGGTGCGTTGCCGCCCGGCGGCGTGGCGGGCGGCGACATGGCCGACCTCATGCCCCATCACCGAAGCAAGTTCCGCTTCGGAATTCATCAACGCCATCAGCTGCCGGGTGACATAGACATAGCCGCCGGGGATCGCGAAGGCGTTTTCCACCGGCGAGTTGAGCAGCGTGACGGTGAAATCGCCCTTCGCGTTCGACAGGCCCGATTGCACCGCGACGCGCTTGCCGACCTGTTCGACATAGGCGGCCTGCGGACCATCGTAACTGCCGCCGAATTCGGCGAGCAGGGCGGGATTGGCCTTCGCGCCCTGCGCCTTGTCGGACGCGGAGATCGACTGCGCGGCGGCTGGCGATGCCAGCATGGCCAGCACGGGTACGGCAAGCATCAGGCGAAACATGGATCCTATTCCTCCCCTTCGTCGGGGCAATGCGGGAGGAGGGGGATCGGTTGCAAGCGGGGCGGGGGCTCGCCGTCTATACCCGCTCCGCCGCATTGACCGCCTCTGCCGCGCGCAGGGCGGCCAGCAGACGCATCAATTGATGCGCGTCGTGCACCTCCACATCGATCGTGTTGGTGTGGAAACGCGCGTCGCGGTTGTCGAGCCGCAGGTTGATGATGTTCGCCTTGTGCCGGCCGATCACCGTCGCCAGCATGCCGAGCGCACCCGGTTCGTTGCGCACCTGCACGGAAATCCGCGCGACCGCGCCCTCGGTCTTGTCGCCCCATTGGACGTCGACCCAATCGGTCTCCTCCTCGCTACGCTCCGCCAGATCGGCGAGCACGCGGCAGTCGATCGCATGGACCTCGATCGAGGCGTCGGGCCGGCGCAAGCCGACGATCCGGTCGCCCGGTACGGGATGACAGCATTCCGCCAGTTCGTAGGCGACGCCGGGCGCGAGGCCCTGGATCGAGATCGCGCTCGATTGCGGCGGCGCATGCGCCAGGTCCGCGCCTGCCGATCCGGGCATCAGCGCCTCCATCACCTCGCCATCGGTCAGCGTGCGTCGCGCGATCGCCTGCAGCAGCGTCGCTTCGTCGGGCAGCTTCAACCGGCGCAGCGCCTCGTCGCGCGCATTGGCGGCCAGCGCGGCAGGCAGGCGCGCGACGATATCGTCGTACAATTGCTGCCCCAGCGCGATCGTCTGGTCGCGTTCCTCGTGCCGCAGGTGACGACGGATCGCCGCAAGCGCCTTGGCGGTGATCGCGACGTTCAGCCACGCCGGTTGGGGCACCTGCGCCTTCGATCGCAGCACCTGCACCTGATCGCCGTTTTCGATCACCGTGGACAGCGGCACGACCCGGCCGTTGATCTTCGCCCCGACCGCCTGGTCACCCAGATCGGTATGCACCGCATAGGCGAAGTCGATCGGCGTCGCCCCCTTGGGGAGCTGGATCAGTTCGCCCTTGGGCGTAAAGGCGAAGATGCGATCCTGGTACATCGCGATGCGGGTATGTTCGAGCAGCTCCTCGGGCGTCGCGGCGGTATCGAGGATCTCGACCAGATCGGCGATCCACCCCTGTTGCGCGTCGGGGCGCAGCCGTGCCGCGGGGGCGCTCGCGCCCGGCTTGTCGGCGATCACCGCCTGTTTGTAGGCCCAGTGCGCGGCCAGCCCGAACTCCGCCTCGGCGTGCATTTCCGGGGTGCGGATCTGGATCTCGATGCGGCGGTTCTCGGCGTGGATCACGCTGGTATGAAGCGAGCGATAGCCGTTGCGCTTCGGCGTGGAGATATAATCCTTGAAGCGCCCCGGCACCATCGGCCAGCGGCGGTGGATGATGCCCAGCGCGCGATAGCATTCCTCCTCGGTCGGCACGATCGCGCGAAACGCCATGATATCCGACAATTGCTCAAAGCTGATGTGGCGTTCCTGCATCTTCCGCCAGATCGAGTAGGGATGTTTTTCACGCCCCGACACCTGCGCCTCGACCCCGGCCCGACCGAGCAGCAGCTTGAGCCCCGAGCCGATCTTGGCGATGCGGTCGCCATCGGAACCTTCCTTGAGCTGTCCGAGCCGGCGGGTGATCGACTCATACGCCTCCGGCTCGAGTTGCGCGAAGGCGAGCGTCTGCATCTCCTTCATGAACTCGTACATGCCGATCCGCTCCGCGAGCGGCGCGTAGATGTCCATCGTCTCCCTGGCGATGCGACGACGCTTTTCCGGCTTGGGGATGAAGTGCAGGGTGCGCATGTTGTGCAGCCGGTCGGCCAGCTTCACCAGCAACACGCGAATGTCCCCCGACATCGCCAACAGGAACTTGCGCAGATTCTCCGCCGCGCGCTCGTTCTCGGTCTGCGCCTCGATCTTGCTCAACTTGGTGACGCCATCGACCAGCCGTGCGACATTGGCCCCGAAGATCCGCTCGATCTCCTCCGACGTGGCGACGGTGTCCTCGACGGTGTCGTGTAGGATCGCGGTGGCGATCGTCTCGTCGTCGAGGTGCAGTTCGGTCAGGATGCCCGCCACCTCGATCGGGTGGCTGAAATAAGGGTCGCCGTTGGCGCGCTTCTGCGTGCCGTGCGCGTTGACCGAAAAGACATAGGCGCGGTTGAGCATCGCCTCATCCGCGTCGGGGTCATAGTCGAGAACCCGGTCAACCAGTTCATACTGTCTGAGCACGGTCACACGATGCGGCGGAATAGGACCGCATTGCAACATTGTGTGACAAAAAAACGGCCCCGGTCGGGGGAGTTCCGACCGAGGCCTTGATCGCGGGCGGACTGGCTGACCACCAGCGACCCGCTATTTTTCGTCAAAGGGGACGAGAAATCAATTCTTTGCCATCGCGGTGGCGGTAATGCCGGCCTTCGCGTTGCAGGTCGCGAGCTGATCCGCGTCATAAGCCTTGCCGCCCGCGCTGAATGCGGTCAGCCCGCCGACGTCGCGCGCGAGGAGCTGGCACAGGATGGTATCACGCTCGGGAGCGCGAGCGGCGACGAGGGCGCCGTCCTTCATCTGCCACACGGTGGAGCGCGTGATCAGCCGCGGCTTGGCCGGCTGCGCGACGGGCGTGGCGACATAATAGCCGATAGGCTCTGCCGACACGCCGGCGGCGGCGAAGATAGCGGCCGAGGCGACGATAGCGGCGATCACAGAACGGATCATGACAGCGACTCCAGAAAGTAAGTTGCAGACCGCTACCTATATGAGGGAGATGCAGGTTGCAAGTCGAAACTCGCATGTGCGAGTAGCGTTTCGAAACCCTTTTTTACATGTCATGCAATATGGAATATCCCCGCCGCCCGGAACGGCGCGCGGGGTTGACCTGTCCTGCGGATCGCGTGAGGTATGGAGCGTGGACAATAAAGTGCGTGAAAATCTGGCCGAGTGCAGTTTGCCGGCGGCTCTGGAATCGATGGGCGAGAAATGGGCCTTTCTGATCCTGCGCGCTGCGTTCAATGGCCTGCATCATTTCGAGGAGTTCCAGCAGGAGCTGGGCATCGCGCGCAACATCCTCGCCAACCGGCTGGCGCGCTTTGTAGAGCACGGGATCATGGAGCGCGGATCGGTGCCGGAGGACCGGCGGAAGATCGTCTATAAGCTGACCGAAAAGGGCTTTGCGCTGCTGCCGACGATGATCGCGCTGCGGCAATGGGGGGAGCGTTGGGAAACGGGCTGCCCGGCGTTCCCGATCCTGGTCGACGTGCGCGACGGTCGCCCGATCCAGGAAGTGGCGGTCTTGAGCCACGATGGCCGCCGGCTCGGCAAAGGTGACCTGCACTGGGCGCTGCCGGGCGACGTGGATGCCGCGGCGGCGGAATAGCGCGGCACGGCGCCCGTTCGGTGCGTCAACCCTGCGGCAGGGACGCGATATGATCGCGGATCGCTTGTGGCACCGGCACAGGGCGCCCGGTCGGCAGGTGCACGTGAACGCTGACGATCGTGATCGCCGCGCACAGTTGCTCCGTCCCCGCCTTCGTCAGTTCGAACCGCTTGGTGATGCTGGAGGTGCCGACGCGCTCGACCCGGACGAACGCCTCCACTTCATCGCCCCAGGTAAAGGGGACGAGATAATCCACTTCGGCACGGCGAACGTGAAATTCGGTTTCATGCCATAACGTGCCCAGCGCGTCGCCGATGCCGGTCCATTCCCAGAAGTCGGTGACCGCGACATCGGCATATTCGAGATAGCGCGAGTTGAAGACGACCTTCTGGCCGTCGATCTCGGCATAGCGAACCTTGAAGCGGGTGGAAAAGGCGAAGCCGGGACGGGACATGCGCCAGCTTTGGCGGCGCGGCGGAGACGGGTCAACCGGCGTCGGTATGGCGTATGAGGCGACGCCGTCGAGAAGGCGGGTCAGCCCGCCGCCTTGCCCGGCGTGTTGACCCCCATGCTTTGCAGGTACCGTTTCACATTGCGCGCCGCCTGACGCAGCCGCTGTTCGTTCTCGACCAGCGCGATGCGGACATAGCCTTCGCCCAGTTCGCCATAGCCAACGCCGGGCGCGACCGCGACCTTCGCATGGGTCAGCAACTGCTTCGAGAATTCGAGGCTGCCGAGATGCTGGAGCGCGGGCGGCAGCGGCGCCCAGGCGAACATCGAGGCGCGCGGGCTGGGAATGTCCCAGCCGGCCCGCGCGAAGCTTTCGACCAACACGTCACGGCGCTTGTGATACAGCTGGCGGTTCTTCTCGACGATATCCTGCGGCCCGTTGAGCGCGGCGCAGGCGGCGGCCTGGATCGGCGTGAAGGCGCCATAGTCGA
>NZ_JBELIE010000083.1:0-14307 GCF_042091075.1 Sphingomonas sp. | reverse complement strand
GTGGTGCCGCTTACAGGACTCGAACCTGTGACCCCATCATTACGAATGATGTGCTCTACCAGCTGAGCTAAAGCGGCCCGTCGTGGCCCCACGGGGCGTCGAGGAGGGGGCGCTTAGCAACCAATCGGAGGGCTGGCAAGCGCCTTCGCCTTTACGTCGCGTTTACTACGGCCGGTGCATCACGATCGCGATCAGCGCCGCGGGTGCGGCCTTACCGGCAGGAACGACGACGATGGATACCGCGCGCGGCTACGACGAGCTTCCCGACGCCGAGGCGAACGCGGACGGCGTCGGCGCGCCTGAAGTGAAGATTGGCGGCGACGAACGCCGCATGCATGTGCGCGCCTACAATCATTGGGTATCGCTGCTGCGCGACCGCCCCTATCCCGCGATCGCCGATCTCGATCCGGAGCGGATCGCCGATTTCGGCCCCAATAGCGTGTTGCTGGATTTCACCGGCGGGCTGGACGATCCCGCAATCCAGTTCATCGGCAGGGCGCTGCGCGACGAATGCGGGGGCGATCAGGTGATCGCCCGGATCAGCGACGTCCCCGCGCGATCGTTGCTGTCGCGGCTGACCGACCATTATCTGCAGATCATTGCCAATCGCGCGCCGATCGGGTTCGAGGCGGAGTTCGTCGGCATCCGGGGGCACATGATGCTGTATCGCGGCATCCTGATGCCGTTTTCCTCCGATCACGAAACGATCGACTACATCTACGGCGTGGTCAATTGGAAGGAACTGGTGGACAGCGACGACGGCGCGAACGCTGGCCTTGCCCCCGCAACCGATTCGCACGCCACCACGCCGCGTCACGATCCGATCCCGGCGCCGGTGACCGCCGCCACCTGGGCGGACGGCCCGGGCGCGGGCAGCATCGATCCGGACGGTAACGCGCCGACGTCGCTGGACGATCGCCTCGCCCTGGCGCGCGAAAGCGCCGCCTCGGCGCGCGCCGCGGCGACGCGCAGCCACGCCGCCCTGTACCGCGCGCTGGGCCGGGCACATGATTTCGCGCTCGCCGCCGCCGCCGCGCCCGAGGCGCTGGAAGCGATCCTGCACGCCGCCGATATCCGTCCGCAGGCACGCGCGCCGATGACCGCGATCGCCAAGCTGGTCTTCGGCCGCGACCATGACAAGACACGGCTGACCGAGGCGGCGACGGTGCTCAGCTTCGCGCAGCGCACCGGCGTGCCGGAGGGCGGCCTGCCGCGCGTGATCGACAGCGTGCCGGGCGGGATCAAGGGCATCGTCGCCCACGAGCGCGCCGCCCGCAAGCCCGCCACCCCGCGCACCGAATCGACGCCACGCGCGCTGATCGCCGGGCGGACGACGCTGGCGGAGCTGGCGATCGACAGCGGGCTGGACGATGGCGCCCCGGTCATCCTGGTCGGCCGCGCTACCGCCGCGGGCGGGATCAGCGTGGTCGGCACGATCACCAATGACGACAAGCTCGCCGCGCGCGTGCTGCGGCGGCTGGGCTGATCCTTCGCACGTGATCGCAGGCGTTTCCGCGGTGCAGCAAGGGTTGAGCTAGCGCCCCGGCGCGCGCATAGCCGCGCGCATGGTGGAAAAGTCTCTCGCGATACTGTCTTCCGCGCTGGCGGAGCGGCTCACTCATCGGGCGTTGCCAGGCGAACTGGTTGGCTTCGGCGCGAATCAGCGCGCGGAGGCGGCCGAATTCCTGGCGCAGACCGCCGCGCGGCGCAGCGCCGGAACCGCCGCGATCGCGCTCGAGGCGCTGCCCGGGGATGGCGCCCGGCGCCGGATGCGGCTCGCGATCGTCAACGACGATATGCCGTTCCTGGTCGATTCGGTCGCCGCGGCGATCGGTGAGCGCGACGTCGCGGTCGACCGCGTCATCCACCCGGTGATCCGTGTTACCCGCGACGCCGACGGCATGCTGACCGGGATCGAGGACGCCGGCGGCGCGAGCGAATCGATGATCTACATCGAGCTGGAGCGGATCGACGCCAAGGACCGTCGTGCGCTGACCGACGATATCGAGCACCTGCTGGCGGATGTGCGTGTCGCGGTGGCGGACTGGCGTACCATGCAGGCGGCGCTGGCCGCCGATGCGGGCATGCTCGACGATATCGGCGGCGACAGCGAAGGGGCGTCGCTGCTGCGCTGGTTCCTTGACCGGCATTTTACGCTGCTGGGTCACGAACGCTGGTCGGTCGACGGCAGCCTCGCCGCGGAGCCGCTGGGGATCGCGCGACACGAGCATGAGGTACCGCTGCTCGCCGAGCGATCGAAACGTCTTTCCATCGACTATTTCACCGCCGGAAATGCCGCCCCGCTGCTGCTGAAATCCAGCCTGATCTCCCCCGTCCACCGCCGCGTGCCGCTCGACCTGCTGGTCGTGCCGTTGCAGACCGGCGGTCGCGTGGTCGGCTTGTCGATCCACGCCGGCCTGTGGACCAGCGCCGCGCTCAACGCCCCGCCGCGCAGCGTGCCGGTATTGCGCCAGCGGCTCGCCGCGAGCGAGGCGAAGTTCGGTTTCGATCCCACCGGCCATACCGGCAAGGCGCTGACGCATGCGATCGCGACATTGCCGCACGATCTGATGATCGCGGTCGACGCCGCCGGGATGGAAGAGCTGGCGCTGACCGCGATGAGCCTTGCGGATCGGCCGCGCCCGAAGCTGGTGCTGGTCCCCTCGCCGCTCGGGCGACACCTGTACGCCTTCGTCTGGCTGCCGCGCGACGAGCTGACCACCGCGCGCCGCACCGCCATCGCGGACATGCTGTCGGAGGCGGCGAACGGCCAGGTGCTCAACTGGGCGACCAGCATCGACGATGGTCGGATCGCGCTGCTGCGCTACACGATCGACTTGCGCGGCACCGGGCGGCTGCCCGATCCGCTGACGCTCGATGATCAACTCGAAAAGATGGTGCGCGGCTGGGCGCCGTCGATCGAGGCGGCGCTGGCCGACGAGGTCGGGCCCGCCCGCGCCGCGCGGCTGGCGTTGCGCCATGCCGCCGCCTTCCCGCCGCGCTATCGCACCGGCGCCACTCCGGACGAGGCCGCGCGCGACATCGTGTCGATCGCCCATCTCGATGGCGAAGGCGATCGCGAAGTGCGCTTCACCGCCGGTGGGGACGGCATGCTGCACCTGAAGGTCTATCGCCAGGGCGGCCCGCTGGCGCTGTCCGATGCGGTGCCGGCGCTGGAACATTTCGGTTTTCGCGTGATCGAGGAGATGCCGACCGCGCTGACCGATGAGGAACGCTCGTCGATCCACGATTTCACGCTGGAAACGCAGGCCGACGTGCCCGCCGTGCTCGCCTCCGCCGACATGCTGCAGGAGGCGCTGGCGCAGGTGCTGGAGGGGCGCGCGGAGGATGACGGCTTCAACCGGCTGATGCTGGAAGCGGGCCTGTCCCCCGGCGCGGTGGTGCTGTTCCGTGCCTGGTATCGCTATCTGCGTCAGGCGGGGATGAGCTACGGCCCGGCCAATGTCGTCGATACGCTGGCGCGCGTCCGCCACGTGACGCAGGCGCTGGTCGACCTGTTCACCGCCCGGCACGATCCGCGATCGACGCTCGACGCGGCGGCCGCCGAGGAAGCGATCGTGAGCGGGCTGGATGCGGTGACCGGGATCGACGACGATCGCATCCTGCGCGCCTTCCGCGCGGTGATCGACGCGACGCTGCGCACCAACGCCTTCACCCCCGCCGCCGCCCCCGAAAACGGCGGTGCGCTGGCGTTCAAGCTGGACAGCGCGAAGATCCCCGGCCTGCCCGCGCCGCTGCCATGGCGCGAGATCTGGGTCTATTCGCCGCGCGTGGAGGGAATTCACCTGCGCGCCGGCCCGGTCGCGCGCGGCGGGCTGCGCTGGTCCGACCGGCGAGACGATTTCCGTACCGAGATCCTGGGGCTGATGAAGGCGCAGCGCGTCAAGAACGCGGTGATCGTGCCGACCGGCGCGAAGGGCGGCTTCTACGCCAAGCAGCTGCCCAGTCCGTCGAACCGCGATGCATGGCTGGCGGAGGGGACCGAGGCGTATCGCATCTTCATCCGCGCATTGCTGTCGCTCACCGACAATATCGTCGGCGGCGCGGTGGTGCATCCGGAGGGCGTCGCGATCCACGACGGCGAGGATCCCTATTTCGTCGTCGCCGCCGACAAGGGCACCGCGACGTTCAGCGATATCGCCAATGCGATCGCGCTGGAACACGCCTTCTGGCTGGGCGATGCCTTCGCCAGCGGCGGCTCGGTGGGTTATGATCACAAGGCGATGGGGATCACCGCCAAGGGCGCGTGGGTATCGGTGCAACGCCATTTCGCCGAACGCGGGGTCGACGTGCAGACGCAGCCGATCCGCGTCGTCGGCTGCGGCGACATGTCGGGTGACGTGTTCGGCAACGGCATGCTGCTGTCGAAGGCGATCAAGCTGGTGGCCGCGTTCGACCACCGCCATATCTTCCTCGATCCCGATCCCGATCCGGCGTCAAGCTGGGACGAGCGCGCCCGGCTGTTCGCGCTGCCGCGGTCAAGCTGGGCCGATTACGACACGTCGCTGATCTCGCGCGGCGGCGGCGTGTTCGCACGTGACATGAAGTCGATCCCCTTGTCGCCGGAGGTGCAGGCGGCGCTGGGGATCACCGCGGAACGGATGGAGCCGACCGCGCTGATTGGCGCGATCCTGAAGAGCCCGGCGGACCTGATCTGGTTCGGCGGCATCGGCACCTATGTAAAGGCGGCGGCGGAGAACAACGCCACGGTGGGTGATCCGGCGAACGATCGACTGCGCGTCGATGCCGAGGAGCTGCGCGCGATCGCGATCGGCGAAGGCGCCAATCTTGGCGTGACGCAGGCGGCCCGGATCGCCTTCGCCGCGCGCGGTGGTCGGATCAATACCGACTTCATCGACAATTCGGCCGGCGTCGATTGTTCGGACAATGAGGTCAATATCAAGATCGCGCTCAATCGCGAGATGATCGAGGGACGGCTGGCGTTCGAGGATCGCAACACGCTGCTGGGCAGCATGACCGACGATGTCGCGCATCTGGTACTGGAGGATAACCGGCTGCAGACGCTGGCGTTGTCGATCGCCGAGCGCGACGGGGCGCAGGCGCTGCCGAGCTACGTGCGGCTGATCGAGGTATTCGAGGAGGCGGGGCGGCTCGATCGCCGCGTGGAGGGGCTGGCGACCGCGGTTGACCTGCTGCGCCGCGCCGGCGAAGGGCGCGGGATGACCCGCCCCGAACTGGCGGTGCTGCTCGCCACCGCCAAGCTGACGCTGCAGGACGCGATCGAGGGTTCGACGCTCGGGCAGGAATCGATCCTGCTGCCCGATCTGTTCGCGGCCTTCCCGCCCGCGATGGTCGAGCGGTTCGGCGCCGCGATCGAGCAGCATCGCCTGCGTGGCGAGATCGTCGCCACCAAGCTGGCCAATCGCATCGTCAACCGCATCGGCATCCTGCACCCGTTCGAACTGGCCGAGGAGGAAGGTGCCGCACTGGCCGATATCGCGGCGATGTTCGTCGTCGTGGAGCGGCTGTTCGGGCTCGACAGCTTGTGGCAGGCGATCGAGACCACCCCGATGCCGGAGGGCGCGCGGCTGGCATTGTTCGATGAGGTCGCGGTGGCGGTCCGCTCGCAGATCGCGGACCTGCTGCGCGCGACGATCTCTGGCGTCACGCCGTCCGAGGTGCTGGCGCGGCTCGAACCGGGGATCGCGCGACTGTCCGATGCCACCGACGAACTGCTGCTCGACGAGGCGCGCGCGCATAGCCGTCGGATCGCGGACACGCTGGAACAGGCCGGTGTGCCTGGCGACCTGGCGGCGAAGGTGGTGCGGCTGTTCGAACTGGATGGCGCGGTCGGCCTCGCCGAGCTGGGGGTGCGCTCCTCGGTCGACGAGACGCGGCTTGCGCGCGCCTTCACCCGATTGGGTCAGGCGCTGGGGCTCGACTGGGCACAGTCGACCGCGACGCGGATCTCGCCGAGCGACCCATGGGAGCGGCTGCTGATCGCCGGGCTGGCGCGCGATTTCCAGCAATTGCGGCTCGACTTCCTCAATCGCGTCGCCGAGGCGGAGCCGGAAGGGCGCGTCGACCAGTGGCTCGCGCAGAATGCTACCCGCGTTGGCCAGTTCCGCGCGGTCATCGATCGCGCCCGGCATGCCAGCACACCCAATGCGGCGATGCTGGCGCAGATCGCGAGCCAGGCGCGCGTGCTGCTGGGGCGGTAGGCGTTATCACCTTCCCCTGCGGGGGAAGGTGTTCGCGCGACCCGCTTCGATGCGGGTGCGCCCTATGCCCGCCAGCGCAGCGGTTCCGCCGCCACCGCCCGGTGCAGTTCGTCGACGGCGACCGGGCGCCCGAGGAAGAACCCCTGCGCATATTCGAACCCGGACAGGGTCGCCTCGATCAGTTGCGCCTCGGTCTCGATCCCCTCGATCACGCATTCCAGCGAAAGTGAGCGCGCCAGCCCGCGGATCGCCGCGACCAGCCGGCGACCGACATCGTCGGCGAGCCGCACCGCGAAACTGCGATCGACCTTGACGATATCGAACGGCAGCTGGTGAAGCGTGCTGAGACTGGAATAGCCCGTCCCGAAATCATCGAGCGCGAGCCGTGCTCCCGTCGCGCGCAACCGCTCCAGCATCGTCCGCGCGGCGTGGATGTCGGTGATCAGCGCATTTTCGGTGATCTCGAACACCAGCCGCGTGGGCGACAGGCCCGACGCGGCGAGCCGGCCGACGAGCAGATCGATCGTCAGCGGGTCCGCCAGATCCGCGGGAGACAGGTTGAAGGTCATGCGGATCGGCTCGGGCAGTGTCGCCAGCACCGTCACCGCCTTGTCGAACAGCACCCGCGTCATCTTGCGCGCGATGCCCAATTGTTCGGCGACGGGGATGAACAGGTCGGGGCGGACCGCGCCGAGTTGCGGCGAATGCCACCGGGCCAACGCTTCCACCGCGACGATGCGGACCGCCGCTGTCGCGAAGACCGGCTGAAACACGAGCGACAATTCGCGTTCGAGATCGGCGGCCTGCAGTGCCGCTTCCATCACCTGGCCCGACCGGATCATCTGCTCCAGTTCGGGCGAAAAGGCGATGCAGCCGCCACGATGCTGGGATTTCGCGCGATACAGCGCGAAGTCCGCGCGATCGAACAATTGGTGCGCGTCCGATCCGGCATCGGGAAAATGCGCCAGCCCCGCCGAACAGCCGACACTCACTGTCGTGTCGCCGATCGCCACCGGCTGGCGAACGAGGTCGCACAAACGCTGCCCCTCGCCGGTGGCGTCCCCGGCCGGGGCGCGGATGATCACCCCGAATTCGTCGCCGCCCAGCCGCGCCACCATGATTCGTTCGCTGACCGTGCCCCGCAATCGATCGCCGATCGCGGTCAGCAACCGATCGCCATGGCTGTGGCCATAGGTGTCGTTGACCGGTTTGAAGCCGTCGAGGTCCAGCACCCCCATCGTGAAGGCGGCGGGGCCGTCCTCCCGCGGCGTCATCAACCGTTCCAGCTCGGCGAAGAACTGACGACGATTGGGTAGCCCGGTCAGCGCATCGGTATTGGCGAGCTTGAAATTCTCGTCGCTCAGCCGCTCCGCCGCGCGTCGTTCGTGCAGCAGCGCTTCCTGCGATCGTTCCAGTTCGATGAATGCGGCAAAGGAATCGTACAACACCTTCAGGATCACCGTCCCGACCAGCGCGATATTGATCGCGGTGGCGACCCGCTCCTCGCCGCCGTCGCGCAGGCAATAGACCAGGAACGTGCCGATCACGATCACGCACACCGCCGTGGCCGCGCGCGGCAGATAGCCGAGGCAAAAGACGCAGCCGAGCACCGTGATCGCGATGAAGATCGCGATATGCCCCTGTTGCGCCGGCCCGCCATATTGGTCGAGCGCCAGCGCCCAGGTGACGAAGGCGATCGCCAGCGCCACCGCCAGCCAGGTCGTCCCCCGCAACCGTTGCAACGCTTCCGCCTCGGTGACCCGCGCCTCGTCCAGCGGCATCAGCCAGCGCAGCAGACGGATCACGCAGACGACGCACAACATGCTCGGCAGCACGATCGTCAGCAGCGGCGGTGCAAGGGCGCGATGCGTATAAGCCAGGATCCCCGCGTTGGAGGCGAGCAGCGCATAGAGCGGCGGCACCTGCCGGTGCAGATGGCGCAACTGTGAGCGCGCATACGCACCCTCGGCAGGCGCGCCCCGCAGCACGCGGGCAAGAAAGCCGTCGTTCTCCACGACCGCCACCATGCCACGCAATCGGTTGACGTTTTCTAGCCAGCCCCCCGGTCTAAAACAGCATTTATTTACAAAATCACCTGCCGCAACATTCGGCTAGCAGCCAGCTTCGCAGGGCGCTCGCCAGGTTCGGCGGGTCCGGCGCGATAATCCGCAGCGCGTCAATCTGCCCCACCAGCGCGGACAATGGCAGCGCGCGCGCCACGGCGGCCCGTTCGAGTGCCTGCCAGAAGACCGGTTCCAGGCTGATCGACGTGGCATGGCCGGCGATCGTGATCGACCGTTTGACCGGGCCATGAAATCCCCCCGGCGGGGCGGTGACCGTCATTCCGCGTCGAACAGCGCCGCCAGCTGCTCGATGATCGTCCCGCCCAGTTGCTCGGCATCCATGATCGTGACGGCGCGACTGTAATAGCGGGTCACGTCATGCCCGATGCCGATCGCGATCAGCTCGACCGGCGATTTCTTCTCGATCCAGCCGATCACCTGACGCAGGTGCCGCTCCAGGTAGCTGCCCGAATTGACGCTGAGCGTGGAATCGTCGACCGGCGCGCCGTCGGAAATGACCATCAGGATGCGCCGCTCCTCCGGCCGCGCCATCATCCGCTGATGCGCCCACATCAATGCCTCGCCGTCGATATTCTCCTTCAGCAACCCCTCGCGCATCATCAGCCCCAGCGAGTTGCGCGCCCGCCGCCACGGCTCGTCGGCCATTTTGTAGACGATGTGGCGCACATCGTTGAGGCGGCCCGGCTGCGGCGGCCGGCCGGCGGCGAGCCACGTCTCGCGACTTTGCCCACCCTTCCAGGCGCGTGTGGTAAAACCGAGGATCTCGGTCTTCACCCCGCAGCGTTCCAGCGTGCGCGCCAGAATGTCCGCGCTGATCGCCGCGATCGAGATCGGGCGGCCGCGCATCGACCCGGAATTGTCGATCAGCAGCGTCACCACCGTGTCGCGAAAGTCGGTATCGCGCTCGATCTTATAGCTCAGCGATTGCATCGGGTTGACCACGACGCGCGCGAGCCGCGCGGCATCGAGCAGCCCCTCGTCCTGATCGAAATCCCAGGACCGGGACTGCTGCGCCATCAACCGGCGCTGCAGCCGGTTGGCCAGCTTCGACACCGCCGATTGCAGATGCACGAGTTGCTGGTCGAGATAACCGCGCAGCCGCGCCAGCTCCTCCGCGTCGCACAATTCGGTCGCGGCGATCACTTCATCGAATTGCGTCGTCCACACGCGATAGTCGAATGCCTGCGACATATCGGCATTGGGCCGGTTGGGGCGGACGGGCTGCATCCCCTCCTCACCATCGTCGCCCGGCTCGCCCTCGCTGTCATCGAGGTCGTCACCCTCGACCTGCTCGCTCTCGCCCTCGCTTTGCTGATCGTCGCGCTGCTGGCCGCGCTGCTCCATCTGCGCGTCGCCATCGGCGGAATCGGCATCGCCCTCATCCGTCTCGTCGCCGTCCTGGCCCTCCTCCTGCTCCTCCTCGTCGCCGCCCTCGTCGCTTTCCTGCGGTTCCTGCTCACCCTCGACCAATTCCAGGTCCACCAACAGCTTGCGCGTAAGGCCCTGGAACGCGCGCTGATCGTCGAGCGCGAGCGCGAGCGCGGCCAGATCGGTACGCTCGCCGATCCAGTCGCGCACCAGCGCCAGCCCTGGCGCGGCGACGGCTGGCGCGGCCTCGCCCGTCAGCGCCTCGCGCACCAGCAATTGCAACGCGGTCGACAACGGCACTTCACTCTGCGAGCGGGCGCGCGTGATCGGATCGGCGCGCAGCTTCACGTCGAGCGCGGTCGCCAGGTTGCTCGCGATGCCACGATAGCCACGGCTGCCCAGCGCCTCGATCCGCGCGGTCTCGACCGCGTCATAGACCGCACGTGCGGTCGCCTCGGTCGGCGCCCCGCGCCCATGCAGCATGGTGTCGTGCAGGCGGAGTCGCAACGCGAACCCGTCGGCAAATCCCCGCGCCTCCGCCACCTGATCGGCGGGCAGCGTGCGCGCGGGCATCGGCACCTTCAGATGCTTGCCCGATTGTGCCGGCGCATCGGCGGTGAACGCCAGTTCCAGTTCCGCCTCATCCGACAGCGCGCGCGACGCGCCGCCGAGGACGTTCTTGAACCGATCGAGGGGGGTTTCGCTGGCCATTTAGCCGTCCATTCCCAAGGCGAGTGCTGCCGCGACACGGATCAACGGCACCTCTTGTCGCGCGATATCACGATATTCACCGCGGAGCCGATGACCAAAGGCGCGTATCCCGGCGACCGGCACGTCAGGCCCAAGCCGGCCGGGATCACGCGGCGGAATACGCGCGGCGATGACACGCGCCGAGCGACCGCCACGGTCGACCATATCGTATGCCCGCGCACGGGATCGATCCCCGTTGCGGGCAGATCCGCCCGATGGATCCGCGACCGCCGCAATGCCGCGGCGCGGGTTCATCCGCGTCCCACCACGCTCTCCGGCAGATCCTTACCGAAGACGCGCTGATAATATTCGGCGACCAGCGCGCGTTCCGCCTCGTCGCACTTGTTGAGGAACGACAGCCGGAAGGCGAAGCCGATATCGCCGAAGATCAGGCTGTTCTGCGCCCAGGTGATGACGGTACGCGGGCTCATCACGGTGGAGATATCGCCGTTGACGAAGCCCTTGCGGGTGAGGTCCGCGACGCGGACCATATTTTCCACCACCTTCTTGCCCTCGGGCTTGTCATACTCGCCCGACTTGGCGAGCACGATCTGCGCCTCGGTGACGGCAGGCAGATAGTTGAGCGTCACGACCACGTTCCAGCGGTCCATCTGGCCCTGATTGATCTGCTGCGTGCCGTGGTACAGCCCACTGGTATCACCCAGGCCGATCGTGTTCGCGGTCGCGAACAGACGGAAATAGGGGTTCGGGCGGATCACCCGATTCTGGTCGAGCAGCGTCAGCTTGCCCTCGGTTTCCAGCACGCGCTGGATGACGAACATCACGTCGGGGCGGCCGGCGTCATATTCGTCGAACACCAGCGCGGTCGGCGTCTGCAGCGCCCACGGCAACAGGCCCTCGCGAAACTCGGTCACCTGCTGCCCGTCGCGCAGCACGATCGCGTCGCGGCCGACCAGGTCGATACGGCTGATATGCGCATCCAGGTTGATGCGGATGCACGGCCATTTCAGCCGCGCCGCCACCTGCTCGATATGGCTCGATTTGCCGGTGCCGTGATAGCCCTGCACCATCACGCGACGATTGTGTGCGAAGCCCGCCAGGATCGCCAGCGTCGTATCCGGATCGAACACATACGCCGGATCGAGGTCAGGGACTCGCTCGTCCGCCTCGCTGAACGCCGGGCATTGCATATCGCTGTCGATCCCGAACAGATCGCGCACGCTGACCATCTTGTCGGGCGCGTCGAGGATCGTTGTATCGCGGCTGTCGGGCTGCGTGTTCGGGATATCGGTCATCGAATAAGCCGTTCGCTGGAGTGGCCTGTACCAGTGAGAAGGGATCGCGTGCGCGTCAACCCGCCGTAACGGGCTTGGCGGCCTTCTCGGGCAGGTGGAAGAGAGCGATGAACGCGGCGGCGGCGTCGCGGTTGCCGTCGAATCGCATCAGCCCCGCCGCCTCGGCGTCCTCGACCGGCATCTTGCCATAAACGATCGCCGCCATCGTCTCCGGCGTGGCCTCGAACACCGCCTCGCCCGCCGCCGCCGGCACACGCGTCGTCGTGAGCCTGCCGTCCGCCACCTCCGCCACGAACGAATCACGCCCCAGCCGGAAGCCGATCCGTAGCGGCGCGCGCGGTGCCAGCGCCGGATCGAACATCGTCCGGAATGACATCATCAGCGAGGCGGCCGACAGGGGCAGCGTGGGATCGTGATCAGGCGATCGCGCCGCCCAGCGCCCCAGCGACTGGATCGCCTCCTCCGCCTCAAGGCCCCAGGGCGTGAGCTCATACGCGGTCGCATTGACGGGCGACGGCAGCGCCAGCCGCTTGACGATCCCGGCACGCGACAGTCCTTCCAGCCGTTGCGTCAGGACGTTGGCGCTGATCCCCGGCAGGCCGGCGCGCAATTCGGAAAAGCGCCGGGCCCCGAACATCAGCTCGCGCACGATCAGCAACGACCAGCGCTCCCCGATCAATTCCATCGCCAGCGCGGTGCCGCACGCATCGTCATACCAGCGTGCCCGCGCCTTGCTATCCGCAGTTACTTTTATTGACTTCATGGTTTGTTTTGATAACCTTCCGCCACACGAAGCGCAAAGAATCATCGACAGGAGAGTGACGCAATGACCCGGATGATCTTCATCAACCTGCCGGTCGACGATGTGGCGCGCGCCACCGCCTTCTATGAAGCGATCGGCTTCACGAAGAACCCCGCCTTTTCGAACCAGCAGGCCAGCGCGATGGACTGGTCCGACGCGATCAAGGTGATGCTGCTCGACAAGGCGTTCTATGCCACCTTCACCGACAAGCCGATCGCCGATTCGCACGCTACCAGTGCGATGCTGTTGTGCCTGTCGTTCGACGGTCGCGACGCGGTCGACGCGATCCACCGCGCGGCGATCGACGCGGGCGGGCGCGAAGCCAGGCCGATCGCGGACATGGGCTTCATGTATGGCGGGGCGTTCGAAGACCCCGATGGCCATACGTTCGAGACGATGTTCATGGAGGCCAATGCCGAGACGATCGTCGCGGCGCAGAACGCCACCGCCTGAGCATCGCGGAGGAGAGGACCCATGGCACTCCCGACGATCACCGCGTTCGACTGGGTGCCCGATGTCGCCAGGGGGCAGGTGCGCGATCTGCGCGTCCGTTGGGCGCTGGAGGAGGTCGGCCAGCCTTATGCCGTCCGCTATCTGTCCCAGGGCGAGCAGAAGCAGCCGGCGCATCGTGCATTGCAGCCCTATGGCCAGGTGCCGACGTTCGAGGACGGCACGCTGACGCTGTTCGAATCCGGCGCGATCGTTCTGCATGTCGCCGAACGCGGTGCGCTGCTGCCCGACGACGCGGCGGGACGCGCGCACGCGCTGGAATGGTCGTTCGCCGCGCTCAACTCGGTCGAACCACCGATCATGGATCATGCGATCGCGACCCTGTTCGAGGCGGATGCGCCCTGGTCCGCGCCGCGCCTGCCAGCGATTGAGCAACGCATTCGCGAGCGATTGTTCGACACGGCGCGCCGCCTGGGCGATCTGCTGATGATCGCGGTGCTGCGCATCCTGCGCGACGATCCGCTGCTGGCGGAGCAGCCGACGTTGCTGGCCTATGTCGAACGCGGCGAAGCGCGACCGGCCTTCGCCAGGGCGCTCGCGGACCAGATGGCAGGCTTCACTGGATCACCCCCGCCCGAAATCGTGGCGTGGCTGGAACAACGGCAACAGCGCGAGGAGATACGTCGATGACCTATGTCGAAGGCTTTTTGACCGCGGTGCCGGTCGCGCACCGCGAGACATACCGCGAGCATGCGGCGCGCGCGGCCGACCTGGTGATCGATCTGGGCGCGTCGCGGATGGTGGAGGCATGGGGCGAGGACATCCCCGATGGACAGCATACCGACATGCGTCGCGCCGTCCGCGCCACGCCCGATGAAACGGTGGTATTCAGCTGGTTCGAATATCCCGACAAGGCAACCCGTGATGCCGCCAACGCGCGACTCGCGGGCGATCCGCGCATGGACGAGATGATGAAGGACATGCCGTTCGACGGCCGGCGGATGATCTATTCCGGGTTCGCCGTGGTCAGCGATCTGGGCGACGCGGCCGGGGCGGGATTCATCGATGGCGTGGTGCTGCCGGTCACGGGCGGCGCGGACGCCTATACCCGTCACGCCGTGTCGCTCGCGCCGCTTTTCCGGGAATATGGCGCGGTGCGCGTGGTCGATACGATCGGGGACGACATCCGGGCCGGCGAGGTCACCGATTTTCCACGCGCGGTCGATGCCGCGCCCGGCGAGGCGATCGGCTTCGGCTGGATCGAATGGCCCGCGCGGGATCAGCGCGACGCGGCATGGGAACGGATCATGGGCGACGAGCGGATGTCGGCGGCGGGCGCGCCGCCATGGGACGTGAAGCGGATGATCTTCGGCGGCTTCACGGTGCTGCTCGAC
>NZ_JBELIE010000246.1:0-2713 GCF_042091075.1 Sphingomonas sp. | reverse complement strand
GGCGACCATTCCTCTCGGCGTGCCGTTGCCGACACGCTCCAGCAACCAACCCGGGCAGCAGGCGGGAACACGCCCCGGACGCCCGAAGACGCCCATGCCGCCCCTATTCGGTCTTGCTCCCGGTGGGGTTTACCGTGCCACGGCCGTTGCCGGCGCGCGCGGTGCGCTCTTACCGCACCCTTTCACCATGACCGGGCCGAAACCCAGGCCGTCTGCTCTCTGTTGCACTGTCCCTGACCGCGGGCTCGCGCCCTTGGCCGGCGGGCGTTACCCGCCACCGTTGTTCCATGGAGCCCGGACTTTCCTCGGCATGCACAAGGCATGACGCGGCCGCCCAGCCCTCTGACGCGCGGCGGCGTAGCGCCCTTTCGACGGCAAGGGAAGCACGAAGCCGCCGGGCCGCGCGCCGGTGACGGTCGGTGCCGGCGCCGCCTCAATCATCGCCCTGCGGCTTGGGCAGCAACAGCGCGAGCAGGATCATGCGGCATTCGGCATCGATCTCGCCATCGATCAGTTCGGGGCGGAAGCGGCGCTGGAATGCCATGATCGCCGCCATCCGATCGGTGACGTCATAACCGAACCGTTCGAGCGCGAGGCAGAACGCCGCCTCTCCCCAAAAGGGATCCATCAGGTTCTTCGTCGGGCGTGGCAGCGCCAGCCGCAGCCGCGCGAGACGATGCCACGGGAACAACTCGCCCGGATCGCGCTTGCGCGCGGGCGCGATATCGGAATGACCGACGATATTGCCGCGGGTGATCTCGTATCGATCCTTCAGATGAGCGACCAGCCGGATCACCGCCTCCACCTGCTGATCGGGAAAACGGCGATAGCCATGCTCGTGGCCGGGATTGACGATCTCGATCCCCAGCGACGCCGAATTGACATCCTCGATCTCGCGCCAGTGGCTCTTGCCCGCATGCCAGGCGCGCCGGTCGTCGGGGACGAGGCGGTGGATCGTGCCATCCTCATCCACCAGATAATGCGCGGACACCTCGGCAGCGGGATCGCACAGCCTTTCGAGCGCCTGCCGTGCGGTCGGCATGCCGGTGTAATGAAGCACGATCATCGTGATCGGCAGCTGCCGGTCGTTGAAATTGGGCGACGGCGTTTCGATCACTCTCATGCCGGGCACCCATTGCCCCGATCCGCCACGCCACCCGTCGTTGCTTTCGCCACCGTTACGCCCCGCTGTCACTTGATCCGTCCGTCGCGCGATCGGCCGGCGGTGTAAACCCGGTTCGTTATTCCGCCCGCTCGGTGGCGGCCGGCACGCGTTCGTAGAAACCGCGCGCTTCACGGCTGGGGCGCAGCCGGTCGCTCTGCCCGATCACCGTCTCGCCCGCGCCGAGCAGCAACAGCCCCCCCGGTGCCAGCGCATCGGCCAGCCGCTCCAGCACCAGTTCCCGCATGATCGGAGCGAAATAGAACAAGACATTGCGGCACAGGATCAGATCGAAGGCCAATCCGGGCGAGGGATCGGCGACGAGATTGTGCCGCCGATAGGCGATCATCTCTAGCAGGCGCGGCGCGGCCTGCCATTGCTGGCCATCTTCCGAGCTGAACCACTGGATCATGCGCCGGATCGGCAGGCCGCGCTGGATCTCGAAATGCGAATAAGCGCCGCGCCGCGCCCGCTCGATGGCCGCCGCGGAGACGTCGCTCGCGACGATCGTCGGGGGCGGGATATGTTCATCCTCGGCGAACAGCATCGCCAGCGACAGCGGCTCCTGTCCCGTCGCGCACGCCGCGCACCAGATCCGCGCCGGTCGACCTTGGCGCGCCGCCGCCTGCCGCGCGACCTCCGCCGCGGTGTCGATCACCGCGCCATCGCGGAAGAAGGAGGTTTCCTGGTTGAGCAGCGAATCGATCACCTTGTCGATCAGCACGGGATCGCTGCGGTCGCGCAATCGCGCGGTCAGTTGCGTGACGCTGTCGAGCGAGAGCGACTGGAGCAGCGGGCGCAGCGCCGTCTCCACCCGCCAGCTGCGGTTCTCGGCGATCCGCTGGCCGGTGCGTTCCTCCAGCAACGCCGCCAGCGCACGTCCGCAGCGTGGATCGATCGACAGCAGCGACGCGGTCATGCGCCGTGCCGTACCGTCGCGGCGATCATCGCGCCGATCGCGGCCGGGGGCAGCACCGCCCGCGCGATGCCCTCGCGGGCAACCACGCCCGGCATGCCCCACACCACCGACGACGCCTGATCCTGCACCACCACCGTACCACCGGCATCGTGCACCGCGCGCGCGCCTTCAAGGCCGTCGCGCCCCATGCCGCTCAGCACCACCGCCAGCAACCGCGCGCCATAGACCTGCGCCAGCGATGCGAACATCGGGTCCACCGACGGCAGATTACCTGTCGCCGTGGCCATTCGGGAAAGTCGCGTCGCGATCCGTCCGTTCGACAGGGCACCAACCACCAGATGCGCATCGCCCGGCGCGATCATCACCTCGCCACGGCTCACACGGCGACGATCGGTGCCGATCAGTGCGGCACGCCGAGCTGACACCCCGACCTGCTCGGCGAAGAAGGGCGAGAAGGAGGGCGGCAGATGCTGTGTGATGAAGATCGGCTGATCGACCTCGGCCGGGATCGTCTCCAGCAACGACGCGAGGGCATGGATGCCCCCGGTCGACGCGCCGATCGCGATCGCGTCGAAGGTGAGATCCGGGATCGCCGGAACGATACCGGGGCTCGCGGGGGCAGTTTCCGACGC
>NZ_JBELIE010000082.1:0-14426 GCF_042091075.1 Sphingomonas sp. | reverse complement strand
ATCGGCTGCGCGCGGATCGCCATCGTCGATTCCTGCAACTCGCGCGTCAGATGCTCTAGGTCGGTCAACTCGGCGATGCCGGCCAGATCATTTTCGGACAGCCGTTGCGCCAGCATGGCCTGAGTAATGACCAGTTCGCCGACCAGGTTGACGAGCCGGTCGAGCTTATCGAGGTCGACGCGGATCGTCTGCGTTGCCGCCGCCGCCGCCGGGGGGCGCGCGATCACGGGGACGGCCGCCGCCGGGGGCGGGGACGCTGCCTCGCTGATCGCGGTGGGCGCGGCGGACGGATCGCGCGCCGCGATCGTCGGCGGCGACGGTGCGACGGCGGGCTCGCCCGCTTCGCCACGCGAAAGCGTGATCGCGCAGGCATCGGTGAACTCGAAAACCGCGCGGATATCATCCTCGGCCACGCTCGCGGGAAGGCTCAGCGTCCAGCTGAAATAGGCGATCTCCGGATCGAGCGCGTCGAGCCCGGGCAGGGTCGAGCGATCGCAGTCGATGACCCGTGCACCCATCCGCGACAATTCGCGCAGCAGCAGCACCGGCTCGCCGCCATTGTCGAGCGCATTGGCAGTTGGCCGATAATCCAGTCGCCAATTGTCCGCCGCACTGTTGTCGATATCGTCGCTGGCGGGGGCGACATCGTCCAGAAACGCCATCAGATCGTCGAAATCGTCCGTCGGCGCCTGAACCTGCGCCGCGACGGGCGCGTCGGTCGCATCGGCGATGTCCACCAGCGGTGCCGACGCATGGCCGGCGCCGCCTGAAGCGGCGGCCAGCAATTCCAGCATCCCCGCATCGGCGGGGACGTCCGTGCCGTCACGCGCGGCGGCGACATGATCCGCCAGCAGGTCGAATGCACCCATGACCAGGTCGAGCAGGTCCGGCGTCAGCGTGAGCGTGCCGTTGCGGACATTGTCCAGCAGCGTCTCATAATGATGGGTATAGGCCTGCAGCCGTTCATGTCCGAACGCGCCGGCCCCGCCCTTGATCGAGTGAACGCAGCGGAACACGCCGTTGATCGTCTCGGGCTCACGGTCACCGGCACGCAGGAGCGCGAAGTTGGCTTCCATACCGGCAAGCCCTTCGTCGCATTCCTGGAAGAAGATCCCTTGGATCGCGTCGAGGTCCATCGATGGTCTCCCTTACCCGGCGGCCAGTTCGCCGAGCCCGGCGATCGTGGCGATGTCGCTCAAGGCGGCGCTGGGCGCCTCGATCGTGAAGCTCAGTCCCGCCGCCGACGCGGTCTGTCGCGCGGCTTCCAGCACCTGGAGGCACGCCAGCCCGGCACGATCGACGAGGCTGCCGTCGATCGTGATCGGCTCACCGGCCTCGATCGCTCGCCGCAACGCCATTCGCAGTGGTCCTGCGGCGCTTGTGTCGAGAACGGCGGCGAGCGACAGAGAGGTGGTCATAGGCATGGCGGCGATCCAGGTGCTGGAGGGTGGTTGGGACGGCGTGACTGATCAGAAGTCCGACCAGTCGTCCTCGGCCACCGCAACCGCGGCGCTACCCCCGCCCGCGCGACGGCGTGCGCTACGGGCGATCTTGCGGCCTGCTTCTGCCGCGCGGCTCTGCAGCTTGTGCACCGGCAGGGTCGATGCGGCGGCACGCTGTCCCTCCGCAAGGGTGAAGCGGGCGACCTGGCGAGCCAGTTCGTCGGCTTCCTCCGCCAGGCTGCGCGCGGCGGCGGTTGCCTGTTCGACCATCGCGGCGTTCTGCTGCGTCACGCCGTCCATCTCGCTGACCGCGGTATTGACCTGCTGCAGGCCGGTCGCCTGCTGCTCCGCCGACGTGGCGATCGAACCGACCAGGCTGCTGATCTCTCCGATACGACCGATGATCCGCTGCAGCGCGCGGCCGGTTTCGCTGACGAGTTCCACGCCCGCCGCGACCTGCGCCGAAGACGCCATGATCTTGGCTTTGACGTCCTTCGCCGCGTCGGCCGAACGCTGCGCCAGCGCACGCACTTCGCTGGCAACCACCGCGAAGCCCTTGCCGGCGTCGCCAGCCCGCGCTGCCTCGACGCCTGCGTTGAGCGCCAGCAGGTTGGTCTGGAACGCGATACCATCGATCACGCTGATGATCTCGCTGATCTCGGCCGAACCACGCTCGATGCCGCTCATCGCGTCCACCGCGCGGCGCACCACGTCGCCCGATTGCTCGGCTTCCTGGCGCGCTTCGCCGACCACCGCGTTCGCCCGGCTGGCGCCCGTCGCGGTTTCCCGCACGGTGCCGGTGATCTCGTCCATCGCCGCCGCGGTTTCCTCCAGCGACGCAGCCTGCTGTTCGGTGCGCTGCGAGAGATCGTCGGACGCCTGGCGAATATCGCTGGCGCCGTTGTTGATGCCGCTGGTGGCTTCCATCACCGCCGCCATCACTTCCGCGACCGCGTCCATCGCGCGGTTGAAGTCGACGCGCAGACGCTCGTAATCAGCCGAGAACGGCTCTTCGATGCGATGGCTCAGGTCGCTGGCCGCCAGCTTGGCGAGGCCGGCCCCCAGTCCGGCGACAACCTGTTGCTGCGCCGCCGTCGCTTCCGCCACGGTGATGCCGTTGGTGCGAAACACCTCCATCGCCTTGGTCATGCGACCGACGCAATCCTTGTACTCGGTATAGGCGATGGGCGAGTCGAAATCGCCGCGCGCCAGCCCTTCCATGCGCACCACGGTGCCGACATAGGAATCGCAGATCATCTTCTTCGACGTCCAGGCGACGATCATCGTGCCCAGTAGCGAAGCAATCGCCGTAAACAGGATCGGTGACATCCCCGCACCGATGGCGTCGCTGATCACCGCTGCCGCAACCGGCATCGCCGCCAGCGATGAATATGTAACGAACAGGACATCAAATTTGGTACGGATCGGGGCATCCGCGCGAAACCAGCGTATCATACTCCAATCCCAATCCCGGCCCGCACATTTGCTAAGGCTCGATATGAAGGAGCGAGTACCGCCTAAGCTACTTAGACTAAGTTAATTTTCGTGCGGGTTCGAACAATGAATTGCGTTTTGATATTGATGTGGATCAGGGATAATCTTACAATTTCACCGCCTGTTTCATCCCACGGCGCAACTCTAAGAGCCGGCGGCTATCGGCAGTGGTGGCATCGTGCTCCGGGCCACCGCCGGGGGGCAGGATGTCAGCCCGCGAGCCGCGTGAGGAGGCGAATCAGGTCGCCCTGCCGGTTGGTGTCCGTCTTGGCGAACAGATTGCGAAGATGAACCCTCGCCGTGCCGATCGCGATGTCCAGGCTTTCCGATGCCGACTCGAGCGAATGACCCTCCAGCAGCATCCGGGCGAGTTCCGCTTCCCGCATGGTCAGGCGGAATGCCGCACGCCACTGCTGCGTGGTCGATACCGCGAAGAACGCCGGATCCACGATCGTCACCAGCGCCGCGGCCTCCAGCGGCGCGAGCACCCTGGCCGAGCGGGGCAGGGGATAGCCGGTGACGATATAGGGGGACTTGCCTGACGGACGTTGCAGCCGCACCGTTTGGGGCGCCGGCTCGCCGGCGACCAGCGCGGCAACGAACCTGTCGAGATCGAAGGGCGACGCCCCGCGTGCCGCCGTCAAATGGCCTTGGGCGCAGCCGATGCCGTCACCCGCCGCCAGCAATCGCTCCATCGCGGGCGTGAAGCGAAGGATGCGGCCGTATTCGTCCAGCAACAGGGCCGGTTCGCTGCGCTGAATGAGGATGCCATCCCAATAGGCCGCGCTGAGTTTCTCGGCGTGGAGAAAGCCGAGTTCGAATGATCGTTCGATATCGGGCAGGATGCGGTGCATGATCCGGCGCGACTGCTCCGAGGTCGCGCCGTCGTGGACATGTCGGTGTATCGACAGCCCCGCACAATGAGTGCCACCGTTCAACCGCGCCACCGCGGTGACGTAATGGTTCAGCTTTCCGTTCGACGCCTGCCACGCGAAATATTCCGCAGTGTTGGTGTCGGTCCGGTCGGCGTGATCGGTATCGGTATATACGCATGACGCACCGAGACCGGCGACGTGCAATATCTGCGGATCGAAGCGCGCGATATTCTCGTCCACGTAACGCTCGACCGCCTGGATATTTTCGTGGGCGAACGTCTGGTGGATGATCCGGCCCGGTGCCTCGACGACATTGAGGGTGCCGCAAACGCCGCCGAGCAACCTCGCCGCGTCCCACGCCCAGTCGGCCCATAAGGAATCATCCAGCGCCGCCCGATACGCCCCGTCGACCAGCTTCTGGATAGCCTCTTCCATGCGCGCCCGCCGCCAACAACCGACTAAGGCATGGGATTACAGGCAATTTTATCCGAGGAAAAGCGGGGTGTATCGTTACGGCACGGGGCAGGCATCGGCCGGGTCTCGTGACGATATGGCGGCAATGCGGGTTCCGGCGAAACAAGGGCGTAATCCGCCCCGTCGCCGAACCACGATGCCCGATCGGGGCCGATAGAAGGGGCCGGCCGCACCGTCCCGACGGTACGACTATGTTCCGAACAGATGCTTTCGGAATGTCGACCGGATCGACCGTTGCTCGATGATGCGACCGGCCACGTACAGTATCGCGAAGATCGCGGCGAAGACATAGGCGGCGGTGGGTTTCAGTTTCTTCTTGTCTTCACCGTCTTTCTTCTTTTTGTCCGGCTGTTCCGGTGCCGGGGCGCCCAGCGCCTTGTCGATCGCGTTCTGTGGCAGCACGACGGGCTTCTTCTCCGGCTTCTTGGGCGCCGTCTTTGCCACCTCCTCTTCGTGGTGCGCGACCTGCACCGTTACCGCGGCAAAGGCGAGAAACAGCAGCGGCGCCAGGAAGCAGAACAGCAATGCCTTGCTGACGAGATGATAGCACAGCACCGTCCCGTCGCCGGTGTCGTCGACCCGCAGCATCCCGTTTTCGAACACGGCCATGCGATCCTGCGCGGCTGGGTCTGATTTGCGGAACGTCAGCGTGTCATGATGACGCTCGTAGCTGGTGCCGACCTGTCGAAACAGCGGGGCGAGCCGCGTGAAGGCATCCTCGCCGGTCTGCCCCGGCGCGAGCGGCAGCGATCCGCGCACATGCCAGATCGGTTCCAGAAATCGTGGTGTCACAGCGTTCCCCCGTCCCGTCCTGATCGGTCCCGTCTTGATCGGTCGCGTGCCGCCCGCCCGTCGGTGACACCTATTCCGCTGGCACGATATCCGTCCGCGCGAACCGTGCCTTCAGCGTCTTCCACAGCTCGGTGAACGGATAGGTCATCTGCTCGCGGATCGACATGCGCCGCCCGCCCTCCATGCCGAGCAGTTCGGCCTCTCCGTCGACGCAGGTGCCGAAGATGCGATCGATGAAAATGTAGGTGTTGGAGAAGTTGCTGCGGCTCGCCTCGAAATCGAGCGAATGGTGCACGCTATGGTGCTCCGTGGTGTTGAACAGGAAGCGCCACCAGGCGGGTGTGTTGAAGCGGACGTTGATATGCTGGTAAACGCTGACCGACATGCCGATCGCACCCGCCAGCAACGCGGCGCGCGGCAGGAAATCGAACAATCCGCCGATACCCAGGCCGATCAGGAACAGCTCGACCGGATTGCCGACCGCGCCCTTGTTGATATTCAACTGTGTAATGTAGTGGTGCACGGAATGGGGGAGCCACAACGGATACCAATTGTGCATGCCGCGGTGCATCCAATATTGCCCGAAATCGAAAATGAACGAGATCAGGAATGCCTGAACCAATAACGGCAACGTCGTGAACCAGGCCAGCTTTTCCAGCTCGAAATGCGTCTGGATCGTCTCAATGATCGCGTCGCTGCCGATCTGGCGTTCGATCAGCTGCAAGGCAGTATAGCCCAGGCCGACGTAGAAAAGGTCGGTAGTCACTTCCTTCCAGGTCAGCCGCCAGCTGTCGTGACGCGGAAAACGCCATTCAAGCAACATCAGCAAAGCGCGAAAGCCAATGCCGATGCCGATCGCGACCGATGCTTTCGCGATCGAATTCGGCGCATAATACCAGAAGGCGATCAGCGCGAAGAGCACCGTCGGCTGAAACCAGGTGAAGAACATTCGCTTGAGCGGGCCGCCCTCGACGCGCGGAATGTTTTCCCAACCGACGGTCACCGGCGATTGCGTACCGATCAACCTGTTGCCGACGCGAACACCTTGCATAGGCCTGTCCTCATGATCATCGTTGCGCCCCCGCGCGGCTCGACACCCGGGGGGCAGCGCCTGCGTACTGTCGCCAAGGCGGGCGGTGGGCGGAAGGCGGGATCGGACGATGATCCCCATAGATCGGACCTATGTCGCGCGGACCATTTAGCGGATCGTCGCCGCGTGGCGCATCAGATGCGCGGACTCGCGCTCGATCCACGTCATCGCGCCTCGGTCACAGATGGTGGCATTGCCGAACGTCGCGTCGGGATGGTGCAGGTCGATCGCGAAGCGGAGCCGCAGCGCCGGGGCTTGGGGCAGATCGCGCCAGATGATCGTGCCGTCCTGCTCGATCGCCATCTCGCCCCCTAGCAGGGACGTGCCGTAGCGTGCCGCGATCGTGGAATGGCGGACCGTCCCGTCGCCGGTCGCCACGGATACCTCATAGGATTCGACCTGTTCCGCAGTGATGTCGCCAGTGTCGAGCGCGGTGCCGATATCGCCGGACCGCGCGACCGCCGCGGCAGCGTCGGGGGTGCGGGACAGCGCCCATGCGGCGTGATCGCCTGCGACGATCAACCCGCCGTCCATCGCGAGCCGCGCGCCGTTGCCCCGGTCGACCGCCTCGATCAGCCGCAATCCCAGCAGCGGCCCTCGCGCCGCCTGCTGGCGCCAGTCCTCGACATAGGCGCCGGAGGGCGCGAACTCGATCACGCTGTTGCCGATCGCGACCAGCCGCGCCGGTTCCGGCCATTGGTTGCGTGGCTGGTAGCTGGTAGGCGTGTGCCACGACATTTCGCCACTGGCCGCATCCCAGGCGGTGTCGCCGATCCACCCCTGTCGCATCGCCAGCGGCGTCGTGGCGGCATCCGGCAAGCGCATGTCGATCGTGAAGCTGCGCGACTGAAACCAGTAGACCACCGACGTATCGTCGGTCGCGCCGGTGCAAAAGGTGATGCTGCGACGCCGGAACGCGCCCAGCAGATGTTCGGGAAAGGATGGCGTGCCTGGATGCGGCGGCAGCGCGGCGGACAGGGCGGCGGGCGTCATCGCGCGACGGGAACCGGAGGACGCGCGCCGAACGAGTCGAGCGGCAGGGCATCCGCCAGCACCAGATCGCCCGCCGCGCGGCGTCGCTTCAGATAGGCGAAGGTCTGCGCGGTCTGATTGAAGAGATGCTCGCCGCAACGCACCGGCGTGTAACGGCGTTCGCCCCTGCCAGGAACCAGCGGGGCGATGACATGGTCATAGTCGCAGGTGAAGAAGAACGGAAAGGAGTAGCGCTCCTCCGCGACCTTCTTCACCCGATGCGTCGTCGCCACGTAGCGACCGTTCGACAATAGCTCCATCATGTCGCCGATGTTCATCACCATCGTATCCGGGATCAGCGGAACGTCGATCCACGAGCCGTCGTGGCGCAGAACCTGCAATCCGGGTGAGGTGGCGAACAGCAGCGTGAAGCATTCATAGTCGGTGTGCGCGCCGATCCCCGGGCGATCCTCCGTGCCCGCCGCCAGCGGATAGTGGATCAGCCGCAACTGATTGGGCGGATGGCGCAGGTGTGGCGCGAAATGTCGCTCGTCGAGACCGAGCGCGAGCGCGAAGGCATCGAACAGCGAGCGGCCGATCGCTGCGACATGGCGGTAATAGGCCAGCACGTCGCTTTGGAAGCCGGGCAGGTCCGGCCACAGGTTGGGGCCGAGCAATGGCCGCCGCCCTTCGGCGTGGTGATAGTCATTGTTGACGTCGAACGCCTCCTTCAGGTCGCTCGTCCCGCCACCGAACTGTTCCTCGCCGACGGGAACGTAGCCGCTGTGGTTGACCGATCCGCCGATATAGCAGGCCATCTTGCCCGCTTCGTCCTGCGCGAAATAGCGGCGTGCGGCGGCGAGCAGGCGATCGAACAGGCGACGATCGAACTGCGCGCCACGGATATAGACGAAGCCGGATTCGATACAGGCTTCGTCCAGCGCGCGCGCCACCGCCAGTCGGACGTCGCGGTCGCCGCTGGACAGGCCGGTGATGTCGATCAGCGGCAGAGGGCAGGAACGGGTCATTCCATCATCACGCCAACTGCCGGGCCATAGATGAAGATGGCAAATTATTATGCATTGCATCAATCTGATCGATGAGGCGATAACGCGATGAACGGGGACATGGATCGGGGCGCGTGCGATGGATGAGCCGACGGTGGTGACCGACCGCAAATTCGCCAGCCGCGTCGACTGGAATTTGATGCGGACGTTTGTCGATATCGTCCGCGCGGGCGGGATCGGCGCCGCGGCACGCCAACTCAACAAGCAGCAACCGAGCATCAGCGCGGCGCTGAAGCGGCTGGAAGATCATGTCGGCACGACGCTGCTGCGCCGTACCGCCACCGGCGTCGAGATGACCGCGGCGGGCAAGGCGATGCTGGCGCTGTGCGAGGAGATGCTCGAATCCGCGCGCATGGTGCCGCATCAGGTGGCGCAGGCGACCCGCCGGATCGAAGGCATCGTGCGGATCCAGATGGTATCGGCGATCGTCTCGGCGGAGTTCGACGAAGCGATCGCCAGCTTCCATCGTCGCAATCCGGGCATCCATATCGAGATCCGCGTGTCCCCGTGGCGGCAGGTGCTTGACGCGCTGGAACGCGGGGAGGTGGAGATCGGGGTGGGGTATGACGGGGGCGATCGCGGCAGCCTGGTGTACGAACCGTTGTTCGTCGAGCGCCAGCAATTGTATTGCGCGCGCAGCCATCCGCTGTTCGGCTATCGCGTCGGTCGCCTCAATGAATTGCGCGACGAAGGCTTCGTGCTGACCGGCGACGACGAGATCGAGACGATCACGCGGCTGCGGCGACGCTATCGGCTGGGCACCAAGGTGAATGGGCTGGCGGAAGACGTCAACGAGGCGCGGCGGCTGATCGTCAATGGTGTCGGGATCGGTTTCCTGCCGGTGCTCGCGGCGCAGGACGCGGTGAGGGCGGGCAAGCTGTGGGCGATCCTGCTCGACGAATTCGAGCCGTCCTACGACATCTTCCTGCTCGCGCGGGCACAGCCCTCGCGCGATACCGCCACGCAATTGTTCATCGACGAAGTCTATCGTCGGATCCGCGCGCAACGGCGTTCCTGACCCGTCGGATCGGTGCGGCAGGGCGGCCGGTCATAGGATCGATCTATGACCCGCATAAAAAGAACGCCTCTGTGCCGCCCGGGGGGCGGTGCGTCACCTTGCGGCCATCGGAAAGGACGGTGGCCATGGTCGGATCGCAAAAGGCTGCATTGCAAAAGGATCGCATTCCCGACCACGCGCGTCGCGTGGCGCTGATCGCCGGCCGCGCGATCCTGTCGATCCTCGCCACCCGCGCCCGCGCGGTTGGTGGGCTGCCGGTGACGGGTCCCTCGCGGTGGCAGGAACGCCCGTGAGGACGGAAGCACCGCTCCGCCGCCAGGCCATCGATCTGGTGCCGCCGGCGTTCCTCGTGGCGGTGGTGTCGTTCTGGGCCTATGCGCCGGTCGCCTGGACGAGCAATCCGTGGTCGATCGTCATCGCCTCCACCGTGGTGACGCTCCTCGTCCAACTGCTCGAGTGGGTCGCGGAGCGGCACCGGGGCTGGCGTATCGACCGGCGCGAATTCGTGACCGACCTTGGCTATCTTATCTTCAATGCGACGGTGATCGCGTGGCTGACCGCGCATCTGGCGGAGACACCGCTGCTCGCGATCAAGGAGTGGCTGGGGATCGCGACACCGTGGTCGATGCACTGGCCGTTCCTGGCCCAGGTGGCGCTGGTGATCGTCGTGATCGAGGTCGGCCAGTATTGGATGCATCGCGCGATGCACAACAGCTTCCTGTGGTACACGCACGCGCCGCACCACCACATCACGCAACTCAATGCGATGAAGGGGGCGGTCGGCAATCCGCTCGAACTGTTCCTGATCAGCCTTAGCGTGGTGGCGCTGTTCGATCTGCCCGTGCCGGCGCTGTTCTGCGGCATCAACGTGTTGACCGTCGTGTCGGTCTTCGCGCACGCCAATGTGCGTGCCGATCCACCGCGCTTCTATTCGTTCTTCTTCACCACGATCCGCCACCACAGCCTGCATCATTCGACCGGCTATGCCGAGACACGCTCCAACTACGCCAATTCGCTGATCCTGCTCGATCGCCTGTTTGGCACCTATCGCGAAGGCGAGGGGGTGCTGGTAGGACAGGACGACCGCCGGCGCCTGAGCGTGGTGGAGCAGACGATGTTTCCGCTTCGGCCGCTGATCGACCGCTGGCGCGCGCGCCGTGGCGGGTCGGTGGGTGGCGAGCCGCCGGCGATGGCGGGCTGAGGGCGCCGCGATGAGCGTGTTGCTGGCCGAGCGACCGAACCCGGTGCGACAACGAGAAGAACGCATCGCCGCAGGGCGCGCGGCGCTCGCGCGCGGGGATTGGGGCGCGGTCCGCCGGGCGGCCGATACGCTCAGCGCGGCGGATGTCGACGATGCCGAAGCGGCCTTCCTGCTGGCTCTCGCCGAGGCCGCAGCGGGACGAATCGGCAACGCGATCGCCCACGCCACACACGCCACGCGGGTGGCGCCATGCGGCGAATATTGGGCGCAACTGGCGCGGCTGCTGATCGCCGTGCGCCGGGATTCGGAGGCCGCGGCCGCGCTGCGCCACGCCGAGACGATGTTGCCTGGCGACGCCCTCAGCCGGGATACGATGGGATGCGTCTATGCGCGCCTCGGTGACCATGCCGCGTCGCTGCCGCACTTTGATGCGGCGGTCGCGGCGTCACCCGACAACGCCGATTTCCGCTACAATCAGGCGGCGGCGCTGACCTTCCTGGGGAAGACCGACGCCGCCGAGGCGGCGTTGGAGGGGCTGATCGCGCAATGGCCTGATGACGCGCGCGCCCACCATCTGCTGGCAGGCCTGCGGCGTGCGACGCCGGATCGACAGCATGTCGACCGGCTGGTCGCGACGCGCGCGCGCAGTCGCGATCCCCGCGCGCGCCTGTTGCTCGGCTACGCGCTGGCCAAGGAAATGGAGGATCTGGGGGATGCCGGCGCGGCCTTGGCCACGCTGTGCGCCGCCAATGCCGAGCATCGTGCCCGGCTGCCGTATCGCTTTGCACGCGATGCGGCGATCTTCGATGCGATCGAGGCGCATTGGTGCGCGCCCGCCATGGAAGCGCGCGGCGCCGCCCCGGCGGACGCGCCGGTCTTCGTTATCGGAATGCCGCGTACCGGGACCACGCTGGTCGACCGTATTCTCTCGTCGCACCCGGCGATCGAAAGCGTCGGCGAACTGCAGGCGATGCCGCTGGCGGTGAAACGCGCCGCGGCGACGCGCTCGCGCGAGGTGCTCGACGCGGAGACGGTCGCCGCCGCCGCGCTGGCGGACCCCGCAGCGATCGGCCATGATTACCTTCATCTCGCGACGGCGCATCGCCGCGATCCCGCGCGCCGCTTCGTCGACAAGTTTCCCGGCAACTTCCACTATGTCGGGTTGATCGCACGGGCCCTGCCCAACGCGCGCATCGTGTGCCTGCGCCGCCATCCGATGGACACGGTGCTCAGCAACTTTCGCAACCTGTTCGCGATCGGATCGCGTTATTACGACTATAGCTACGATCTGCGCGACATCGCGGCATATGTCATCCGCTTCGAACGGCTGATGGCGATGTGGCAGGCAGCCCTGCCGGGCCGCGTGCTGGAGATCGGATACGAGGATCTGATCGCCGATCAGGCGGGGCAGACCGCGCTGTTGCTTACGCACGCCGGCCTGGCCTGGGACGACGCCTGTCTGGCGTTCCATACCAATGCGGCGCCGGTTTCGACCCCCAGCGCGGCGCAGGTACGGCAGCCGATCTATCGCGACTCGGTCGCGCGTTGGCGCCGCCATGCCGAGCTGCTGGCACCAATACGGCAAATGTTCGAGGAGGCCGGCATTGCGGTGGAGTGAGATGGCCTGCGTGGGGTTTGCCATGGCGGGCGCGCTGTCGTCTCCCGCCGCGCTGGCGAAACCGACGACCCGGCTGGTATCCTGTGGCGCGCAGGACTGCCTGCTGGTGACCGGGCGACGCCCCGATGCCGCGACCCCGGTGCGGATCAATGGCCATGCCGTCGATGTAACCGGCGGACGTCGCTGGCGATTGCGGCTGCCGCTCGATACGGTGCGGCGCTGGTCCGCGCGACGCGTACGCGCGATCAACATCGCCTATGAAGGGGCGGACGCGGACGCCGATGCAGGCGATGCGGAGCTGCCGATCGGGCTGCTCGGCCATCCGATCGATCTCGCGTCGCTCACGATCAGCGTACACTGACACTCGCCGCCTTCTTGCCACATTCCGCCGAAGCGCCTATGTCGCCGTCGCCGCCGATCACGAGCGGCCGTCGAACGACGACGTGAGGAGATGGTGATGAAGGTCTTCATGATGGCCGCCGCTGCCTGCGGGCTGCTGGTTGCTGGCGCCGCGAACGCAGCCGGCGGGGAGAATCCTTTCGCGAAGGACGCGGCGGTGCTGCAGCTCAAGGGCATCGATCTGGCGACCGCCGCCGGCCAACAGCGTCTCGCGATCCGCATGGACGCCGCCGCGCAGGCCGTGTGCGGTGACCAGCGTCTTGCCTCCGTTCATCTGGCGCTCGCGGAGAAGGCGCGCGCCTGCCGGACGCAGGTGATCGCCGACATCCGGCAGCAGATCGAGTCGCGTCAGGCGTCGCTCGGGACGACCGCGTTGCAGGCGGTGGCGCAGTAATCCTTCGCTCGACGGCGGCGTCCGCAAGCTTGCTTCGGGGGCCGCGTCAGGGCTTGGACGGCGTCGCCGGCGCGACGCCGCCGGTCCACCATGAGAGCGTGTGCACATCGTGCGCGCTGGTCCACACCCCGTCGGGCGTGTAACGGATCGCGCCGCTACCGACCGGCTTGCCGACGCGGGCGTCGATCGCCAGCGTGTTCGCGTCGATCACCGCGAACGTCTGATCCTCGGTGGTACGGAGCCATACCTTACCGGCGCCTGTATCGATATCGCCATAGGCAAGCCGCGCGCCGACCTTGATGCGGGCGGTGACCTTTGCGGTCGTCGGATCGATCCGGGCCACGGTGCCGTCGCCCTGTTCCTGAACCCATACCGCGCCTTCGCCCGCCGCCAGGAAACCGGGCTGCCGACCCAGCTCGACCGTATGGGTCACCTTGTTGGTCGCGGGATCGATGCGCTGCAACCTGTGCGCCGGTCCGCTGACCGACCATAAGGCACCGAAGCCGAAGGCGAGGTAGGATGTGCCCGCCGTAACCGGGATCGTCGCCACCACCTTGTTGGTGGCGGGGTCGACCCGCGCGACGCCGCCGCCCGCATCGCTCGCTACCCAGATCGATCCCGCGCCGGTGACGACATTCAACTCTCCATCGGGGCTGGCGATGCCCGTCTGGATCGTGGCGACGATGCTGGCGGCGCGCGTGTCGATGCGAGTCAGCGCCCGGGCCTGGCAATCCGCCACCCACAAGGTATCGCCGTCGATCGCCATCGCGCCACAGGGATGCGCCATCGCCACCGTCGCGCGTTTGCCGTCGAGCGACCATTGTTCGACACGGCCCTTGTTGGTGGCCCATACGGTCGCGCCATCGACCGCGAGGAAGTCCGCGAAGCCGGGTACGGGGATGACCCGTTCCGATTGCGCCATGGCCGCGCTGCCACTCACCAGCATCAAACCCGCTACCGCGTCCTGCCACCGCATCTGCGATCCTCCTGCTTAGCCGCGTTGCGCGATAAAGGCCCGCCAGCCACCCAGCGCCGTGATATCCTGTGCACCTGTCAGTGCGCGCGGTTCGGCGACGAATCCCTTCACGCTGCTGCCGTCGGCCAGCGTGACCGTGCCGATCGCCAGCGGCGGCGGAACGTCGACGACGAAGCTGCCGAACGCCGCGACGTCCATCTCATATATTTCAACCGCGATCGCCGCGCCGTCCGCGCTATGGACCAGCGCCGGCTTCGGTGGGACGCTATCGGCCATCGCGTAGAGGCGATAGGTCGGCGCGGTCTCGGTCGCGGTGACGAATGTCGCATCGCGCGAGGTGAGTTGCCAGTGAAGCGGCATATCGCGCAAATGTGCGCCGACGACAGCGAGTGTGACCGTATCCATTCTGCCCTCCAGATCGAGTGGGGGTGGCGGCGGCAGATCGGCCGCCGACCGATACACATCGGCCAGGTCGAGCAGCACGTGATCGCTGTCCGCCGGGCCGATCAGTGTGATGCCGAAGCCGGTGCCATTGTCTCGCGCGCCCGCCGGCACCGCGATCGCGGCCATGTCCAGCAGGTTCACGAAATTGGTGTAAAAGCCCAGATGGCTGT
>NZ_JBELIE010000245.1:0-2739 GCF_042091075.1 Sphingomonas sp. | reverse complement strand
AAGGTGCCAGTCTGCCCTGGCATGACGAAAGTTTTTTGATGGACCACGACATCCGCCTCAAACGTCTTCGTTTCCGTGCCTGGCATCGTGGCACGCGCGAAGCCGATCTGATGATCGGCGGCTTTTTCGACGCGCATGGCGCCGGCTGGACGACGGAGCAGCTCGACTGGTTCGAGGCGCTGCTGGAAGAGCAGGACGTCGATATCATGGGCTGGGCGATCGGATCGATCCCCTGTCCGCCCGAATGGGACGGCGAGATGATGGACACGATGCGCCGCGTCGATTTCGTCACGGTCCTTCATCCGGGGATGTGAGTTTCCCCCTCTCCCGCCGCGAGGCGGGGGAGCCATCGAGTAACCAATGCCCGACCTATCCAAGATATTGAACGCCGCCGCGCCGCTGACCCTGTCCGGCGTGCCGGCAGGCTTCCTGCCGGTATTGCTCGCCGATCTGGCGCGGGCGGCGCCGACCCGTGCGGTGTTCGTCGCCGCCGACGAGGCGCAGATGCGTGCGGTCGCTTCCGCGGCGACCTTCTTTGCGCCGGAGCTGGAAGTGGTGGCGATCCCGGCATGGGATTGCCTGCCCTACGATCGCGCCAGCCCCACGCTGCGCATCATGGCGGAGCGGATCGGCGCGCTGTACCGGCTGCAACAGAAGCCGGGCAGCGCGCAACTGGTGCTGACCACCGTGAACGCCCTGACGCAACGCACGCTGACGCCATTCCGCATCCGTCAGTTGGTGGCGGAACTGAAGCCCGGCGCGCGGCTGGGCATCGAGAAGCTCGGCGCGCTGTTGCAGGCGAACGGCTATGTCCGCACCGACACCGTCCACGACCAAGGCGAATATGCGGTGCGCGGCGGGCTGGTGGACTTGTTCCCTAGCGGCGAGGAACATGCACTGAGGCTCGATTTCTTTGGCGACGAGATCGAGAGCGTCCGCACCTTCGATCCCGGCGATCAGCGCACCACCGGCCGGGTCGAGCGCTTCGTCCTGCTGCCCGCGTCCGAGGCGCTGCTCGACGAGGAGAGCGTCAAGCGCTTCCGCACCCATTATCGCGCGACCTTCGGCGCCACCGCGACCGGCGACCCGCTGTATCAGGCGGTCAGCGACGGGCGCCGGCTGGCGGGGATGGAGCATTGGTTGCCCTTGTTCGAGGACAAGCTGGCGACGCTGTGGGATCACCTTGGCGACGATGCGATCGTGGTCCGCGATTTCGGAACGCCGGCCGCCGCTGAAGCGCGGCTGGAGGCGATCGCCGACTATTACGAGAACCGCAAGCGCGCGGAAGCGGCGGAGCCCGGCAGCTATCGCGCCCTGCCCGCGAAATCATTGTACCTTGAGGATGGCGAATGGGCTGCGCGGATCGCGGACGCCCCGGCGCATATCCTGTCCCCCTTTCATGAGCCCGAATCGGCGACGGTGCTCGACTTCAACGTCGACGGCCCGCGTGACTTCGCTCCCGAACGCGCCAACCAAAGCAATGTCTATGAAGCCGTGGTCGCGCATCTGGGGCGGCTGCGGAAGGATGGCCGCAAGCCGATCCTCGCCAGCTATTCGAACGGCGCGCGTGACCGACTGAAAAGTCTGCTGGAGGATCACGGCCTCGCCGGGGCACGGCTGACCGAGACGTGGCAGGAATCGCTTGGCGCGGCGGAACGCGGAATCGCGCTGACGGTCGTACCGCTCGACCACGGCTTCACCGCCCCCGGGATCGCGGTACTGACCGAACAGGACATGCTGGGCGACCGGCTGATCCGCCGCAACAAGCGCCGCAAGTCCGCCGACGCCTTTCTGGCCGAACTGGCGACGCTGTCTCCCGGTGATCTGGTGGTGCATACCGATCACGGCATCGGGCGCTATGTCGGGTTGACGCAGGTGCCCGTCGCCAAGGCGCCGCATGATTGCGTCGCGCTGGAATATGCGGGCGGCGACAAGCTCTACATTCCGGTCGAGAATCTCGAAGTGTTGTCGCGCTACGGCTCGTCGGAGGAAGGCGCGGCGCTCGACCGGCTGGGCGGCGAGGCCTGGCAACGCCGCAAGAGCCGCATGAAGGAACGCATCCGCGAGATCGCGGGTGAGTTGATCGCGGTGGCGGCCGAACGGGCGTTGCGCCCCGGCGAGGTCGCGGAACCCGATAGCGCCGGCTATCCCGCGTTCGTCGATCGCTTCCCCTATGAGGAAACCGACGATCAGGATCGCGCGATCGACGACGTGCTGTCCGATCTGTCGGCGGGCAAGCCGATGGACCGGCTGATCGTCGGCGATGTCGGTTTCGGCAAGACCGAGGTGGCGCTGCGCGCCGCTTTCGTCGCGGCGATGGCGGGGATGCAGGTGGCGGTGGTCTGCCCGACCACCCTGCTTGCCCGCCAGCACTACCAGAACTTCGTCCAGCGTTTCGAGGGCTTTCCGCTCAATATCGGGCGACTGTCGCGGCTCGTCCCCGCCGCCGAGGCGAAGCGCGTCAAGGACGGCGTCGCCAGCGGCGATATCGATATCGTCGTCGGCACGCACGCGCTGCTGGCGAAGGGGATCAACTTCAAGCGACTCGGCCTCGTCATCGTCGATGAGGAACAGCGCTTCGGCGTCACCCACAAGGAACGGCTGAAGACGCTGCGCGCCGACGTTCATATGTTGACGCTGACCGCGACGCCGATCCCGCGCACCTTGCAGATGGCGATGAGCGGGCTGCGCGAACTGTCGGTGATCCAGACCCCGCCGGTCGATCGCCTCGCGGTGCGC
>NZ_JBELIE010000081.1:0-14435 GCF_042091075.1 Sphingomonas sp. | reverse complement strand
GACGCTGGCCAGCCACGCGATCAAGGCCGCCGTCGAGCGCGCCGGCATCGACGGTGCCGAGGTCGATGATGTGATCATTGGGTCCGCGCTGCAGCAAGGGCATCAGGCGGGGAATATCGCGCGCACCAGCCTGTTGCGCGCCGGCCTGCCGACCAGCGTGTCGGGCATGTCGCTCGACCGGCAATGCGCCTCCGGGCTGATGGCGATCGCAACCGCGGCGAAGCAGATCATCGTCGACGGCATGGATGTCACGATCGGCGGCGGCGTCGACAGCATCAGCCTGGTCCAGACGCCCGAGATGCGGGTCGCGCCGGACAAGGAACTGCTGGCGATGCACAACGACATCTACATGCCGATGCTGCAGACCGCCGAGGTGGTCGCGAAGCGGTACGGCATCAGCCGCGATGCGCAGGACGAATATGGCTATCAGTCGCAGATGCGCACCGCCGCCGCCCAGGCCGCGGGCAAGTTCGACGACGAGATCGTCTCCGTCACCGCGACCAAGGCGAACGTCAACAAGGAAACCAAGGAGGTTTCCTATGAAGACGTCACGTTGAGCAAGGACGAGGGCAATCGCGCCGATACGACGCTGGAGGGGCTGAAGTCGCTCAAGCCCGTGCTCGGCCCGGACCTGAACATCACCGCGGGCAATGCGTCGCAGCTCTCCGACGGCGCCTCGGCGAGCGTGCTGATGGAAGAGAAGATCGCGGCGGCAAAGGGGCTGACCCCGCTCGGCCGCTATGTCGGCATGGCGGTCGCCGGCACCAAGCCGGACGAAATGGGCATCGGCCCGGTGTTCGCGATCCCCAAGTTGCTGGAACGCAACGGATTGACGGTCGGCGACATCGGTCTTTGGGAGTTGAACGAAGCGTTCGCGGTGCAGGTATTGTACTGCCGCGACCAGCTCGGCATCCCCAATGAATTGCTGAACGTCAACGGCGGCGCGATCTCGATCGGCCACCCCTATGGCATGTCGGGCGCTCGCATGACCGGCCACGCGCTGATCGAGGGCAAGCGGCGCGGCGCGAAATATGTGGTCGTCACGATGTGCGTCGGTGGCGGCATGGGCGCGGCCGGACTGTTCGAGGTTCTCTGACCGCTTAACGGGGCGTCCGCGACCGCCATCAGGCGCGTGTCGGTGACGTCATGTCCGGCTCTCGATCGAGCCCCGGTTGCTGCCGCAGCCGGGGCTCGTCGCGTTGGGGGCCGGATCGACACCTTAGTCATTGATCCTCGGCGCTTCCGTCATACTCGCGCAACCAACCTTCCCGCGCCTCGTTCTCGATAAAACCGACCGAGAGGAGTAGCACGATGGCCGACGCCAACACGGATCCGCGCGATCTGAAGACCGACCTGTGGAAGAAAATGTCGACCAGCCCGTTCGTGATGGTCGGCCCCGCCGACGGATCGACGCATAGTGAGCCGTTGACGGCGCAGCTCGATGAGGATCAGGTCGACACCTTGTTCTTCTTCATCGGCAAGGACAATCGCGTCGCGGGCAAGGACAAGCTGATGCTGCAGTTCGTGTCCAAGGGGCATGATTACTTCGCCTGCCTGTCCGGGCGCGGCCAGATCGCCAACGATCGGGCGCAAATCGACAAGCTGTGGAATAATCAGGTCGAGGCCTGGTTCCCGGGCGGCAAGGAAGACCCCAATCTGGCGTTGCTGCGCGTCGATATCGACAGCGCCGAATTGTGGGAAACCGATATGTCGCTGGGCGGGAAGCTGAAGATGCTGTTCGGCGGCACGATCCGCTCGGACGAAGCAGGCAGCCACGCGAAAGTCGGCACGACTGCGGAAAACTCGCCAGCGTAATCCGCAATTATGCGTAAGTGACGAGGCGGCGGATGGACAACCATCCGCCGCCTCTTTCAATGGTAACGAACGGCGGCGAGACGCCGCATGTCCGGCGTATTCAGCCTGCGCCCGCCGTCACCGATCGCGTCCTCAGGCGTGCGTGGCGATGAATTCCTCCACCACCGGCGCAATGCGGTTACGCCACTTCGATCCGTTGAAGATGCCATAGTGACCGACCCCCTCGGCCATCAGATAGCGCTTCTTCTCGTCGGGCAGATGCGTCGCCAGCGTGAGGGCGGCCTTCGTCTGGCCCAGCCCCGAGATATCGTCGCGCTCGCCCTCGATCGCGAGCAGTCCCACGTCGGTGATCGCGCCCAGATCGACCGGGCGGCCGCGATGCGTCATCTCGCCCTTCGGCAGCTTGTGGTTCTGGAAGACGGTATCGATCGTTTGCAGATAGAATTCGGCGGTCATATCGCAGACCGAGCGATATTCGTCATAGAAGCTCTTGGTCGCGTCGGCGCTTTCGCCGTCCCCCGTGACGAGATGCTTGAACAACTCGTAATGGCTCATCATGTGATTGCCGAGGTTCATCGTCATGAACCCGCTGAGTTGCAGGAAGCCGGGATAGACCTTCCGCCCCGCACCCGGATACAGCAGCGGCACCGTCGCGATGACATTGTGCTCGAACCAGGCGAAAGGCCGCTCGGTCGCCAATGTGTTGACCGCGGTCGGCGCTTCGCGCGTATCGATCGGGCCGCCCATCATCGTCAGCGTGCGCGGGCGACACGGGTGGCGATCCGCGCTCATCAGCGCCACCGCCGCGAGGGACGGCACCGACGGCTGGCACACCGCCAGCATATGTGCACCTTCCCCGATCGTTTCGAGGAACGACACCAGATAATCGATATAATCGTCGAGGTCGAAACGGCCCTCGTCGGTGGGCACCAGCTTCGCGTCGCGCCAGTCGGTGATATACACGTCCGCGACCGGCAGCATCCGCTCCACCGTACCGCGCAAGAGCGTCGCGAAATGGCCGGACATCGGCGCGACGATCAATAGCTTGGGCTGCCCCTCGACACCTTCGCGCACGAAGCGCTTGAGCTGACCGAACGGCTTTTGCGCGACGATCTCTTCGTGCACCGCCACCTCGCGGCCATCGACGGTCGTCCGCGTGAAGCCGAAGGCGGGCTTCCCGCGCGACGCCGCCGCATGCGCGAACACTTCCAGCGCCGACGCCATCAGCGGCCCACCCCCCAGATAACCGAGCGGGTTGGACGGATTTTTCAGCCAGTTGGCCCCGAACGTCGCCATCGCGCTGGCGGATGCCAGCCAGGAGCGCTGAAATTCATAGGCATCGTACAGCATCGTGTTCCTTCCTCGCCCGGCCGGCATGCCCCGATATGGGCCCGGCGCGCTTTTAATACAAACGCTTTACGCTGCGATGCAGCATTATCGCTTCACGCGGGAAGATCGTTCCAACATGGCGCAGCGAACACAGTCGGATTGAGCGTGACGGGTGGGCGCGCTAGGGCGCTGTCATGGCCAGCGTTCCCGATGTCGCTCCGTCCCGCCGTATCGGCAATCTCGCGATGGTATGGCAGCGGGCACGCCGCTACCCGGCGCAGATCGCCGCCGCCTGCCTCGCGCTGGCGGTCACTTCGGCCGCGACGATCGCGATCCCCTACAGTTTCAAGCGCGTGATCGATCGCGGCTTCGTCGGCGGCGGCACCGCCGACTCGATGGCCTCGTCATTTCACTACATGCTGATGATCGTGCTGGTCCTCGCACTCGGCACGGCGGTGCGCTTCTACTTCGTATCGTGGCTGGGCGAGCGGGTGGTGGCGGATATCCGAACCGATGTGCAGCGCCACCTGATGACGCTGAGCCCCAGTTTCTACGAGGAAAACCGCCCCTCCGAGATCGCTTCGCGGCTGACCGCCGACACAACGCAGATCGAAACCGTGGTGGGCAGCACGGTGTCGATCGCGCTGCGCAACAGCTTCACCGCCGTCGGCGGGCTGATCTATCTCTTCGCCATTTCCCCGAAGCTGGCGGGCATGCTGCTGCTGGGTATTCCATTGATCATCGCGCCGATCGCGCTGCTCGGCAAACGGGTCCGCACCCATTCGCGCACCTCGCAGGATCGCATCGCTGACGTGGGATCGATCGTCTCCGAAACGCTGGGGGCGATGAAGATCGTCCAGGCATTCGGGCAGGAGCGCCGCGAGAGCGCGCGCTTCGGCGAGGCGGTGGAAGCGACGATGGCGGCAGCACAAAAGCGCATCGCGCTGCGCGCGGTGATGACCGCGATCGTCATCGGGCTGATCTTCGGCGCGATCACGCTGGTCTTGTGGGAAGGCGCGATCGACGTCGCGGCGGGCCGGCTCTCCGGCGGCGCGATCGCCGCGTTCGTGCTGACCGGCGGCATCGTCGCTGGCGCATTCGGCGCGTTGACGGAGGTGTATGGGGATCTGCTGCGTGGCGCCGGCGCGGCCGGGCGCCTGTCGGAGTTGCTGTCGGAGCGTCCCACGATTGCCGCCCCCGCCCATCCGGTCGCGCTTCCCTTCCCGCCGCAGGGCCGCGTCGCGTTCGAGCAGGTCGAGTTCCGCTATCCCACGCGCCCCGATGTCGCGGCACTGCATGATTTCACCCTGTCGGTGGAACCGGGCGAAACGCTGGCGGTGGTCGGCCCATCGGGCGCAGGAAAGTCGACGCTGCTCCAGTTGCTCCAGCATTTCTACCGACCCTCGGCGGGCTCGGTGCTGGTCGACGGCGTCGACCTGCGCCGCGCGGACCCGGCGGCGGTGCGGGCGCGGATCGCGATGGTACCCCAGGAAACAGTGATCTTCGGCACGACCGCGCGCGACAATTTGCGTTATGGCCGCTGGGACGCGAGCGATGCCGAGATCTGGCGCGCAGCGGAGGCCGCCAACGCCGCCGACTTCCTCCGCGCCCTGCCCGACGGGCTTAATACCTTTCTGGGTGAGGGCGGCGCGCGGCTGTCGGGCGGCCAGCGGCAGCGCGTCGCGATCGCACGCGCGCTGCTGCGCGACGCCCCGATCCTGCTGCTCGACGAAGCGACCAGCGCGCTCGACGCCGAAAGCGAGCGATTGGTGCAGGATGCGCTCGAGCGGCTGATGGTCGCCCGCACGACGATCGTCATCGCGCATCGCCTCGCCACCGTCCGTGCCGCCGACCGGATCGTGGTGATGGACCAGGGCCGTATCGTCGAGGCAGGTCGCCACGCGGATCTGGCGACACGCGGCGGCCTGTACGCGCGGCTGGCAAGCCTGCAGTTTCACGACGCCTGACCAGCTACCTCCCCTCACCACGCCCGCCGGCCGGGAGGGTATGAAGCGGGCGAGATGACTTGCCCGGCGCCCTCCGCTGCTTCACATTCCGCCCAAAGACGTACAGGAGAGGATCATGGCCCGCGAATTCGACGTCATCGTCTATGGCGCGACTGGCTTCACCGGGCGGCTGGTGGCCGAATATCTGGCGCAAACCTATCCCCAGGGGGTGCGTTGGGCGATGGCGGGGCGTTCGTTGACCAAGCTGCAGGAGGTGCGCGCCGAGATGGGCGTGCCTGCCGATATCCCGCTGATCACCGCCAACGCCGATGATCCCGCCTCGTTGCGCGCGATGTGCGAACGCGCGACGGTGATCATCACGACGGTGGGGCCGTATCAATTGTATGGCAATGATTTGGTCGCGGCCTGTGCGGCGACGGGCACCGCTTATGTCGATCTGTGCGGCGAGCCGGCGTGGATGCGCGGGATGATCGACCGTCACCACGCCGAGGCACAGCGGACCGGCGCGCGGATCGTGTTTTCCTGCGGGTTCGACTCGATCCCCTTCGATCTGGGCATGCTGACCTTACAGGAAGCGGCGCATGCGCGCTTCGGCCAGCCGGTGCCCCGCGTCAAATGCCGCGTCCGGCAGATGAAGGGCAAATTCTCCGGCGGCACCGCGGCCAGCCTGAAGGCCACCATGGCGGCGGCGGCGCGCAATCCGTCGCTGGTGATGCTGCTGACCGACCCGTTCGCGCTCGCGCCCGGCCATGCCGGCCCCCGTCAGCCGGCGGGCCTGCTGCCCGAGTTCGATAGCACCATCAACGCCTGGGTCGCCCCCTTCGTGATGGCGCCGATCAACACCAAGAACGTGCACCGCACCAATTTTCTGCTCGGGCAGCCATGGGGCGACATCGTCTATGACGAGATGGTGGTCGCCGGGCTGGGTGATATGGGCAAGGCGGCGGCGGAGGCGCTGGCGAAACTCAACCCGCTGGCAGGTGACAAGGGCCCCAAGCCAGGCGAGGGCCCATCGAAGGAAGAACGCGACGCCGGTTTCTTCGACATATTGTTCGTCGGCCTGATGCCCGATGGCCAGCGGATCGATGCGGTGGTGACCGGCGACAAGGACCCCGGCTACGGCTGCACGTCGAAGATGCTCGCTGAAAGCGCATTGTGCCTTGTCAACGACGTGCAGGGCGACGGCGGCATATGGACGCCGGGCGCGTTGATGGGCGTCAAGCTGCGTCAACGGCTGGTGGCGAGCGCGGGGATGACCTTCACCGCGGGCTGATCGTCTGGCCTCGCACGGCGGCGAGGGTGCGGCCCCTCACCCGCCGAGCGCGAGCATCCCGGCGGCGGCGAAGCCGGCGATTGCGAGCATCCCCAGCACGCGCGCGATCGACTCCTTCTGGAAATCGCCCAGTCGCTTCTCGACCAGCCAATATTTGCCCTCGGGCGTCTTCTCGATCGCGCCGAACGCCAGCATGCGATCGAAGATACGGCGTTCCAGCCGCTTGTCCGGTCGCTCGAACGGGATCGCCGCATCGTTGCGCGTCGCCCCCGCCGAGATGAAATGCCATTCGATGCGCTTGCGCATGCGCACCACCGTCGCTGCTATTACGGTTCCGGACATGCCGTGAGCCTTCCCTATCTCTTGCCGCCCTGATGACGGATATTTGCGGGCCGACCCCGCCGCTTCAAGACTCGCGGCGGGCGTGATGACCCGTTCTGACGCCCCGTCGGGGAGGCGTAGCGCCCCTCCGGCAGTTCGAAGCGGAGCGCCCCCGATACCGGATTGGCCTCGGCCAGCCGCAGCGCGATGCGCTGCCCCTGCGCGTAGCGATCGCCGCTATGCTCGCCGATCAACTGCCGGGCACCCTCATCATAGCGGAAATATTCGCTGCCCAGATCGCGTACCGGCATCAAGCCGTCGCCGCCGACGCCCTCGACCGTCGCGAAAAAGCCGAACGAAGCCACCCCGGTGATCCGCGCCTCGACCAGTTCGCCCACCCGCTCCGACAGGAAGGCGGCGACATAGCGGTCGATCGTGTCGCGCTCCGCCTCCATCGCGCGGCGTTCCAGCGCGCTGATCGTCTCGCCCGCGCGCTCGAAATCCTCGTCGCCCTTCAATCCGCCAGGCCCGAGCGCATAAGCCGAGACCAGGGCACGGTGCACCATCAGGTCGGCATAGCGGCGGATCGGCGAGGTGAAATGCGCATAGCTGCCCAATGACAAGCCGAAATGGCCGTGGTTGGCGGGAGCGTAATAGGCTTGCGTCTGCGTCCGCAGCACCTGTTCCATGATCTCGGGTCGGAACTCGGCATCACCGACGCGTTCGAGAATATGGTTGAACGTCGCCGGGCGGATCACCTGACCCAGTGCGAACGGCACACCGAAGGTTGCAAGATAGTCCTTCAACGCCATCAGCTTCTCGCGCGCTGGCGGCTCGTGCACGCGATACATCACCGGCGCCTTCTTCGCCTCGAGCGCCTTGGCGGCGGCGACATTGGCGGCGATCATATAATCCTCGATCAGGCGATGCGCATCGAGCCGTTCGCGCGGCGCGACCGACATGATCCGTCCCTTCTCATCAAGCTGCACGCGACGCTCGGGCAGGTCGAGTGCCAGCGGCTCACGCTTGTCCCGCGCCGCCGCCAGCGCGCGCCAGCAATCCCACAGCGGGGCCAGGGCCGTCTCGATCAGCGCCGCATCCCAGCGACGCCCGGGGTTCGCGGCGGTCGGCGCATCGATCGCGGCCTGCGCATCCTCATAGGCGATATTGGCCGCCAGCCGCACCGTCGCGCGCGTGAAGCGCCACGATGCCAGTGCCCCCGCCTTCGTCACCTGGAGATGGCATGCCAGCGCGGCGCGATCCTCGCCCGCCTTCAGCGAACAGACGTCCGCCGACAGTACCTCGGGCAGCATCGGCACGACGCGATCGGGGAAGTAGACCGAATTGCCGCGCCGTCGCGCCTCGCGATCGATCGCCGTGTCGGGGCGGACGTAGAAGCTCACATCGGCGATCGCGACGATCGCCTTCCATCCGCCGTCATTGCCGGAATCGTCATCGGGCGCGGCCCAGACCGCATCGTCATGGTCGCGCGCGTCGGCGGGATCGATTGCGACGATCGGCAGATGCGTCAGATCCTCGCGCCCGTCCCCCAGTGGCTGGCGGGCGACCCGCTCCGCCTCCGCCAGCGCATCTTCGGAAAAGACGTCGGGGATGCCCAGTTTGTGGATCGCGATCAGCGAAAAGCTCCGCGGCGCGAACGGATCGCCCAGCCGCTGCACAACCCGCGCGGTGATCCGCGGCGGGCGTCCGGCCATTTCCGCCAGCACCAGATCACCGGCGCGCGCCTCGCCGGCATCGGACACCGCCCAGTCGCGGCGCTCTTTCTTGTCGACCGATTGCAGGAACAGCCGATCCCCGTCCGCCCGCAACACGCCGATGATCTGCTCCGCGCTTCGTTGCAGCACCTTCATCGGGTGCGCGATCCAACCCTGGCCGGCTTCCTCGGTGCGCGCCAGGATCCGCTCCCCCACGGCCAGCGCGCCGCGCCGGCTGCGCTCCCGCACACGGATGCGCGGGCTCGGCGTATCGGCTTCCCAGCGTTCCGGCTCGGCCCAGACGTTGCCGCCGTCGTCGACGTCGACGATCCGCAACACCGTCACCTTGGGCAACCCGCCCATCCTGTGAAACGCCCGGCCCGGCGCGCTGTCGATCAGGCCTTCGTCGGCCATGTCCTTCAGCCGTGCCTTCAGCGCGATCTTCTCCTGCGCGCTCAGCCCGAAGGCGCGCGCGATCTCCCGCTTACCGGCCGGCACGTCGGAGGTGGCGATGAAGTCGAGGATCTGCTCGCGCGTCGGCAGCCCGGCGGTTGGTTTCTTTGGCACAGCATGCAGATAGTCGTTCGGGCGGGTCAGCGCCATGGCCGCTTTCCGGCAGCGTGCCTGCCCCGCCTGCCATCCGGCCACAGCGCGTGCAGGGATAGCGCGCTCGCATGGAACACGCCGCGACTACGCCCGCCCGGCCAGCGCCGTCTCACTGATCGAATGAACCGGCGCGTCGGACATGGTGCGTACCAGCGTCTCGAACCGCCCCCCGCTGATGCGGATCTCGTTGAACGCGGGCGGCGTCTGACGGGTGCGTTTGGACAGCGTGCCCGCGCCGATCAGTCGTAGCCGCCAGCCGTCGCGTTCGTAGGGCACGTCGAACGGATCGTGCACATGCCCGGACAGCACCGCATGCGCGCCCGCATCCGCCAGTGCCGCCAGCGCCTGATCGCCGCCATGCGTCTTCGCGGTGCCCCGGGTGCCGCCCTCGATCAGCGGATGATGCCCCGCGACGAAGATCAGATGATCGTCCGGAGCCGCCGCGATCAGCGCCAGCGCGCGCCGCAGCGATCCGCTGCTGACGCGCCCCTTCGACCAGTTCCACCGCCATTGTGCGCGAGCGGTGGTCTTCAATGGCACCACCGTGATCCCGGCGACGTCCAGCGGGCGTTCGATCATCCGCTCGACCGCGGCGAAGCGCGAATAGGGCGCGAACAGCCGCCGCAGGGGATCCCAGTAATACGGCAGATCGTGGTTACCCACCTCCAGCGTCACCGGCACGCCGAGGCTGCGCAGCCATGCGCCGCCGGCCTCGAACTCCGCCTTGGTGGCCCGCATCGTCAGATCCCCGGTCATGATCACCGCATCGGGCTTCTCCGCCGCGACACGCTCGCTGAACCAGGCGATCGCCGCCGGATCCTCGGCACCGAAATGGACATCGCTGACATGGAAAAGCTTGGTCATGCGGATAACTCACGGGTCTGAAGAAACATGCGGCGGGTGGAGCCTGCGGTAATGGCGGTGCCCGGCGACAGCAACGCCGGCTCGCCATCGAACAACGCGGCGGCCGGGCGCCGGCCGACGATATGGAAGCACGCGCGCTCCACCACCGTCACCGCCGGGGCGGCCATCCAGTCGCCCGTCAGCCATTCCCAGCCGAGCCGGGCGATCCGGCCAGCATCGCGCGCCTCGATCGCCCTGGCGGACAACATCCCCTCCCCCGCGGTGGCGATGAAGATCGCCTGCGCGCGCGCCGGCAGGGCGTCGAGGCGCACCCCCTGCCGCAACGAGCGGCGCGCGGCATGAACCATCGCCCGCCACCAGCCGCGCCAGCGCCCCGCCCGCCAGCGTTCCCGCGCGCGGTTCCAGCTAGTCGCCGGACCGAGGATGACGCCCACCACCGCGACCTCCCCCGCCGCCTCGATCGTCGCCAAGGCGACGCGCGGCGCATGCGGCGCGCGGGCGATGATCGCGGCATCGTCGACGTCGCCGTGCAATCGTTTTGCGAGCAGGTTCATCGTCCCGCCCGGCAGGATCAGTACACCCCGATCCCAGTCCGCCAGCGCGCGCACCACCGCGTTGATCGTCCCGTCTCCCGCCAGCACCACGACCGTATCCACGCCGGCGCCCGCAAGCTGCGTCAGCGACGGCAGCGGCTCGGTCGGGAAATCCGTCCGCCCGGCGATCGTCGCGTTCGCCGAGAGCAGCGCCAGCGCGGCGTCGCGTCGTTGTTCCGAAACGCTGCCCGAGGCGGGATTGAAGATGCACCAGGCCCGTGTCATGCCCTCTTCAACGCCCGTCGCCCGTCCGGGCTGCACGGCCGCCACGGTCAGGCGATCAGCCGCGCGCGCAAACGCTCCAGCGCGGCCGCATCGACCGCCAGCACCGCTTCGGCATAGCCGGTGACGGAGCCGTAACGTGCCTGGATCGCATCGAAGGCGGTCATCAGATAATCCGGGTGCACGGACATCAACGTGACGATCGCATCGTCGTCCATCTGCGCGCCATAGCGCTCGCGAATGCTCGCCGCCGCTGATCCGATCCGCGCCGCCTGATCGCCAGCCGTGTTGGTCAGCAGATAATCCGCCATGATATCGTCGGCATGCACCCCCAGCAGATGATGCAGCAGCGCGACCGCCCATCCGGTACGATCCTTCCCGGCGAGGCAATGGACCAGGCTGCTGCCGTCCTGCGTCGCCAGCGCGGCGAAATAGAGCCGCAGACTGTCGACCAGCACCGGGCGGAACGGCATCGTCGTGTAGAGTTGCGTCATCGCCGCCTGCGCTTCGTCGGCGGAGCGGATGCCCTGCCCGGCCTCCTCATGCGGCGCCAGACTGTCCCCGGCCGTCTCGCCCGCAGCGAACAGCACCTCCGCGCCAAACTCCGGATGCCGCACGCACGGTGCCGCGCGGCGTTCAGCATCGCCGCGCAGATCGACGACGGTGCGCAGGTGCAGCGCCTGCACAGCGCCGAGGTCCGCCGGGGTGGCGCCGGCATGCTGTCCCGATCGGAACAGCGTCGCGGTGCGCAACACGCCGTCGACGGCGCGATACCCGCCATAGTCGCGGAAATTGTGGATCCCCTGCAGCGACCGCACTCGCTCAAATTCGGTATCCATGCTTCCTCCGCTGGCTTCCGTGGCCTAAGGTGGGCGACGGCGTCTCGCGTGCGTTGTCACGCCCGGCGCCGGACCGCAAATCCCGTATCTTCCCCGTTCATCGTGGGGACGGACGGTGATGGGCATAGACGCGCGATATGACGATTCGAATAGCGGGGAAGCACCGGGTGACACGAGCAGCCAACGGCACAACCATCGGACAACGCGCCCTGATCGTCGCGGCCGGGCTGCTCGCCAGCACCGCCGCATCGGCGCAGATGGTCACCCCCCGCGCGGGCGGCACGCCGGTTCCGCTGGTCGTCCCGCCCGCGCCGGTCGGCGCGACGAGCGTCACCGCGCCGGTCTATCCGACGATCACCAGCGCCCAGGCGCATCAGCTCGCGCAGCTGATCGCCGACGACGAGGTGTCGCAGGGGCTGCGGATCGGCAAGCCCCGCGATCTGGCGTCGCTGGACAGCGCCACGCTGGTGCGGATCGCGCTCGATCACGCGCGGGCGGTGCACAGCGGGCGGCTGATGCCCGACGATTTCCAGAAGGACTGGGGGATCCGTCCCCAGCCCTATGATCCGCTGCCCGGCTTCACCGCGGCGGTGGCGCAGGATCGGCTGGCGGCATGGGTGCGATCGCTGCCCCCGCCCTATGTCGGCTATGATACGCTGGTGAAGGGGCTGGATCGTTATCGCACCATCGCGGCGGCGGGCGGCTGGCCACAGTTGAGCGTCGCGCCGGTATTCGGCAGCCGCGGCCCGGCGGTGGCGAAGCTGCGCGAGCGGCTGGCGATGGAGGACCCGGCGGTGCCGGCGAGCGGTGACCGCTTCGACGCCGCATTGCTCGATGGCGTGCGGCGCGCTCAGCGACGTTACGGCCTTAATCCCGCCGGGCAGGTGGGCGCGCAGACGCTCGCCGCGCTCAACGTGCCCGTCGAACAGCGCATCCGGCAGATCATGGCGAATATGGAACGCTGGCGCTGGCTGCCCTCCGAGCTGGACCGGCACCGCGTTCAGGTCAATATCGCGGCGGCGGTGCTGACGGTGTTCGACGGCGACGAGCCGGTGATGTCGATGAAGGCGGTCACCGGGCGGCCCGGCAACGAAACGCCGATGCTGGTCAGCCGCATCAACAGCATCGTCATCAATCCGCCGTGGAACGTGCCCAGCTCGATCGCCACGAAGGAATTGTGGCCGAAGGAAAGGGCCAACCCCGGCTATCTCAAGCGCAACGGTTTTCGCGTGATCGACAATGGCGACGGGTCAAAACGCCTGCAGCAATCCTCGGAGAAGAGCGCGCTGGGCCGGTTCAAGTTCGATTTCCCGAACAATTTCGCGGTCTATCTGCATGATACGCCCGCGCAATCGGGCTTCTCGAAATTCGATCGGCTCGCCAGCCATGGCTGCGTCCGGCTGGAAAAGCCCGCCGACCTCGCCAAGCTCCTGATGCGCACCACGCCCGACTGGCAACCCGACAAGATCGATGCCGCCGTCGAAGCCGGCAAGACGGTACGCGCGCAGATGGCGGAGCCGGTCAGCGTCTACCTGATGTACTGGAGCGCGTTCGCGAACCAGAATGGCCAGGTCGGCTTCCGCGACGATCCCTATGGCTGGGACGGCAAGCTGGCCGCCTCGGTGGAACGCCGCTCCGCGACCCAGGCACTGGCGTCGCGGTGACACCCGGGCCCGCCGACACCGACACGATAACCAAGGGGAAGAATGTGAAGACCTTGCCAGTCCGCCCGCTGATGTTTGCCGCGCTTGCCACGGCGGCGGCATTGTCCGCCTGCTCGCGCTCCGAACCCGAGCAGCCGGCGCCGACCAATGAGGTGATGCCGACCGAGACTCCCACGTTCGAACCCACCGATCAGCCCAGTGCCGAGCCGACCGCGATCGAGCAACCGATCGTCAACGACACCGTCGCACTGCCGCCCGAAGAGGCCGCCGCCCCCGACGAGCAGATGCTCGACGACGCCTCCGCCACCGGCATGACCGCCCGCACCCAGCGCGACGAGGCACAGAAACAGTAAGCGTCGTCGCCCGCCCGGCGGCGCCGCTTCACGCCGGGCAAGCGGCTGCGCGCGTCGGGCGATGAGCCGCGAGCAGGATCATGAGCGCGGCTGCCGCCATCGTCGCGCCCGCGATCGCCACGATGGGCAAGCCCCATCCGGCGCCGATCACGCCGCCGCCCAGCGCCGCACCGATCGCATTGCCCAGATTGAACGCCCCGATGTTCATCGCGGAGGCGAGGTTCGGCGCGTCCGATGCCGCGTCCATCACCCGCATCTGCAAGGGCGGGACGGTCGCAAAACTGGCGATACCCCAGATCAGGATCGCGACGGCAGCGGTCAGCGGCCATTGCATCAATATGGTGAAGGCGAGCAACGTCACCGCCATGATCGCCAGCATCATCGTCAGCGCGCGGTCGACCGAACGGTCGGCGAGCCTGCCGCCGAGCGCATTGCCGATCGTCGCGCCGACCCCGAACAGCATCAGCATCCCGGTGACATAGGCGGTCGAGCCATGCGTCACGTCGCGCAGGATCGGGACGATATAGGTGAAGACGGTAAACACGCCGCCGAAGCCGATCGTGGTCAGTGCCAGCGCCATCAACACAGGACCGCGTTTCAACACGCGCAGTTCGGCACGCATGTCGCCGCCCCCGGCAGCGGGGAGCGGCGGCAGCGCCAGACGTAGCGAGAGCATCGCGATCGCCCCTACGCCAGCAATCCCGGCGAAGGCGGTACGCCAGCCGATCGCCTCGCTGACCCAGGTCGCCGCCGGCACACCGCCGATGGTGGCGACGGTCAGCCCGGTGAACATCGCTGCCACCGCCCCCGCACGCCTGTCCGGCGGCACGAGGCTGGCGGCGACCACCGATCCTACGCCGAAGAACGCGCCATG
>NZ_JBELIE010000080.1:0-14747 GCF_042091075.1 Sphingomonas sp. | reverse complement strand
CCGCGCGGGCCGACTGCGAGGCGGACAGCATCATCCGCTCGCGCGACTTGCCGATCACCACATTGGACGCGGACAGGTTGCAGCAGACCAAGGCCCCCGCCAGCGCGCCGGTAGTGGCGGGCGGGGTGGGGGACCAGTAATCCTCGCAGATTTCCGCGTGGAAGGTGAAATGGGGCAGGTCGCTGGCGGCGAACAGCAGGTCGGTGCCGAAGGGCACAATTGCCTCGCCCAGCTCGATCGTCAGCCCGGTTATCCCCGCACCCGAGGCGAACCAGCGCTTCTCGTAATATTCGCGATAGTTCGGCAGGAATGTCTTGGGTACGACGCCCAATATCCTGCCGCGCGCGATCGCGATCGCGCAATTGTACAGTCGGCCGTTACGCTGCAGCGCCGCTCCGACCAGCAGGACGGAGCGTAGCGGCTCACTCGCGATCCGCACCGCCTCGATCGCCGCCCGTACCGCCCGCTGCGACGCGCTTTGCAGATGCAGGTCATCGATCGCATAGGAACTGAGGTTCAGCTCCGGATACACCACCAGGTCGACTGCCCGCCGATCCGCCTCCTGCGCCAGGGCGATGGTGGCATCGGCATTGCGTGCCGGGTCCCCCACGGTGGCGAGCGGTTGCGCGGCGGCGACCCGCAGCATGCGGTGATGGTGCAGCGAGGCGAATGACGGCTTCATGCGCGACGGGTTACCCCCAACCGGCGCCGGATGCCACCGTCGCGCTGGGCAGGCGGGGCAGGGCTGTTTGCCCCGCGCGCGTCACGCGGCGACGCGCTGGGGTGGGGAATCGCCTCCTTCGGTGGATCGCTGCGGTCGCTGCCCGCGGATCATGTCGGCGGCTTTCTCCGCGATCATGATCGTCGGTGCGTTGGTGTTGGAGCCGACCAGTGTCGGCATCACCGAGGCGTCGACGACCCTCAGCCCCTCCACGCCGCGCACCCGCAATTGCGGATCGACCACCGCCATCGCATCGCCGTCCGCGCCCATCCGGCACGTGCCGACGGGGTGGTAGATCGTCTCGGCGGAGCGGCGCACCCAGGCGTCGATCTCCTCGTCGGTGCGGACCGAGGCGCCGGGAAACAGTTCATTCGCGCGATACGGATCCAGCGCATGCTGGCTGGCGACGTCGCGGCCGATCTTGACGCACGCGCGCATCACACGGCGATCCTCCGGCGATGCCAGGTAGTTGGCGTAGATCAGCGGGTCGGCAAGCGGATCGCCGGATGCGGCCACGATCCGGCCACGGCTTTCGGGGCGAAGCTGACACAGGTGCAACGAGATACCGTCCTGATTGACGCGCACCTTGCCGTGTTCGCGCATCACCGCCAGCACGCCGTGGATCTGCACATCAGGGCGCGACAGACCTTCGCGCGAGCAGACGAACGCGCCCGATTCGAGGAATTGCTGCCGCCCGAGGCCCTGGCCGCGCAACAGATAGTTCAACCCGGTCTTCAGCTGCGCCAGCCCGCGCGTAGCGGAAAAGGCGGTCACCAGCCCGCGTGTCGACCAGTTCATGATGACGTCGAGGTGATCCTGCAGATTTTCCCCGACGCCGGGCAGGGCATGCACGGTGGCGATGCCCGCCGCGCGCAGCCGCTCGGGATCGCCGATCCCCGATAGCTGCAACAAATGCGGGCTCTGCACCGCGCCCGCGCACAGCAGCACCTCGCCGGCGACGTCGACCCGCTGCGGCGTCTTGCCGCGCAGGAATTCCACCGCCACCGCCCGCCCGCGCTCGACGACGATGCGGGTGGTGCGCGCGGCGGTGATCACGGTCAGATTGCGACGCCCCAGGACGGGGCGCAGATAGGCCGCGGCCGTCGACCAGCGGCTGCCGTCGGCGATCGTCAGGTCATAGCGGCCGAAGCCTTCCTGCGACGCGCCGTTGAAATCCGGGGTGACGGGATAGCCCGCTTGCCGCCCCGCGTCGATCAGCGCATCGTGAAACGGGCTGTCGCTTTCGCCGGCGGAGATCGACAGCGGCCCGCTGGCACCGTGCAGCCCGCCGCATTCGCCGCGATGATGCCCTTCCAGCTTGCGGAAATACGGCAGCACATCGTCCCACGACCAGCCGGTCAGCCCCATCTGGCGCCAATCGTCATAATCCTGCGGATGGCCGCGCATATAGATCATGCCGTTGATCGCGGACGATCCACCCAGCCCTTTGCCGCGTGGCCACCACAGCCGGCGATTGTCCACGTGCGGTTCCGGCTCGGTCCAGAAACCCCAATTGTGCTTGTTCTTGCTCTTGATGAGATTGCCGACCCCGGCGGGCATGCGGACCAGCAGATCCTTGTTGGCGCCGCCCGCCTCCAGCAGGCACACGCTGGCGGCGGGATCCTCGCTCAGTCGCGCGGCGAGCGCGCAGCCCGCCGAGCCGCCACCGATGATGACATAATCGTATCCGGCCATCGTTCCTCTCCATCACGCCGGCCCGCTCGTCACGGCAGGTCCGGCCCTATCCATCTGTTACGGGATCAGCGCGATCTTCCCGATCATTTCGCTGCGCTCCATCGCGCGGAAAGCATCCTGCCAGCGATCGAGCGGATATTCGGCGTGGACGCGCGGGCGGATCCGCCCCGCCTCCGCCATCGCCCAGATCGCCTCCTGGTTCTCTCGTCCGCGTTCGGGGAACTGCCGCCCGTATTCGCCCGCCCGCACCCCGATCACCGAAAATCCCTTGATCAGCGGCATGTTGGTCGAAACGCTGGCGATCCGTCCCGACGTGAAGCCGACCACCAGCAAGCGCCCGCCGAACGCGATGCAGCGCACCGACTCATCAAAGACGTCGCCGCCGACCGGATCATAGATCACGTCCGCGCCACCGCCGGTGATCTCTTTCAAGCGCTCGCGGAAGCCCGGTGCGACCAATGCCGCGTCGACGCCATATTGGTCCGCGACGATCGCCAGCTTCTGCGCCGAGCGCGACGTGGCGATCACCCTAGCGCCGAGTGCTTTCGCCAAATCCACCGCCGCCAGCCCGACGCCGCCGGTCGCGCCGTGCACCACCACCCATTCATCGGGCTGAAGGTTCGCCAGCCGCACCAACGCCACATAGGCGGTGAGATACGCCGTGCCGACCCCGGCGGCCTTGGCATAGGAGAGATGGGCTGGCTTGCGGCGAACCGATCCGGCATCGACCGCCACCCGTTCGGCAAAACCCCCCACCCGCATGCCCGCGACCACCGCGCTGCCGGGTGCGAATCCTTCGCCCGCGATCACGTCGCCGGCGATTTCCATTCCCGGCGTGAAGGGCAGCGGCGGCTTTAGCTGATAGTCGCCGCGCGTCATCAGCAAGTCGGGAAAGTTGAGTGCCGCCGCGCGGACGCGGATGAGCACCTGATCCGCGCGAAGGATCGGCTCGGGCCGGTCCATCAGCGCCGTGCCCGACAGATCGGGTGACAGCGCGGAGACCTGCAGCGACCTCATCGGCCGGGCTGTTCCGGCCGCGCGGTCATGATCGAAAGCAGATGATCGAATACCGATGACATATCGAGATGCGGGGCATGGACCTTGCTGAGCCCGAGCGTGATCAAGCCATAGGCGCGGATGTCCGCATCCGCGCGATCGAAGCCCGCCGCGGTGAGGCAACGCGCCAGAAAGTCCAGCATCAGCAAATCGTGGCGTTCCACCGCGCGCCGTGCCCGCTCGTCGCTCTCCGCCCAGGCGCGCATCGCGATCGCCAGCCGTGACGAACCGCGCCGCCGCACCGTCTGTCCCAGCAGGCGGATGCGATCGATCGGGTCGGCGGTGGCGCGTTCGAGTGCGTCGATCAGATCGCTGATCTGCGCTTCCGCGAAATAGGTCGCCAATTGCCCCTGATAGGCGTCGAAGTCGGCGAAATGATGATAGAAGCTGCCGGTCGAAACGCGCAATTCCTCCGCCAGCGGCCGCAGCTTCAGCGCCTTCAGCCCGCCACGACGGAGCAGCGACTGCCCCGCCTCCAGCCAGTCACGCGGGGTGAGATCCGGCACCCGTTGAGAAGCCGGGGCGGGTGGGGACACGCTTGACATCGCTTCGACCATAACGAAGGTTATGCCGGAACTCGGCGGGGGTAAAGAGGCGTCCGCCGCACGGTATCGGGAATGGAGAATATCATCATGGCAGAGGCCTATATTATCGACGCGGTGCGAACGCCGCGCGGGATCGGGAAGCAGGGCAAGGGTGCGCTGGCGGACCTGCATCCGCAGCATCTGGCTGCCACGGTGCTCAAGGCGATCAAGGAACGCAACAACATCGACACCGCCGAAGTGGACGACATCATCTGGTCGACCTCCACGCAGCGTGGCAAGCAGGGCGGTGACCTTGGCCGGATGGCGGCGCTCGATGCCGGTTATGACGTCACGGCGTCTGGCACGACGCTCGATCGCTTCTGCGGCGGCGGCATCACCGCGGTAAGTTTCGCCGCCGCGCAGATCATGAGCGGGATGGAAGACCTGGTGATCGCGGGTGGCACCGAGATGATGAGCCTTACCGCCGCGATGTCGCAGGAGGATATGGAGAGCGGCAAGCCGATCCTCGGCATGGGCTCCGGCAACGAGCGCCTGGATCTGAGCCATCCGCAAAGCCATCAGGGCGTGTGCGGCGATGCGATCGCCAGCATGGAAGGAATCTCGCGCGAGGAACTCGATGCCCTGGGGCTCGAGAGCCAGCGCAAGGCGGATGTGGCGATCAAAGAAGGCCGTTTCGCGCGCTCGATCGTGCCGGTCACCGACGATGCCGGCCAGGTCGTGCTCGACCGCGACGAATATCCCCGCCCGCAAACCACTGCGGAGGGGCTGGCCAGCCTGAAACCGTCGTTCGCGGCGATTGCTGATGTACCGTACAACAAGAACGGCGATACGTTCCGCAAGCAGATCAACCGCCGATATCCCGATCTGGAGATCCAGCATGTCCACCATGCGGGCAATTCGTCGGGCGTGGTCGACGGTGCGGCGGCGGTGCTGCTGGCATCCAAGGATTATGCCGAGAAGCATGGGCTGAAGCCGCGCGCGCGCATCGTCGCGACCGCGAACATCGGCGACGATCCCACGCTGATGCTCAATGCCCCGGTCCCGGCGGCGAAGAAGGTGCTGGCGAAAGCCGGACTGACCAAGGACGATATCGATCTGTGGGAGATCAACGAGGCGTTCGCGGTGGTCGCGGAGAAGTTCATGCGCGACCTCGACCTCGATCGGTCCAAGGTGAACGTCAACGGCGGGTCGATTGCGCTGGGCCATCCGATCGGTGCGACCGGCGCGATCCTGATCGGCACCGTGGTCGACGAACTGGAGCGCCAGAACAAGCGCTATGGGCTGGTGACGATGTGTGCGGCGGGCGGGATGGCGCCCGCGATCATCGTGGAGCGCATCGACGCCTGATCGCGATACCGCGCGCTGACTGCCACCGGGACCGCGCATGAGACGCGGCCCGGTGGAATGCGAACAGGAGAGAGACGATGCTGCACCCGGCCGCGCATGCCAGGACCACCCCGGACAAGCCCGCCTATATCATGGCCGGGTCGGGGGAAGTGGTAACGTACGGCGAACTGGAGCGCCGCGCCAATCAGGGTGCGCAGCTGATCCGGGCGCATGGCCTGAAGCGCGGCGACGGCATCGCGGTGATGATGGACAATTCGGCCCGCTATCTTGAGATCATGTGGGCGGCGGAGCGGACCGGCGTCTATTGCACCTGCATCTCCTCGAAGCTGAGCGTCGCCGAGGCGGAATATATCATCCGCGACGGCGATTGCCGGATGCTGATCGTGTCACGCGGGACGGCCGCGTGCGCGCGCGAGCTGCTGCCGTTGATCGACGACGTGCAGCGCTACATCGTCGATACCGACCTGGAGGGTTTCGCGCGTTTCGAAACCGCTCGTGACGCGATGCCGGACGGGCCGATCGCGGATCCGTCATCCGGGGGCACGATGCTCTATTCCTCGGGCACCACCGGCAAACCCAAAGGCGTCAAGCATCCGCTCTCCAGCCAGCCGTTCGGGGAGAACCTCAGCCCGCTGGTGCCGCTGGGGCAGGCACTTTACGATTTCTCTCCCGAGATGGTCTATCTCAGCCCGGCGCCGCTGTATCATGCCGCGCCGCTGCGCTGGTCGATGGCGGTGCAGCAACTCGGCGGCACCGTGATCGTGATGGAGCGGTTCGATCCCGAGAAGGCGCTGGAATATATCGAGCGCTATCGCGTCACCCATGCGCAATGGGTGCCGACGCACTTCATCCGCATGCTGAAACTGCCGCCGGAGGTTCGCGCGCGCTACGACATGTCTTCGCTGCGGGCGGTATGGCATGCGGCGGCACCATGTCCGATTCCCGTCAAGGAACGGATGATCGAATGGTGGGGGCCGATCATCGGCGAATATTATGCCGGTACCGAGGGCAACGGCTTCCACGCGATCAGCGCCGGTGAGTGGCTGACGCACAAGGGATCGGTCGGCCGTAATCTCACGACGATCACGCATATCTGCGACGACGACGGCGAGGAGGTGCCGCCGCGCACCGAAGGCGTGATCTATTTCGAGAGCCCGACCGGCAGCGCCGGTTTCAGCTACCATAATGATCCCGCCAAGACGCGCGATTCGACCAATGCACACGGCTGGACCACGCTGGGAGATGTTGGCTGGATTGACGAGGAGGGCTATCTGTACCTCACCGATCGCAAGAGTTTCATGATCATTTCCGGCGGGGTGAACATCTATCCCGCCGAGATCGAAAACCTGCTGGTCACGCATCCCGAGGTGGCGGACGTCGCGGTGATCGGCGCGCCGCACGAAGAAATGGGCGAAGAGGTGGTCGCGATCGTCCAGCCGCGTGATCCCGCCGCGGCCGGGCCGGCGCTGGCGGCGGAACTGACCGCCTTCGCACGCGCGCATCTGTCGCACGTCAAGACGCCGCGCCGGATCGATTTCCGGGCCGAACTGCCACGGCATGAGACCGGCAAGCTCTACAAGCGGCTGTTGCGCGACGAATATTGGGGCAAGACGACTTTGGTCGGCGGTGTGGCGGCGTGAGTTTCAACTTCGGCGACATGATCGAGGCAGTGGAGCGCGCGATCCCCACCGATCGCGTAGCGCTGGCGCATGGCGATCAAGTCGTCTCGTGGGGCGAGTTGACGCGCCGTTCCAACAATCTGGCACGCGCGCTGATCGCTCGCGGGCTTGCCCCCGGCGAGCGGTTCGCCTTTTATGCCTATAATTCCGCGGATTATCTGATCGCGTTGATCGCATGCTGGAAAGCGCGCGGCACGCATGTCAACGTCAACTATCGCTACGTGGCCGACGAACTGGCCTATATCCTGGCCGATAGCGACGCCACCGTGCTGGTCTATGATGCGCGATTGCGCGCAGCGGTGGCGCGGGTGCTGCCGGGCGCGCCACTGCTGCGCAGCGTGGTCGAGATGGGTGGCGCCGGCGACCCGCCCGATTTCGCGGAGCGCTTCGACGATCTGTGCGCCGGCGATGGCGCCGCGCTGACACTGATGCGCGATCCGGCGGATCGTTTCTTCATCTATACCGGCGGTACCACCGGCATGCCCAAGGGCGTGATTTGGACGCATGCCGATCTCAACGCGATCGGGCTGGCGGTCGCCGCGACCCAGGGGTTGCCGGTGCCGGCCACCGTGGAGGAAGCGGCAACCTTCGCCGCTGCCAATCCGGATTACCCGCGCACCGTTTGCGGACCGCCGCTGATGCACGGCACCGGGCTGCTATCGTCCTATGGCACGCTGCTCGCCGGTGGCATGGTGGCGACATTGCCCTCCGCCAGTTATCGCGCCGACGAGGCGCTCGATGCGATCGATCGCTGGCGCGCCAACCGGCTGGTCGTCGTCGGCGACGCCTTCGTCCGGCCGATCCTCGATTCGCTCGATCGGGAACCCGGCCGTTGGGACGTGTCGTCGGTGCGGCTGATCACCTCGTCGGGGGTGATGTGGACCCAGGCCGTCAAGGATGAGTTGCTGCGCCATATGCCGCAGGCGATCTGCCAGGACAATTTCAGTTCGTCCGAGGCGATCGGCATGGGCGCCGCGGTGACGACGCGCGACGGCACGGTGGAGACGGCACGCTTCATGACCGGGGCGCGCTGTCGCGTTCTGGACGATGACGATCGTGACGTGGTGCCCGGCTCCGATGTGACCGGCAAGGTGGTGCTTGGGCCGCCGGGTCCCCTCGGCTACCATAAGGATCCGGAGAAAAGCGCCCGCACCTTCCGCATCATCGATGGGGTTCGCTACACCGTCTCGGGTGACGTTGCGAAGGTGAAGGCGGATGGCTCGCTGCTGCTGCTCGGTCGTGGCTCCGGATGCATCGTCTCGGCCGGAGAGAAGATTTTCGCGGAGGAAGTCGAGGAGGCGCTGAAATTGTGCCCCGGCGTCGCCGATGCGCTGGTGTTCGGCACGCCCGATCCGCGCTGGGGACAATCGGTCAGCGCGGTGGTGCAGGCGGACGCATTCAATGAAGCCGCGATTCGCGCCCGATTGCGGCGACACCTGGCGGGCTACAAACTGCCCAAACGAATGGTGGCGACGGGGGAAAGCCTGCGGGCCGCCAACGGCAAGGCCGATTATGCCAAGGCGCGGGCGCTATACGACGCGGGCTAGCGGGGCACAAAGCTGTCGCTTCGCTGACACCGTGGTTCAGCGACCATTCTTCGTTGCCGGTGCATAACCGCACTATCGCAGGGCCGGCTCGTGCGCCGGCGGATGGAAAGACCCGACGATGATGAAGGCGATGGTGACGGCCCTGATGTCCGCGGTCGCGATGATGCCCGCGCTCGCTTCGGCGCAGGAAGGCCCGCGGCGGGAGGGGGAGCGTGGCCCCCGGTTCGAGCAGGGCGCGCCGCGCCCCGAGCGCGGCGGCGATGGCGGCGGCTGGCGACGCCGCGATGACGCGCCCCGGCCGCGCCCTGCCGCGCCGGCGACGCAGCCCTCCGACGGCGGCTGGCAGCGCTCCGATCGCGCGCCGCGCGCCGATGCGGGCAACGCCGGTGGCTGGCAGCGTCCGACCTGGGTGCGTCCGGACCGGCCGGAGGGTGGCTTTCGCCGGCCTGACCGCGATCGCGGCACCGAGCGTCCACGCCCGCCGGAGGCGGATGCGTCGCGCGGCGAATGGCGCAGCGAACGCCGCGACGGCGACGATCGACGCGCGGTCGATCCGCGCCGCGCCGGGCAATGGGGCGCGTGGTCGAGCGGGCGAGCCGATGCGGGCCGCGACTGGCGCGACGGCGATCGTGGTGGCTGGAACCAGGGTCGTTGGGGGCAAGGGCAATGGAACCGCGGCTGGCGTGACGACCGGCGCTATGACTGGAACCGCTACCGGGCGGAGAATCGCTTCGCCTACCGCCTGCCGCGCTATTACGCGCCGTACGGGTGGAGCCGCGGCTATCAGCGCTTCTCGGTCGGCATCCGGCTGGCGCCGGTGCTGTTCGGGCAAAGCTACTGGATCGACGATCCATGGTCGTACCGGCTGCCCGACGCTTATGGGCCGTACCGCTGGATCCGCTATTACGACGACGCGCTGCTGGTCGACGTCTACAGCGGCCAGGTGGTCGACGTGATCTACGGCATCTTCTGGTGATGCCGGACGCTTGAAGAAAGGGCCATGCTGCGCGAAGGCGGCGGCATGGCCCTGACGACGCATATCCCCGGTCCCCCTTCCAGTGAGCGCGCCGCGATCGGCCGCCACGTATCGGCGCGCCTCGATGCCGATCCACGCATGCAGCGATTGCCGAGCGACGCGGTGCAGGCGTATCGCTGTATCGACTTCCTCGACGCCGCGAATTGCGACTGGCTGGTGCAGGTGATCGATTCCAACCGGCGGCCGTCGACACTGCTGACCGATCGTGGATTGGGCGCGAACCGCACCAGCGAAAGTTGCGATATGGATCGCCATGCCGATGGCATCCGCCAGATCGACCGCTATATCGCCGACAGCCTTGGTATTCCGCCTGACTATGGCGAAACCATGCAGGGGCAGCGCTACGCCCCGTCGCAGCATTTCCGCGCGCATCACGATTATTTCCACCAGGGCGAAAGCTATTGGCCGCGGATGCAGGCGTCCGGTGGGCAGCGGACCTGGACCGCGATGATCTATCTCAACGACGTCGAGGAAGGGGGCGCCACCTGGTTTCCGCAGGCGGGCCTGCGGGTCGCGCCGCGCAAGGGCCTGTTGCTCGCATGGAACAACATGGCGCCGGACGGCAGCCCGAATACCAGGACCCTGCATGAAGGGATGCCGGTCGTCGAAGGTACGAAATACATCATCACGAAATGGTTTCGCGAAAGCCCGTGGGGCACGCGACCCTCATGACCCGAACGCCGGGGGCGTGGATCGCGTGCGGGATCAGCCCTCCGGCGGCACCGGCGGCTCCTCGCCCAGCGTCAGGCCGTGGCGCATCAGCATCGGAACGTTGGCGACCGCGAACAGCAACGTCAGCGGGATCACCACCCACAGCTTGTAGATCGCCCACAGGTCCCATCCGCGCGTCGCGCCGTAGATCGTGGCGGCGCCGCGCCAGACCGTTTCGTTGAGCACTGCCATGCCAGCGAAGAACCACATCCAGTTGAGCGTCAGTCGCCGCCAGCCGGCTTCGCGCAGGCCCGGATAGGCGCTTCCCATCAATTGCTGGAGCAAGGGACGCCCGGTGGCGACACCGAAACCCAGCACCGCCGCCAGCAGCAGATAGACGATCGTCGGCTTCATCTGAATGAAGCGCGGATCGCGGAAATACATCGTCAGGCCGCCGAACACGATGACCAGCCCGGCGGAAATCAGCAACATCGGCGGGACGCGCCCCAGCTTCGCGCGCGCCAGGGCGAGCGCGGCGATGCTCGCGATGACAAAGACCGCGGTGGCCAGGATCACGCGCGCCATCAGCAGCGCCTCGACCTGGTTCATCGTCGACAGCATCGGTGTGAATTGCGCGACGATGCGCCGTGCGGTTTCGGCGGGGACGAGGAAATTGGCGATGAAGAATAACGCCAGCGGTCCATAGTCGACCGCTGCGCGGATTCCGGCGCCGCCGTCCTTATGCTCGGCTGGCGCGTTCATCGGCCGCGCCCCGCATCGTCGACGCCCGCGATGATACGGCTTACCTCATGGGGATCGAAGGGGCGCAGGTCGTCCATCTGCTCCCCGACGCCGATGGCATGGATCGGCAGGCCGTAGCGCTCCGCCGCCGCGACCAGAACGCCGCCGCGCGCGGTGCCGTCCAGCTTGGTCATCACCAGTCCGGTAACGCCCGCCACTTCCTTGAAGACCTCGATCTGGTTGAGCGCATTCTGGCCGGTGGTGGCGTCCAGCACGAGCAACACGTCATGCGGTGCCGCCGGGTTCAACCGTCCAAGGACGCGGCGGATCTTCGCCAATTCGTCCATCAGCTCGCGCTTGTTCTGCAATCGCCCGGCGGTGTCGACGATCAGCACGTCGGTGCCGATCGCGGTCGCCTGCTTCACCGCGTCCCACACCAGCCCGGCGGCATCGCCGCCCTCCGGCCCGGTGACGATCGGCACGCCGATCCGCTCCGCCCAGGTCTTCAGCTGGCCGATCGCGGCGGCGCGGAACGTATCGCCCGCCGCCAGCATCACCTGATAGTCCTGTTCCAGAAACAGATGCGCCAGCTTGGCGATCGTCGTCGTCTTGCCCGACCCGTTGACGCCGATCACTAGCACCACCTGCGGTCGGGGGAAGGCGTCGATGCCGATCGGGCGGGCTACCTGACGCAGCACCTTCTCCACCTCTTCCGCCACGACGAGGCGGATGCCCAGTTCCTCCATGTTGCGCTCGAACAGGCCCTCCGCCAGCCGCTGGCGCACGCGCCCCGCGGTTTCGGGGCCGAGGTCGGACGCGATCAGCGCCTCCTCCACCTCGTCGAGCGTCGCCTCGTCGAGACGCGCCCCGCCCAGGCCCGCGAGATTACCGACCAGCCGGTCGGAGGTGCGGCGAAACCCGCCCAGCAGCTTGTCGTGCCAGCTCGTACTCATGCGATGATCGTTCCGGTCAGGTGGTCGGCGGCGGCGGCGGTGATCGTCACACCTGTCACCTGGCCGACGGGATAGGAGGAGGCGAGACGCACCTCGGCAAAGTCGGGAGTGTGCCCGCGCGTTCCCGGCCGCTCCACCAGCACCTGCTGGACGCTGCCGATCTGCGAGCGCAGCCGCCGCGACAGCAAGGCGGCGCTCTCGGCGCGCAATCGTGCGGCGCGGTCGCGCGCGACCGCGGGATCGACCTGCGGCATGCGCGCCGCCGGGGTGCCGCGACGCGGCGAATAGGGGAAGACGTGCGCGTGGGTGATCTCACCTTCCGCGATCATCGCCAGCGTATTGGCGAACATCGCATCGTCCTCGGTCGGGAAACCGGCGATCAGGTCCGCGCCGATCGCGATCTCCGCCCGCGCCGCCTTGAGTCGCTCGATCAACCGCAGGGCTTCCGCCCGGCGATGCCGCCGCCGCATCCGCTTGAGCACCAGATCGTCTCCCGCCTGCAGCGACAGATGCACATGCGGCATCACACGCGCCTCCTGCGTCAGCAGGGCGAACAGCGCCTCGTCGATCGCATGCGGGTCGAGCGACGACAGCCGCAGGCGCTCCAGCCCGGGCACCTGGACCAGCAATCGCTCGACCAGCACCGCCAGGCCCGCGCCGTGATCGTCATAGCTGGCAAGGTCGACGCCCGAGAGGATCACCTCCCGTTGCCCCGCCGCGACCAGCGCGGCGATCCGGGCGATCACATCGGCAATCGGATCGGCGCGGTTGGCGCCGCGCCCCTGCGGGATCGCGCAGAAGGTGCAATGGTGATCGCAGCCATTCTGCACGCCGACGAACGCACGCGTCACCCCGCCGGGGCGGACGGCGTTCGGCCGCGCCCCCCAACTGGCGGGCAGCAGCTTGACGCTATTGCCCACGATACGGTCAATCTCGGGCATCGCGCCGAAAGCGTCGGGCTCCATCGCGACGGCGCAGCCCGTGACGATCAGTTCGGCGTCGGGGCGGCGACGACGCAACCGCCGGATCGTCGCGCGCGTGTCCTTCAATGCCTGTTGCGTGACGCCGCACGAATTGACGATCGCGGTTCCTGCGCCGGCGAGCTGCCGGATCGTATCGCTTTCGGCGATGTTGAGGCGGCAGCCGAGCGTCACGATCTCGGGCTGGGGGCTGGCGGACATGGCGCGCGATCTAGTCGCCCGTGGTGCGTTAGTCGAGGGTGGGGTGGCATCGCGTCCGTCCCCTTCGTTCTGCCATCGCATCGCCGTCAAGGCGGCGGCGGATAGCTGATCGCGATCACCTCATAGTCGCGGTCGCCTGCGGGCAGCGTAACACGGCGCAGGTCACCCACCGCCGCCCCGCGCAGCGCGCGCGCCAGCGGCGCGTTCCAGCCGATCCGCCCCGCGCCCGCGTCGGTTTCATCATCGCCGACCAGCGTCAGCGCGCGGTGGCGATCATCCTCGTCCGCGATCGTCACGCTGGCGCCGAACCACACGCGCGAGCGATCCTCCTGCCGGGCGGGGTCGACCACGCGCGCGGCCTTCATCCGCCGCGACAGGAAGCCGAGCCGGCGGTCGATCTCGCGCAGTCGCTTCCGCCCGTAGATATAGTCGCCGTTTTCCGATCGGTCGCCGTTGCCCGCCGCCCAGGCGATCGTCTCCACCAGGGCGGGGCGCTCGGTAGCGAACAATTTGTGATATTCCTCACTAAGCGCGGCATAGCCGGCGGGCGTGATGTAATTGGGTCGATCGCTCATCGTCGTCATCCGGCGCGACTGCGGCCGAGATACCAGCTCAGGTTGTTCGGCCCCCGGCTGCGCGCGCGCGACGGGTTCATCAAGTCGTAGACGACCGCGTTTTCCAGCACGCGCTGCACGTAGTTACGGGTTTCCATATACGGGATCGCCTCGACCCAATCGACCACGTCGACCGCGCCGGTGCGGGGATCGCCGTTGGCGCGCAGCCATTTGTTCACGTTGCCGGGCCCGGCGTTATACGCCGCGATCGCCAGCGGGTAGCTGCCATATTGATTGAAGATGCGCTGAAAATAGCTGGAGCCGAGCTGGATGTTGTAGCTCGTGTCGCTGGTCAGGCGGCCGGCGTCGTAGGACAGGCCCAGCTTGCCCGATTGCTCCCGCGCGGTGGCGGGCATCAGCTGCATCAGCCCGCTGGCGCCGACCGGGCTGCGCGCGGCGCGGTCGAACTGGCTTTCCTGCCGCGCGACGGCGTGGATCATCGTCCACTGATCCTCGTAACCCGATGGCACGGTCACGGTGGGGAAGCCGATCGCGCTATATTCGGGCAGGCCGTTCTGCATCGCGCTGCGCGCCACCAGCACGCCGAGATCGGGGCGTCGCAGCGTGCGCGACAGCTCGTTGGCCAGATAATGATCGGTATCGCTCGTCGCATCGGCGGCGATCTGTCGGACGAAGGCGGTCTGATCCTGATATTGACCCGCCTGGCCGAGGAATTGCGCGGCGCGCACCACTTCGCGCGCGAAGAATGCGTTGCGCGCGGCGGTCGGGATGACGGGGTTGGGGGCGGGTGGCGGCGCGGTCAGTGGGCGGCCGAGATGCTCGATCGCGAGCTGTCCGTAATATTGATCGCGATAGCCCGCGGTCTGTTCGAACAGCGCGCGCGCATCCGGCTGGCCGGCGCGCTCCGCGGCGCGCGCCGCCCAGTAAAAGCCCTTGGCGCGGGTCTGCGGTGCCTGACTGCCCCGGCCATAGCGTTCGAACATCGCGCGCGCATCGGCGGGGCGGTTGATCTTCAACGCA